>NZ_JALGRS010000011.1:0-158102 GCF_022815565.1 Rathayibacter sp. VKM Ac-2926 | reverse complement strand
CGGGCGCGCCGAAGGCGCGCGGGAAGGAGCCGCGACGAGGCACCGCACACCTCCCACCGTCAGTACGCCGGCAGCAAGCACCCCGACGTCGAGCTAGCGAAGAGCCCGCTCCGCCGCCCCCACCACGTTGTGGATCAGCATCGCCCGCGTCATCGGCCCGACCCCGCCCGGCACCGGCGACAGCCACCCCGCGACCTCGGCCACCCCGGGAGCGACGTCGCCGGTCAGCTTCGCCTTCCCCGTCTCCGGATTCTCGACCCGGGTGATCCCCACGTCGAGCACCGCCGCCCCCGGCTTCACCCAGTCCGCCGCGATCAGCCCAGGAACGCCCACGGCAGCGACCACGATGTCCGCCCGCCGCACCTCCGCGGCGAGATCCGTCGTCCGCGAGTGCGTCAGCGTCACCGTCGCGTCGAGCCCCTTGCGGGTCAGCAGCAGCCCGAGCGGGCGGCCGACCGTGAGTCCGCGCCCGACGACCACGACGTGCTTCCCCGAGATCGGGATCTCGTGGCGCTTCAGCATCTCGACGATGCCGTTCGGCGTGCAGGGCAGCGGGCTGTCGAGCTCGCCCTCGACGCCCAGCACCAGCCGGCCGAGGTTGGTCGGGTGCAGTCCGTCGGCGTCCTTGTCCGGGTCCATCAGCTCGAGCATCGCGTTCTCGTCGATGCCCTTGGGCAGCGGCAGCTGGATGATGTAGCCGGTCACCGAGTCCGATTCGTTGAGCTGCCGGATGGCCGCGCGGATGTCCTCGGCGGACGCCGTGGCGGGCAGGTCGACGCGGATCGACTCGATGCCCACCTCCGCGCAGTCGCGGTGCTTGCCCGCGACGTAGGAGCGCGAGGCCGGGTCGTCGCCGACCAGCAGCGTGCCGAGACCGGGCACGACGCCCTTCTCGCGCAGCACCGCCACGCGCTCGGCGATCTCCGCCTTGACCGTCGCGGCGGTCGCAACGCCGTCGAGTACCTGTGCCGTCATCGTGGAACTCCTCGTTCGTCGGCGCTCCCGCGCCTGTCGTGCAGTAGTGCTCGGCGGTGTCCGCAGGCGCGCTCGGCGCTCCGGACCCCGCCGAGCGCGGGGTCGCCCGAAAGGGGCGGGGCGGCCTACAGCCCCGGGTACAGCGGGAAGTCGTCCGTGAGCCCCTTGACCCGGGCGCGCAGCGCCTCGAGGTCGGCCGAGGGCTTGAGCGCCTCGGCGATGACGTCGGCCACGACGGTGAACTCGGCGTCGCCGAAGCCGCGGGTCGCGAGCGCGGGGGTGCCGATCCGCAGGCCCGAGGTGACCATCGGCGGGCGCGGGTCGAACGGCACCGCGTTGCGGTTGACCGTGATGCCGACCTCGTGCAGGCGGTCCTCGGCCTGCTTGCCGTCGAGCGGGGAGTTGCGCAGGTCGGCGAGCACGAGGTGCACGTCGGTGCCGCCGGTGAGCACGTCGATGCCCTCGGCCTTCGAGTCGGCGGCGGTGAGCCGCTCGGCGAGGATCTGCGCGCCGCGGATGGTGCGCGCCTGGCGGTCGGCGAACTCCTGCTCGCCCGCGAGCTTGAACGCGGTGGCCTTCGCGGCGATGACGTGCATGAGCGGTCCGCCCTGCTGGCCCGGGAAGACGGCGGAGTTGAGCTTCTTGGCGTACTCCTGCTTGGCGAGGATGAGGCCCGAGCGCGGGCCGGCGAGCGTCTTGTGCACCGTGGTGGTCACCACGTCGGCGTGCGGGACGGGCGAGGGGTGCAGGCCCGCGGCGACGAGTCCGGCGAAGTGGGCCATGTCGACCCAGAGCTTGGCGCCGACCTCGTCGGCGATCGCGCGGAACGCCTCGAAGTCGAGGTGGCGGGGGTAGGCCGACCAGCCGGCGATGAGGACCTGCGGGCGGACCTCGAGGGCCTTCTCGCGGACCGCGTCCATGTCGATGCGGAAGGTCTGCGGGTCGACTCCGTACGCCGTGGCGTTGTAGAGCTTGCCCGAGAAGTTGAGCTTCATCCCGTGGGTGAGGTGGCCGCCGTGCGCCAGCTCGAGACCGAGGATGGTGTCACCCGGCTGGACGAGGGCGGCGAGCGCCGCCGCGTTCGCGGTCGCTCCGGAGTGCGGCTGGACGTTCGCGAACTCGGCGCCGAAGAGGGCCTTGGCGCGGTCGATCGCGAGCTGCTCGGCGACGTCGACGAACTCGCAGCCGCCGTAGTAGCGACGGCCGGGGTAGCCCTCGGCGTACTTGTTGGTGAGGACCGAGCCCTGCGACTCGAGGATCGCGCGCGGCACGAAGTTCTCGCTGGCGATCATCTCGAGGTAGCCACGCTGGCGGTCGAGCTCCTGCTGCAGGACGGCGGCGATCTCGGGATCGACGACGGAGACGGGCTCGTTGAACGAGGCCGAGACACCGGTGCTGGCGGTGCTCGAGGCGGGAGAAGAGGACACGTGCGCTCCTTGGCTGCGAAACGGATGGCGTCCGCGAGGCGACGAGGCACGCTCGGGCACGCAGAACAACGGTATCCGTTCCGGCCCAGGCGAGCGGCAGGAAAAGTGTCCGGAAGAGGTCTCCGGAGAGGGTGCCGCTCCCTGATGGTCACCCATCCGAACGCCAGTCGCGACGCGGCCAGTGTAGCAACGGGCGGCCGATATCCTGAGCGGATGCAGACCGATTCCGCCGCGCCCGCTCCCGCCCGAACGCCCGCCGACGCGGCGAGCGGCGGCTCCGACGGCGGTCCCGGCAACCACTGGACCCTCACCTTCGCCTGCCCCGACCTGCCCGGCATCGTGCACGCGGTCTCGGGAGCGGTGGTGCAGGCCCGCGGCAACATCACCGAGAGCCAGCAGTTCTCCAGCGCCGACACCGGCCGCTTCTTCATGCGCCTGCAGGTGCAGTCGCCCGTCACCCGCGACGAGTTCGAGGCCGCCCTGCTGCCGGTCACCGAGCACTACGGCATGACCTGGCGGCTCGACGTCGTCGGCCGCCCGCTGCGCACGCTGCTGCTCGCCTCCACGGCGGGGCACTGCGTGAACGACCTGCTGTTCCGCCAGCGTGCGGGGCAGCTCGCCATCGACGTCCCGCTGATCCTCTCGAACCACGCCACGCTGCAAGACCTGGCCGGCTTCTACGGAGTGCCGTTCGAGTCGCGGGCGGTGACGTCGCCCGAGACCAAGCGCGCCTTCGAGGACCGCGTCGTCGAGGTCGTCGAGGAGCACGACATCGAGCTGGTCGTCCTCGCCCGCTACATGCAGATCCTCTCCCCCGAGCTCTGCGCGCGCCTGGCCGGCCGGGCGATCAACATCCACCACTCCTTCCTGCCCGGCTTCAAGGGCGCGAACCCCTACAAGCAGGCGCACGCCCGCGGGGTGAAGCTGATCGGCGCGACCGCGCACTTCGTGACGAGCGACCTCGACGAGGGCCCGATCATCGAGCAGAACGTCGTGCGGGTCGACCACTCGCACTCCCCCGCGCAGCTGGTCGCGATCGGGCAGGACGAGGAGAGCCGCACGCTGACCCAGGCCGTGAAGTGGTTCGCGGAGGACCGCGTGCTGCTCGACGGCGCCCGCACGATCATCTTCCACTGACCGCCGCGCCGCTCCGGCGTGCGGCGTCGAGTCGCCCGGAACGGCTGCCCGCAGGGCGGGAGAACGAGCCCTCTCGGGCGACTCACCGCGGGCGGATACGATGGTCCGCGTGAATCGAGCGACAGCGGGCACTGCACGGACCGATCAGAAGGTCGGGCCGAACGACGTCCTCCGCCTCGTGCTCGAGCTCTTCGCGTTCGTCAGCCTCGGACTGTGGGGCTTCCTGTCCTGGGACCTGCCGTGGAGCATCGTCTTCGGCGTGGGCGCACCGGTGCTGGCGATCCTGCTCTGGGCGCTGTTCCTCTCGCCCCGCGCCGTCCTCGCGATCGACCTCTACGGCCGCTCGCTGATCGAGCTGCTGATCATGGGCGCCGCCGCCCTCGCCTGGCTCGACCTCGGCCAGCCGATCGTCGCGATCGTCTTCGGCGTGGTCGCCGTGGTGTCCGGCGTGATCTCGGGGCGCCGCGCGCTGAGCTGACGGCGCGAGCTCCGCGGTGGCCGTTCGCTCCCTCGTGCTGATCGAGCAGCTACGCCGATTGAGCGGGCGCTTCATGCTGATCGAGTAGCCCGCGCAGCGGGCGTATCGAGATCCACCACCGTCTGAACCGGAGCCTGCAAGCCACCCTGCGGGCGACGGCGGGTCTCGATACGCCCCTCCGGGGCTACTCGACCAGCATGAGGAGCTCCAGGGCTTCCGACCCATGCTGATCGAGCAGCCCGCAGAGCGGGCGCACCATGGTGATCGAGTAGCTCGCGCAGCGGGCGTATCGAGATCCCGCGCGCAACGAGCGACGGCCGCCCCGCCGACCCCGGAGGGGCGTGCGGAGCGGCCGTCGACGGGCTGCGGAGGGCTACTCCGCGGCGCCCGCCTCACGCTGCGCGAGCGCGCGGCGACGCAGTCCCGTCAGCACCGCTCCGGCGCCGATCAGCGCCAGGGCACCCGCTCCGAGCAGTCCGCCGCCGAAGCCGGTGGAGGGCAGCCCGCCCGCTCCGTGGCCGGGCGCGCCCGGTCCGGCGGTGGGCGTGGAGGTCGGCGCGGGAGGCGCGGTCGGTCCGGCGGTCGGCGTCCCGGTCGGAGCCGGCGTCGCCGTCGGTCCGGCGGTCGGCGTCGCGGTCGGCTCGGCCGTGGGTCCGGCCGTCGGCGTCGCGGTCGGAGCCGGCGTCGCCGCCTCCGTCACGTCCACGCTGACGAGGGTCCGGAGACCCGAGTCCGCGTAGTCGATGCTGCCGAGGTACTGCGCCGGGCCGGCGAGGCCGGTCCAGGACACGGAGTAGCTCGTCGGCTCACCCAGGACCGCGTCGACGGTCTCGGGCGCGGTGGTCAGCGAGCCCTCGCCGCCGTCCGCCGCGATGAGGAAGCTCCGGAGGTCGAACGTCGCCTCCGGCTCCGCGCCCACCGCGTAGATGTCCGCGGAGACCAGGTAGCTGCCGGCCTCGGGGGCGTAGAGGTCCACCCGCTCGTCGGCCGAGCCGGTCGCGCTGGTCGCCGTGGTCACCGGCTTCCCGTCGACGATCTGCGCGATCGTCAGGTCGAGGTCGGCCGTGTCGTCGAGCGAGTCGAGGTCGAAGCGGGCGAACTCGGTGCCCTCGGGCACCTCGACGGTCGTCTCGAAGGTCTCGCCCTGCGGCAGCGTGCCGGTGTGGCCGTCCGCCGCGGTCGCGTCCTCGGCGAGGACTCCCACCGCGAGGCCGCTCGGGACCAGCGGCAGGGGGCCGTCGATGCCGGGGATGATCTCGACGCTCGTCGAGCCGGTCGAGCCGGAGCCCGACACCTCGTACGGCGCGTCGAGCAGCACGGGACGCACGGCCACGGGGCTGCGCACCTCGTGCTCGGCGCTCGACCAGGTGAGGTAGCCGGTCGCGAACTCGGCGAGCTCGGCGTCGGTCCTCGTGAAGGTCACCGTGTACTCGGCGGTCTGGCCCGCTCCGGTGAAGGAGAGGGTGGACGGCGAGACGACGGCGTCGATCCCGGGGATGTCGAGGCCGGCGGTGTAGCTGCCGGCCTCGGTCGAGGTGACCGTGCGGGTGACCGTCTGGGTCCCGGCCAGGGCGCCGATCGCGATCGAGGCCTGGTTGAGGTCGGACGGGTCGATCGCCTCGACCGCGTCGAGCTCGGGGTCGGCGAAGACGTAGCCGGCGCCCTTGAGGAAGGCGATCCAGTCGCTCGTGCCGCTCTCGTAGAGCAGTCCGGGGTCGAGGAACGCGGTCGGGTCGACGTGTCCGGCGCCCTGAGCGAAGACGTCGTCGGACGCGGCGCCCGACTGGTCGACGCTGTCGTAGGAGGTCGTCATCATGGCCGACTTGACCGCCGACGGCGACGCGTTCGGGGTCACGCCGAGGATGAGGGCGGCGAGGCCCGCGATGTGCGGAGAGGACATCGAGGTGCCGGACTCGAACGCGAAGGCGGGGTCGTCGCCCTCGGCGTTGAAGCTGTCGGCGAGGATCGCGACGCCGGGCGCCGTGAGGTCGGGCTTGAGCACGTCGGTGCCGTCCGCCTCGGCCGGGCCGCGCGAGGAGAATCCTGCGACCTGCGGCACCGGGATCTCGGTGCCGGTCGCGTTGCCCTCGGTCAGCGTCGCCGTCGCGCCCGCGGTGCCGGCGTACGCGGTGATCGCGTCGTAGGCCTGCGAGTCGATCTGGATGCTCGGGACCGAGTGGTCGTCCACGTGCAGGGCGTTCGGGAACGGGTTCAGCAGCAGCATGCCGATGCCCCCGGCCCGATCGACCTCGGCCGACTTGGAGACGCGCGCGGTGACGCCGGCGGTGCAGGCGACGATCTTCCCGGCGACCTTCGCGGCGTCGAGCGAGCCCGGCGCGCAGATGTCGGCGTTCTCGGTCCCGGCGACGACGACGTCGGCGCTGTTCACGAGGGGGCCGGTGACGTCGTCGTGCACACTGATCGATCCGCCGACGAAGGCCTGGCCGTCACCCAGGGTGGCGGTGGCCGTGTAGGTCGGGATCGAGGACGCGGCCACCGTGGTGTACCAGGGCGAGGCGTGGTCGAGGGTCGAGACGCCCGGGCCGGAGTTGCCGGCCGAGGCGGCCACGAAGACACCCGCGGCCGCGGCGTTCAGGAACGCCTCGTCGTAGGGGGTCAGCGTCGACACGGCGGAACCGCCGCCGATCGAGAAGTTGATGACGTCGACGCCGTCCGCGACGGCCGCGTTGATCGCGGCCAGGATGCCCTCGCCGGAGCAGTAGTCGTCGTCGTCGGTGCCGTCCACGTCGCCGTTCCAGCAGACCTTGTAGGCGGCGACCTTCGCGGCGGGTGCGACACCGGAGATGGTGCCGTAGTCGTAGCCGTCGACCGAGGCCTCGACGTCGGCGTTGCCGGCCGCCGTGCTCGCGGTGTGCGAGCCGTGGCCGTCCGCGTCGCGCGGGGAGCGGTACTCGGGGTTGTCGGCGGAGCCGGCCTCCTCGTTCGGGCCGAGGAACCAGCGCGCGCCGATCAGCTTCTGGTTGCACTCGCCGCCGTCCCACTGCTCGGAGCCGGCGAGGCCGGGCGAGCAGGAGCCGGCGAAGGTGGTGCCGTCCGACTTGCGGTAGCTGACGGTCGTGCCGTCCGTGTAGGGAGCGGCGCCCGGGGAGGTCGCGAGCGGAGCGCCCGCGAAGGACGGGTTCTCGGGTGCGATGCCGGAGTCGATGACGCCGACGACGATGCCCTCGCCGGCCTTCTCGGCACCGCCGACGGTGTCCCAGACTCCGCCGTCGCCCTCGAGGCCCAGGAAGCTCGTCGAGGGCTCCTGACCGGTGTCGGGGACGGGGATGCCGGCCTCGGCGGTGGCGCCGGGGGCCGGCGCGGTCGCGGCGGGGGCGCGGTCGAGCTTCAGATCCTCGAGCTCCCGCACCTGCGCGACGTCCTTGCGGCCGGCGAGCTCGCTCGCCTGCGCGGCGGTGAGCGAGGCGGAGAAGCCGTTGAGGGCGACCGTGTAGTGGTAGCCGATCGCGGCGTCGACGGCGGCGGCGACGTCGTCCTGCCGCTGCTCGAGGTGAGCGGAGTAGTCCTCGACCGGAGCCGAGCGGGCCTGCAGCTGCGCGCCGGCGTCCGGAGCGGTGCGGGCGAAGCGGGCATCGGTGCCCTCGTAGGTCGCCGCGGACGGCTCGACGAGCGTGACGACGTAGTCGCCGTCGTCGAAGGTCTGGAGGGTGGAGAGTCCGCCGACGAGAGCGGCCCCGCCGACGAGCGGGGCGGCCGAGGCGGCCGAGACGGCGAAGGCGCCCGAGGCGGCGATGCCGAGGGCGGCGAGGCCGGCGAGGATGCGCTTCTCGGCGCGGCGGACGGGTGGACGGTGGGACAAGTGAAGCGGCAATCGATGTCCTTTACTCACAGTTGCTGAGAACCGGATCGGTTCTCGCACAGAGTCGACCCTACGAACTGGATCGCCCGGCTCTGTTACGAACAGGTAACGAAGTCCTTGTTCGGGGGACAGCGGCGTCCGATCTCCGGGGATCCGGATGCCCCCATTTCGGGGACTCCACCCCGCCGGTCCTACGCTGGCGAGATGCGCACTCCGAATCCCGACGCCGCTGTCGGCGTCCTGCTCCCCCGCGATCTCCCCGCCGCCGAGGTCCTGCCGTACGCCCGCCGCGCCGAGGAGCTCGGCTTCGACGAGCTCTGGGTCGTCGAGGACCTCGGCTTCCGCGGCGGCGTCGCCCAGGCCGCGGCCGTGCTCGCCGCGACCGAGCGGATCGTCGTCGGGATCGGCATCCTGCCCGCCGCCGTCCGCACCGCCGCCTTCACCGCGATGGAGCTCGGCACCCTCGCCGAGCTCTTCCCCGGCCGCGTCCATGCCGGCATCGGCCACGGCATGCCGGGCTGGATGCGCGGACTCGGCGTCTGGCCGAAGAGCCCGCTGACGCTGCTCTCGGAGCAGTTCGACGCGATCCGCGCACTGCTCGCCGGCGAGGAGGTGACCCGCGACGGCCGCTACGTCCATGTCGACGGGCTGCGGCTCGAGTCGCCGCCGCGGGTCGTGCCGCCGCTGCTGGCCGGGGTGCGCGGTCCGCGCTCGCTCGAGCTGGCCGGGCGCATCGCCGACGGGGCGATCCTCGCCGAGCCGGTCGCTCCGGAGTACCTCGCCCGCGCCCGGGAGCAGATGGGCACGCCGGGCCGCGTCGTGGCGTACAACGTGGCCGCCGTCTCGGACGACGCCGGAGAGGCCCGCGCCGCCGTGCGCCCCGGACTGGAGTGGGTCGGTGAGCCGGACTGGGCACCGCACATCGAGCCGCTGCCCTTCGCCGCGGAGTTCGCGCAGCTGCGCGCCCGGAGCGCCGACCGCGCCGCCTTCGTCCGCGATCTGCCGGACGAGTGGGTCGACCGGCTCGCCGTCGTCGGGACTCCGGAGACGGCCCGCGCGCGGATCGACGAGCTGCACGCGGCCGGAGCGGTCAGCACCGTGCTCATGCCGGCCGGCGACGACCCCCGGGCGGCGATGGAGCAGCTGGCGCGCGTGCTCTGACGGCGGTACCGACCGCCACCGCACCTCCGGCACGCGGAAACGGCTCCGGCTCACGGAATCCGAGGATTCCCGCGAGCCGGAGCCGTTCGTGCGAGCCCGAGGTCGGGCCGAGGGGCGGAGCTCAGCTCGCCATGCGCGCCTTGAGGTTCTCGTCGAGCGTGGCGAGGAACTCCTCGGTCGTCTGCCAGGCCTGATCCGGGCCGACGAGGAGCGCGAGGTCCTTCGTCATGCTGCCGGACTCGACCGTCTTGATGACGACGTCCTCGAGGGTCAGCGAGAAGTCGATGAGCTCCTGGTTGCCGTCGAGCTTGCCGCGGTGCGCGAGGCCGCGCGTCCAGGCGTAGATCGAGGCGATCGGGTTCGTCGAGGTGGGCTTACCCGCCTGGTGCTGGCGGTAGTGGCGCGTGACGGTGCCGTGCGCCGCCTCCGCCTCGACGACGCTGCCGTCGGGGGTGGAGAGGACCGAGGTCATCAGGCCGAGCGAGCCGAAGCCCTGCGCGACGGTGTCCGACTGGACGTCGCCGTCGTAGTTCTTGCAGGCCCAGACGTAGCCGCCCTCCCACTTCATGGCCGAGGCGACCATGTCGTCGATGAGGCGGTGCTCGTAGGTGAGGCCGGCGGCCTCGAAGCGCTCCTTGAACTCGGTCTCGAAGATCTCCTCGAAGATGTCCTTGAACCGGCCGTCGTAGGCCTTGAGGATCGTGTTCTTCGTGGAGAGGTAGACCGGGTAGTTGCGGGTCAGACCGTAGTTGAGCGAGGAGCGCGCGAAGTCGCGGATCGACGAGTCCTGGTTGTACTGGACCTGCGCGATGCCGTCGTCGGGGGCCTTGTAGACCTCGAACCTCATCGGCTCGGAGCCGTCCTCGGGGGTGAACTCGACGGTGAGCGTGCCCTTGCCCTTGAAGACGAAGTCGGTGGCGCGGTACTGGTCGCCGAAGGCGTGGCGGCCGATGATGATCGGCTTGTTCCAGCCGGGCACCAGGCGCGGGATGTTCGAGATGATGATCGGCTCGCGGAAGATGACGCCGCCGAGGATGTTGCGGATCGTGCCGTTCGGCGACTTCCACATCTTCTTCAGGCCGAACTCCTCGACGCGCGCCTCGTCGGGCGTGATGGTCGCGCACTTGACGCCGACACCGTGCTTCTGGATGGCGTGGGCCGCGTCGATCGTGACCTGGTCGTCGGTCTGGTCGCGGTACTCCATGCCGAGGTCGTAGTACTCGAGGTTCACGTCGAGGTACGGGTGGATCAGGGTGTCCTTGATCTTCTGCCAGATGATCCGCGTCATCTCGTCGCCGTCGAGCTCGACGACGGTTCCTTCAACCTTGATCTTCGACATTGCACTCCCAGGGTCTCGTTGCACCGCCCCGCTGCTGCGAGGGACGGGTGGCTCCGCGGCCGCTCCAGACGGCCTCGACCAGCCTACCCGAGGCCGGAACTGTCTCGACGTCGAGACAGTTCTCCGCGAGGAGGAGCCCCGCACCCTGCGCGCCGCGACGCTCGTCCGCGAGGAGGATGACCGCCGCCGAGCCGGGCCGCTAGATTGGGCGGCATGAGTGACCTCCGCCTGGAAGAGCTGTCGGCCGCGAACATCTCCGCCGTGAACGGACTGAGCCTCAAACCGGGTCAGGAGCAGTTCGTCGCACCGGAGTCGTACTCCGCGGCCGCCGCCGTGATCGACCCGGGCGCCGCCTGGCAGCGGGCGATCCTCGACGGCGACGAGCTCGTCGGCTTCATCCACGCGCACTTCGACCCGCAGGCGCCGGAGGAGTTCCGCAGCTGCATCTGGCGGATCAACATCGACGCGGCCAAGCAGGGCCGCGGTGTCGGGACCTTCGCCGTCCGTGCCGCCGCCGACGAGGCGCGGGCCCGCGGCTTCGACACCCTCACCGTGATCTGGGAGTCCGGCGCCGACGGCCCTGAGCAGTTCTTCCGCTGGATCGGCTTCGAGGTCATCGGCGAGACCCCGTACGGCGAGAACATCGGGGCGCTGAAGCTCTGACCGAGCGTCCCGACGACGCGGCGGACCCCGCCGACTTCGTCTCGGCGGTCCTCGCCGTCGTCGACGCGATCCCGCCCGGCCGTGTGATGGCCTACGGCGAGATCGCCGCGGTGCTCGGCACCCGCGCCGCCCGCGCCGTCGGCACGGTGCTCGCCCGCTACGGCTCCGACGTGGCCTGGTGGCGGGTGGTCCGCTCCGGCGGCGCCCCGGCGATCGGGCACGAGGAGCGCGCCCGCGAGCACTACGAGCGCGAGGGCACGCCGCTCGTCGCGACGCCGGGCGGCTACCGGGTGGACGTCCGCGCCGCGCGCTGGACGCCCTGACCGCGGCGGCGGACCCTCCGGCTCAGACCAGGGAGTCGCGCCAGGCCGCGTGCAGCGTGGCGAAGCGGCCGTCGCCCGCGATCAGCGCCTCCGGCGTCCCGTCCTCGACGATGCGGCCGTGCTCCATCACCAGTACCCGGTCGGCGATCGCGACCGTCGACAGCCGGTGCGCGATGATCACCGCGGTCCGGTCCGCGAGCAGCGTCTGCAGGCCGAGCTGCACCAGCCGCTCGCTCGGGATGTCGAGCGAGGAGGTCGCCTCGTCCAGGATCAGCACCGCCGGGTCCGCCAGGAACGCCCGCGCGAACGAGATCAGCTGGCGCTGGCCGGCCGAGACCCGGCCGCCGCGCTTGTTCACGTCGGTGTCGTAGCCGTCCGGCAGCGCCTGGATGAACGCGTGCGCGCCGACCGCCTTCGCCGCGTCGACGATCTCGTCGTAGGAGGCCGAGGGCCGGCCGATCGCGATGTTGTCCGCGACGGAGCCGGAGAAGAGGTACGCCTCCTGGGTCACCATCACGATCGCGCGCCGAAGGTCCTTCGGGTGCAGCTGCCGGAGGTCGACGCCGTCGAGGGTCACCACTCCGTCGGTCGGGTCGTAGAACCGCGAGATGAGCTTCGCGAGCGTCGACTTGCCGGCGCCGGTCGAGCCGACCAGCGCGATCGTCTGGCCCGCGGGGATCCGCAGGTCGAAGCGCGGCAGGATCTCCCGGTCGGTCGTGTAGGCGAAGCGGACGCCCTCGAAGCCGAGCGCCCCCCGCGCCTCGCGGAGGTCGACAGGGTGCGCCGGATCCGGGACGCTCTGCTCCTCCGCGAGGACGCCCGAGATCTTCTCGAGCGCGGCCGCCGCGGACTGGTAGGAGTTGTAGAACATCGCCATCTCCTGCACCGGCGCGAAGAACCGCCGGGTGTAGAGCAGCACGCCGAGCAGGGCGCCGATCTCGAGACCGCCGTCGAGCACCCGCATCCCGCCGAAGAAGAGCACGGCCGCCATCGTGACGTTGCCGATCAGCACGAGACCGGGGTCGAAGGTGCCGAAGACGCCGAAGACCTTCTTGTAGGCGACTCGGTAGCGCTCGACGACTACGCCGAAGGCCGACTCGTTGCGCTCCTGGGTGCGGAAGGTCTGCACCGCGCGGATCCCGGTCATCGTCTCGACGAACTGGACGATCAGGCGGGACGACGCGACGCGGGTGCCGCGGAAGAGCGATTGCGAGCGCTTCTGGAACCAGCGGGTCAGGATCGCCAGCGGCACGAGAGCGCAGGCGAGCACGAGGCCGCTGACGCCGTCGAGCGAGACCAGCGCGATGGCGACGAAGCCCATGTAGAGGGCGCCCTGCACGAGCTGGTTGATGCCGGAGTCGAGCAGCTCGCGGATCGAGTCGAGGTCGCTGGTCTGCCGGGAGATGATCCGGCCGGAGGTGTAGTTCTCGTGGAACTCCAGGCTCAGCTTCTGGGTGTGCAGGAAGACGCGCTTGCGCAGGTCGATCAGGATCGCCTGGCTCACCCGCGCCGACAGCACGGTGTACCAGGCGACGAGGACGGCGCCGACCACGCCGGTCAGGACGTAGGCGATCACGGTGAGGACCAGCGGGGTCGCGTCGCCGTCGAGGATCGCCGGCAGCCCGTTGTCGATGCCCAGCGCGATCAGCGCCGGCCCGGCGACCTGCGCGGCGGTCGAGATCACCACCACGACGGCCGTCAGCACCAGCCGCATCCGCAGCGGGCGGAGCAGCGATCCGAGCAGCGCGAGCGAGCGCCGACGCAGGGCCGCGGACTCCGCGCGGGTGAGGTCGTCGCGCTCCTCGGTGGATCCGAGAGTGCTCATGATCGGGTCTCCAGCTCCGTGAGGTCGGTCAGGTCCGTCAGCTCGGCCTCGGCGCGCGGGCGCGAGCCGACGCGCTCGGTGCCCCGGGGACGGGCGAGCTCGTCCTCCTCGAGGCTCGAGATGACGAAGCGGTAGTGCGGGCTGCTCGCGAGCAGCTCGGTGTGGGTGCCGACCGCCGTGACGCGGCCCTCCTCGAGGAGGGCGACGCGGTCGGCGAGGGCGACCGTCGACGGGCGGTGCGCGACGATCAGCGCGGTGGTGTCGCCGAGCACGCGGCGCAGGCCCTTCTCGACCCGCGCCTCGGTGTCGACGTCGAGGGCCGACAGCGGGTCGTCCAGGACGAGGACGGCGGGACGCGCGGCGATCGCGCGCGCCAGGGCGAGCCGCTGGCGCTGGCCGCCGGAGAGGCTCATCCCCTCCTCGCCCACGGTGGTGTCCAGCCCGTTCGGCAGGGTGTGCACGAAGTCCGCCTGGGCGATCTCGAGCGCCTCGAGCAGCTCCGCCTCCGAGGCGTCCGGGCGGCCGAGAAGCACGTTCTCGCGCACCGAGGTGGAGAAGAGTGTCGCGTCCTCGAAGGCCATGCCGACGTGGGAGCGCAGCTCGTCGCGCCGGAGGTGCCGCACGTCGACGCCGTCGATCTCGATCGCCCCGCCGGTCACGTCGTAGAGGCGCGGCAGCAGTGCGGTGAGCGTCGTCTTGCCCGAGCCGGTGAGGCCGACGAGCGCCATCGTCTCGCCGGGCTCGACCTCGAGGTCGACGCCGTCGAGGAGGTCGGCGAAGCGCTCGGGCGCGTCCTGGTAGCGGAAGTGCACGTCGCGGAAGCTCACTCGGCCGAGCGGCCGGGCGATCGACGCGGGCGTCTCCGGATCGGTGATCGTGTTCCGGCTGTCCATCACCTCGAAGTAGCGGTCGACGGCGGTGCGCGCGTCGAACGTCATCGAGAGCAGGAAGCCGATCGACTCCACCGGCCAGCGCAGCACCGTCGCGGTGGCGAAGAAGGCGAAGAGCTCGCCGACGCTGAGCTGCCCGTCGGCGGCCAGCCAGACTCCGGCGAGGAGGCAGAGCGCGAAGGCGATGTCCGGGATGAGCAACAGGACCACCCAGATGCCCGCGATGGCCTTCGCCTTTTCCACCTCGGTGCCGCGCAGCTTCTCCGCCTGATCGGCGAAGCCGGCGAGCGCGTGCTGGTGGCGGCCGAACGCCTTGAGGACACGGATGCCGTGCACCGACTGCTCGACCGTGGTGGCGAGGTCGCCAGCCTGGTCCTGGCTGCGGCGCGCGATGCTCGAGTAGCGCTTCTCGAAGGCGAAGCCGTAGATCCAGACCGGGATCGAGCAGGCCACGAACAGCGCGCCGAGGATCGGGTTCCAGTAGACCAGCACGCCGAAGCCGACGACGATCGTCAGCGCGTTGACCACCAGCAGCACGAAGCCGAAGGCGATCCAGCGGCGGATGAGGCTGAGGTCGCTCATCGCGCGCGAGAGCAGCTGCCCGCTCTGCCAGCGGTCGTGGAACGAGACGGGCAGGTCCTGGAGCTGGCGGTAGAGCGCGCTGCGCATCCGCGCCTCGACCCGCGTGCTCGGGGTGAGCACCATCCGGCGGCGCAGCGCGATGGCGGCGGCCTCGAGCACGCCGAGCAGGAGCACGACGACGACCGGGCCGATCAGCGGGCCGAGGTCGCCGGAGCCGGCGGCGGTCGCGCCGTCGCCGAGCGGTCCGTCGACCAGCTGCTGGAGGACGATCGGGATCGCGAGCGAGACGAGGCTGGCCACGAGGGCGATCGCGATGCCGCCGACCAGGCGGGGCAGCGCGTCGCCGACGAACGGGACCAGGCGCAGCAGAGTGCGGAGGGTGTTCGGGCGCTTCGGAGCGGCGGGCGGGGAGGACTGTGCGAGCACGGTGCTGGGCTTTCGCGACGGAGGACGGAGCCCTGCGGCACCGTGGCGTCGCGAGGGCGGGGATGCCACCGGCCCGTTGAGGGCTTCTGGGCAGCCTTGAAGGCTATACCCGGTCCCTCGGCGGCGTCCACCGCTCGGCGACCGCGGGCGCGGATCGCCGGGTCGTCTTCTGCACCACGACCGGCCCCGCCGAGTGCCCGCGCGAGCGGCGCCGAGGCTGTCAGCGCACCCGCACCGACAGGCAGGTCACGCAGCCCTCGAGCTTCTCGAACTCCGAGATGTCGACCGTCACGACGCGGTAGCCGAGCTCGCGGAGCAGCTCCGCGCTCCGCGGCGCGGACGCCGCCATCAGCAGTGTGTCCGGGCCGAGCACGACCACGTGGGCGCCTCCCTCCTCCGGCATCGGCAGGAAGGAGGGGAAGAGCCGCGGCTCGTCGACGACGGACTCCCAGCCGATCACCGTGCCGTCCGGCAGCGCGGTGACGGCGCTCTTGAGGTGCAGCGCGCGGGTGAGCGGGACCGCGACGACGCTCAGCCCGAGCGGACGGAGCAGGGCCCGGAGCTGCGCGACGCCCTCGGCGTTGGTGCGGCCGCCGCGGCCGACGTAGACGGTGGAGCCGACGCGGAGGACGTCGCCGCCCTCCAGGGTGCCGGGCGCCTCGATCCGGTGCACGATCAGGTCGAGGGCGCGAGCCGCCTCCTCCGCGCCGTCGACCTCGCCGCGGCGCGACTCGGCGCCCGGGCGAGTGAGGACCGCGTGCCCGTCGACGACGAGCAGCGCGTCCTCGAGGAAGACCGAGTCGGGCAGCTCAGGCGCCGTCGTGACCTGGACGGTCTCCCAGCCGGCCTCCTCGAGTGCGTCGACGTACTCCTCCCACTGCTGCAGCGCCTTCACCCGGTCGACGGGGACGCGCTCGAGGTGGGTGAGCTCGCCGGCGTTGAGGTCGTCCGCGGGCTGCCGGATGAGGGCGATGCGGCGCTCCGGACGGGCGGCGGTGGCCGAGGACTTCGCGGACCTGGCGTGCGTCGATGCGACGGCGATGCGGTGGCCGAGGGTCGCGGCGGCGATCACGAAGGCGAGCAGGAAGACGAGGTTGAGCCCGCCGAAGGTCTGCACGATGGAGAACCAGACCTCGCCGGTGATCGGCTCGCCCGTCGCGCTGGCCTGCACGAGGGTGCCGAAGACGGCGCCGACGATCCCCGCGACGAGCCCGGCGATCGCCGCCGTCCAGGCGCGGGCGAGCAGCCCGGCCGCGGCGAGGACGAGCACTACCACGAAGGCGAGCACGCTCGAGAGCAGGAAGTAGGCGTTGACCTGCGGGATCGACGTCGGCGCCAGCTGGTTGCCGATGAAGAAGGCGAGCAGGTTGGCGAGGTGGGCCGCGACCGCCGTGGCCGCCGCGGCGGCGAGCGCCGTCAGCAGGCGCCGCCTCACGGTCGGAGCGGTGGCGGCGGTCGGGGCGGTGGGCGCGTTCAGCGTCGAGTCGGAGGGCACCCGGAGACCCTACGCGCCCGCACCCCTGCGCCCCCTGCCCAGACCCTTGCAGCCGTCTGAGAGCCGCGGGCCGGGCCGCGCCCGCCCGGCTCCCCCACCACTCCTCACAAGTCGTCGTACCCGACGCCCCAGTACGACAACTCCTGGAGAGCAGAGCGGGCCCTCCGCGGCTCGGAAGCCGCCGACTCCGCAGAAGTTGCGGTAGTCGTGCCCCACTACCGCAACTTTTGAAGAGTGGCGGCGCGCACCGGGTCCGCTCCCCCGAGGACGCAGAAGTTGTCGCACTCGACGCCCCACTACGACAACTCCTGGAGAGCGGAGCGGCTCCTCCACGCTCGGCAGCCGCCGACTCCGCAGAAGTTGCGGTAGTCGCGCCCCGCTACCGCAACTTCTGGACAGTGGCGGCGCGCACCGGGTCCGCTCCCCCGAGGACGCAGAAGTTGTCGTACTCGACGCCCCACCACGACAACTCCTGGAGAGCAGACACCTCGGTCCAGGCCCGGAGGCCGCCGACTCCGCAGAAGTTGCGGTAGTCGCGCCCCGCTACCGCAACTTCTGGAGAGTGGCGGCGCGGCGCCGGGCTCGCTCCCCGAGTCCGCAAAAGTTGCCGGACTCGACGCTCGACTACGACAACTTCTGGAGAGCGGAGGGACCCGTCCGCGCTCGGAGGCCACCGACTCCGCAGAAGTTGCGGTGGTCGCCCCCCCACTACCGCAACTTTTGGAGAGTGGCGGCGCGGCGCCGGGCACGCACCCCGAGTCCGCAAATGTTGTCGGACTCGACGCTCGACTACGACAACTTCTGAGGAGTGGAGCGGGCAGACCCCGACTCCCGAAGGGAGAGGCCGCGTGCGGGGATCGCGTGCCAGGCGATTCCCGCGGCGGCCGACGCGACCCGCTCTGCGGAACGCACCACCCCAGGAGGCCGACCGCGCCACGCCGCGCGAGGAGCGGCGTGGAAGACAGCACCGGGAGAGGCGCTTCATCGGGGATCGCGTGCCAAGCGATTCCCGAGAGCGCCGACGCGACCCGCCCTGCGGAACGCACCACCCCGAGAGGCCGACCGCGCCACGCCGCGCAGGGAGCGGCGTGGAAGAAGGCGCCCACTGAGCGCCTGCGGCGCTCAGTGGAAGAAGTGCCGCTCCCCCGTCGTGTACATGGTGACGCCGGCGCGCTTCGCGGCCTCGATGACCTCGGGGTCGCGGACGGAGCCGCCGGGCTGGACAACGGCCTTGACGCCGGCGGCGAGGAGGACCTCGAGGCCGTCGGCGAAGGGGAAGAACGCGTCGGAGGCGGCGACGGAGCCGGGGGCGCGGTCGCCGGCACGGGAGACGGCGAGGTGGCAGGAGTCGACGCGGTTGACCTGGCCCATGCCGACGCCGACGGAGGCGCCGCCCTTGGCGAGCAGGATCGCGTTCGACTTGACGGCGCGGCAGGCCTTCCAGGCGAACTCGAGGTCGAGCATCGTGTCCGCGTCGGCGGGCTCGCCGGCGACGAGGTCCCAGCCGGAGCTGACCTCGCCGGGGCCGCCGATGAAGCGGTCGGGCTCCTGCAGCAGGATCCCGCCGGAGATCTGCTTGAACTCGGTCTCGACGGGGGCGTAGAAGTCGGGAAGCTGCAGCAGGCGCAGGTTCTTCTTGGTCTTCAGCACCTCGAGCGCCTCGGGCTCGAAGCCGGGGGCGACGAGGACCTCGGTGAAGATCTCCTTCACCGTCTCGGCCATGGCGAGGGTGACGGTCCGGTTCGCGGCGATGACGCCGCCGAACGCGGACACCGGGTCGCACTCGTGGGCGCGGCGGTGCGCGGACGCGATGGGGTCGATGGCCTTCGCGCCCGCGATCGCGATGCCGCACGGGTTGGCGTGCTTGATGATCGCGACGGCGGGGAGGACGAAGTCGTAGGCCGCGCGGACGGCCGCGTCGGCGTCGACGAAGTTGTTGTACGACATCTCCTTGCCGTGCAGCTGGCGCGCCTGGGCGATGCCGGTGCCGTCGGGCGAGACGTAGAGCGCCGCCTTCTGGTGCGAGTTCTCGCCGTAGCGGAGCACCTGCTGCCGGGTGCCGCGGATCTCGACCGAGCCGGGGAACTCGGACTCGCCACCCGCCTCCTGCCCGGCGAACCACGCGGCGACGGCGGAGTCGTAGGAGGCGGTGTGCGCGAAGGCGCGCGCGGCGAGCGTGCGGCGGGCGGCGAGGGTCGTGCCGCCGGTGCCGAGCGCGGCGACGACGCCGGCGTAGTCGGCCGGATCGACGACGATCGCCACGTTCGCGTGGTTCTTCGCCGAGGCGCGGACGAGCGCGGGGCCGCCGATGTCGATGTTCTCGACCACGGTCGGCGCGTCGGCGCCGCCGGCGACGGTCTCGCGGAACGGGTAGAGGTTCACGACGACGAGCTCGAACGGCGCGATCTCGAGCTGCTCGAGCTGCTCGCGGTGCGAGGCGAGACGCACGTCCGCGAGGATGCCCGCGTGCACGCCGGGATGCAGGGTCTTCACCCGGCCGTCGAGCGACTCCGGGAAGCCGGTCACGGCCGAGACGTCGGTGACGGAGTGGCCCGCGTCGCGGATGGTCGCGGCGGTCGAGCCGGTGGAGACCAGCTCGACGCCGGCGCCGGCCAGCGCCGAGGCGAGCTCGAGCAGCCCGGTCTTGTCGCTGACCGAGATCAGCGCCCGGCGGACGGGGACGACGTCGCGGTCGTCGTAGCTGCTGGGATCGTGTGCGGTGATGCTCATGCGCGGGCGAGCTCCTCGAGATCGACGGTTCCGTGGGCGATGTCGAGCACCGTCTGCACCAGCAGGCGACGCTCGATGGTCTTGATGCGCTCGTGCAGCGCGTGCTCGCTCTCGCCGGGGAGCACGGCGAGGCTCTCCTGGGCGATGACCGGGCCGGTGTCGACGCCGGTGTCGATGACGTGCACCGTCACTCCGGTCTCGGTGGCGCCGGCGGCGAGGGCGTCGCGGACGGCGTGCGCACCGGGATACAGCGGCAGCAGTGCCGGGTGCGTGTTGATCATCCGCGGACTGAGGGCGTCGACGACGACGGGCGGCAGGATCCGCATGAAGCCGGCGCAGACCACCAGGTCGGGCTGCCAGCCCTGGATCTGCTCGAGCAGCTCCGCGCCCCAGGCGTCGCGGGAGGCGAAGGCGCCGGGCGTCACGGTGAAGGAGGGGACGTCGTGCGCCTCGGCGTGGCGCAGGCCGTCGGCATCGGTGTCGCTGCCGACCGCCACGACGCGGGCGGGGAAGCGGTCGTCGCGCGTCGCCTCGAGCAGCGCGCGGAGATTGGAGCCACCGCCGGAGATGAGGACGACCAACTTCAGCACTGCGCAAGTCTAGGGGGACGCCTCCGCGGCGACCACCGGCGGTCGGGCCCGGCGGTCGGGCCCGGCGCTCAGCCGCGGCGGATGCGGCCGGCGGCCAGTCCGAGACCCGCGGCGAGCGCCAGCTCGAGCGCCGCGAAAGCGCCGACGAGCAGCGGGTCGGGCCCGACCTGGACGAGGCGCCCCGGCCCGGCCGCTCCCGCCGAGAACCAGGCGAGCAGCCCGAGCAGCAGACCGCCGACCACGCCGATGCCGCCCGCCGCGGCCGCACCCCAGCGCAGCAGCGACCGCCCGTCGAGCCCGTCGACGACTTCCGCGCGCAGCCGCCAGCCGGCGAGGAAGCCCGCCAGGAGCGGCACGAGCAGACCGAGGAAGGCGAAGGCGAGCTCGCCCTGCGGCAGTGCCGCGAGCACGGGGATCGAGGGGATCGGGCCGAGGAGGGTCCCGGCCGGAGCGACGGACGAGCCGGCGCCGAGGGCGAAGCCCGGTCCGATCAGCCAGCTCGCCGCCCAGATCACCAGGTTCGGGAGGATCGCCAGCTGCCCGAGCGTCAGCGCCAACCCGCCGAGCGCCTCACCGCCGAGACCCTCGTAGAGCGCGACGACGGCGGCGTAGTCGGCGACGAGCAGCACCGCGACGAGCACGCCGGCGACCCCGATCACGCCGGCCGCCGCGAGCGTGCCGCCGCGCAGCGAGGCGAGGACGAGCGGTGCGGCCGGCTCGGGGAGGCGGTGCAGCGTCCGGTCGGCGAACTCGCCGATCGGGTCGCGCTCGCCGCTCCTGGCCGAGTGGGTCGCGGCTCCGATCACCACGCCGAGTCCGAAGACGAGCGGCGGGAGCAGCGTGCCCTGCAGGACGTCGATCCGGGCGACGTCGGTGGTCGCGCCGAGGGTGACCAGCAGCGCGACGAGGAGGTAGGTGGCGATCGCCGAGCCGATCCCGAGGAGGCGGTAGGGCGACTCCTGCGCGCGGCGCCCCGTGCGGGCGCCCAGCAGGATCGCGAGGAGCGCGAACGCGAGCGGCGCGATCGTGATCGCGAAGGGCTGCCCGCCGTCCGGGAGTCCGAGCGCCAGCGGGGAGTCGGGGGCGAAGGCGGCCTGCAGATCCGCGCCGTGGCCGAGCAGCCAGGCGTCCGCGGCGACGCGCCAGAAGACGCTCCAGTCGACCGCCGTGTCGTACTGGACGGCCCAGAGGATCGTCAGCGGCACGAGCGGGATCGCGAGCCCGATCAGCGCCGAGAGCGCGGCGTCGAAGGCGGCGAGGAGTGCGACGGTGATCCGGTTCATGAGCCTGTCGAGCCTATCGGCGGCCCCGCCCGCGACCGCTCAGCGACGCCCCGGACGAGCGGCGACCGACCAGCGTCGGAAGCAACTCGACCAGCATGCACCGCCGCGCCATGCTGATCGAGTAGCCCGCGCAGCGGGCGTATCGAGATCCACCCGCGTCACCAGAGCAGCCGTCCCCTAGGGTCGAGCCGTGACGACCAGCGCCTCCCGCACCGAGCGCGGACTCGACCGCCTGGTGAACTTCACCGACGCGACGGTCGCCATCGCGATCACGTTCCTCGTGCTCCCCCTCGTCGACGTCGTCGAGGAGGGCGGCGCGACCGACCTCGGCGCGCTGCTCGGCGGCCACTACGGCACGCTCTCGGCGTTCTTCATCACCTTCGCCGTGATCGGGCGGCTGTGGCTGGTGCACCACGCGGTCTTCGAGGGCGTGGCCCGCTACTCCCCCGCGCTGGTCGCGGTGAACTTCGTCTGGCTCGCGGCGATCGTGCTGCTGCCGTTCGCGGCGAATCTGCTGTCGAACGTCTTCACCACCGACCCGAGCGTGTTCGCGCTCTACATCGGCACCATGATCGTCGCGAGCACCGCGACCCTGGCGATGCAGCTGATCCTGCGCCGGGACCCCGCCCTCCTCGTGCCCGGCACGGACCCGCTCCGCTCGCTCTCGCGCTCACTGATCGTGATCGCGCTGCTGGCCGCTGCGCTCGTGCTCGCCGTCACCCTCCCGAGCGTCAACATGTTCGCGCTCCTGCTGCTGCTGCTCTCCGGCCCGATCGAGCGCCTGGTGCACCGCGGTCACCCGCCGGAGCGGCACCGGCCCACCCGCACGGAGCGGGGCCTCGACCGCCTGGTCAACTTCTCCGACGCGACCGTGGCGATCGCGATCACGATCCTGGTGCTCCCGCTGGTCCAACTCGCTCCCGAGATCGGCCGCGACGGCGGCGGCGTGGGCGAGGTCCTCGGCCAGCACCTCGACTCGGTGCTCGCCTTCGCGCTCTCCTTCACGCTGATCGCGGTGTTCTGGATGCCGCACCACCGGGTCTTCGAGCTGGCCGGCGACTACGACGCGGGGCTGGTCTGGCTCGATCTGCTCTGGCTGGTCGCGATCGCGTTCTTCCCGTTCTCGACCAGCGCCATCGCCCTGCTGCCCGACTCGCGCGCGACGATCGGCCTCTACATCGGCACGATGGTCGTGGTCAGCGGGGCGCTGCTGCTGATCGAGCTGCGGCTGCGGCGCCGGCCGCACCTGCTGCGGGAGGGCGCCGGGCCGGTCCGGCTGGCCCCCGCCGTCGTCCCGTTCGCCCTCCTCGTGCTCGCCCTCGCGCTCGCACTGCTCGTGCCCTCGGTCGGACTCTGGTGGCTGCTGCTGCTGATCGCCCAGCGCCCGCTCTCGCTGCTCCTGCTGCGCCGCAGCTAGGCGGCGGGCGTCCAGCCCAGCCGCGGCGCGATCTCTGCGGCGATCGTCCGCAGGATCCGCCGGTGCGACTCGACCCCGCCGACCGCGGGCAGCGTGATCGTGAGCGAGTCCGCCTCCGCCAGGGCCGGATCGGCCGAGAGCGACGCGACGATCTCGTCGACCGTGCCGAGGTGCAGCGGGCTGAAGCGCATCGGCGCCGCGATGATCGAGCGGTCGGCGGTGCGCGGCCGGCCGTCGTCGTTCATCCGGGCGAGGTAGCCCTCGATGAAGGGGCGGTGCGCCTCCTCGTCCGCGGGGCCGGTCAGCGGCAGCACGATGCGCCCCGCCGTCACCCGCGAGGTGCGCCCGGGGTGGGCGGCGGCGAACGCCTCGCGGTAGGCGCGGATCTGCGCGGCCTGCTGCTCGGCGAACGACAGCCCGGTCTCCTCCGTGTTCAGCGTCGAGACCTGGAGGTGCATGCCCTGCTCCCCGGCGCGGACCGCGGAGGCGGTGGTGCCGGCGCCGTACCAGAGCCGGTCGGCCAGACCGGGCGCGTGCGGCTGCTGCACGAGCGGATCGCCGACCGGCACCGACATCAGTGCCGACTCCGCGATGCCGAGCACCGAGCCCGAGAGCGCGTCGCGCAGGCGCTCGATCCGCTCCTGCGCCTCGGCGCGGAACTCCCGCTCGGCCTGCCCGAAGACGCCGTCGAAGACCGAGGCGAGGTGCGCGAAGCCGCTGCTGACGCCGAGGTCGAGCCGGCCGCCGGAGAGCAGGTCCACCGTGGCCGCGTCCTCGGCGAGGCGGACGGGCGACTCGTAGCGCGCGCCGATCACGGCGGTGCCGAGGCGCAGGCGCCGGGTGCGCTGCGAGGCGGCGGCGAAGAAGGTCATCGGCGAGGCGAGGAAGCGCTCGAAGTGCCGCACCCGCACCCAGCCGGTGTCGTAGCCGAGCTCCTCCGCGAGCTCGAACAGCGCGAGGCCGTCCTCGAGGCTGCGCGCCGCATCGCCCGGCTGCTCGGGGCCCTCGGGGTAGGGCACGAAGGTCAGGAAGTCGAGTCCGAGGCGGCGGGTCACCCCTGCACGCTACCGCCGCCGGGGGCCCGAACGATCGCACGGGACCCCCTGCCGAGGCAGAGGATCCCGTGCGATCGCGTCCCGTGGCGCGCGGGACGGTGGTGCGCTACAGCGCCGCGTAGACCTCGCGGAGCAGGTCGGCCGTCTCGGAGGGCGTCTTGCCCACGCGGACTCCGGCGGCCTCGAGGGCCTCCTTCTTCGCCTGCGCGGTGCCCGCGGAGCCGGAGACGATGGCGCCGGCGTGGCCCATGGTCTTGCCCTCGGGAGCCGTGAAGCCCGCGACGTAGCCGACGACCGGCTTGGTGACGTTCGCCTTGATGAAGTCGGCCGCACGCTCCTCGGCGTCGCCGCCGATCTCGCCGATCATGACGATCGCCTTGGTCTCGGGGTCCGCCTCGAACGCCGCGAGGGCGTCGATGTGCGTGGTGCCGATGATCGGGTCGCCGCCGATGCCGATGGCGGTCGAGAAGCCCAGATCGCGCAGCTCGTACATCATCTGGTAGGTCAGCGTGCCCGACTTGGAGACGAGGCCGATCGGGCCCTTGCCGGTGATCGTCGCGGGGGTGATGCCCACGAGCGACTCGCCCGGCGTGATGATGCCGGGGCAGTTCGGGCCGATGATCCGGGTCTTGTTGCCCTTCTCCTGCGCGTAGGCCCAGAACTCGGCCGAGTCCTGCACCGGGATGCCTTCGGTGATGACGACGAGGAGGCCGATCTCGGCGTCGATCGCCTCGATGACGGCGTCCTTCGAGAAGGCGGGCGGGACGAACGCGATCGAGACGTCGGCGCCGGTGGCCTCGATGGCCTCCTTGACGGTGCCGAAGACGGGCAGCTCGACGTCGCCGTGGGTGACGGTCGTGCCGGCCTTGCGGGCGTTGACGCCGCCGACGACGTTCGTGCCGGCCTTGAGCATCAGCGCGGTGTGCTTGGTGCCCTCGCCGCCGGTGATGCCCTGGACGATGACCTTGGAGTCCTTGTTGAGGAAGATCGACATGCTTGTTCTCTGATTCCTTGAGTCGAGGGGGTCGTTACGCGGCGGCGAGTGCGGCGGCCTTGTCGGCGCCCTCGTCCATCGTCGCGGCCAGGGTGATGAGCGGGTTGGCGGCGGCCTCGAGGATCGCGCGGCCCTCCTCCACCTTGTTGCCGTCGAGGCGCACGACGAGCGGCTTGGTCGCCGAGTCGCCGAGGATCTCGAGGGCCTGCAGGATGCCGTTGGCGACCGCGTCGCAGGCGGTGATGCCGCCGAAGACGTTGACGAAGACGCTCTTGACCTGCTCGTCGCCGAGGATCACGTCGAGGCCGTTCGCCATCACCTGGGCGGAGGCTCCGCCACCGATGTCGAGGAAGTTGGCGGGCTTCACGCCCTTGTGCTTCTCGCCGGCGTAGGCGACGACGTCGAGCGTGGACATGACCAGGCCCGCGCCGTTGCCGATGATGCCGACCTCGCCGTCGAGCTTCACGTAGTTGAGGTCGTTCTCCTTGGCCTTGGCCTCGAGCGGGTCGGCCGCGTCCTTGTCCTCCAGCGCGGCGTGCTCGGGGTGGCGGAAGCCGGCGTTCTCGTCGATCGAGACCTTGCCGTCGAGCGCGACGATGTCGCCCTCCTCGGTGAGCACGAGCGGGTTGACCTCGACGAGCGTCGCGTCCTCGCCGGTGTAGACGTCGTAGAGCTTCACGAGCACGGGGGCGACCTTGGCGATCAGCTCCTCCGGGAACTTCGCCGCGCGGGCGATCTCCTCGGCCTTGGCCTGGTCGATGCCCTGGCCGGGGACGACCTCGACGCGCGCGAGCGCCTCGGGGCGCTCGACGGCGAGCTGCTCGATCTCCATGCCGCCCTCGTAGGAGGTGAGCGAGAGGTAGGAGCGGTTCGCCCGGTCGAGCAGGACCGAGAAGTAGAACTCGCGGTCGATGCGGGCGCCACCGGCGACCATGACGCGCTTGACGACGTGGCCCTTGATGTCCAGGCCGAGGATCGACTTCGCCGCCTCGAACGCGTCGTCCGCGGTCTTCGCGACCTTCACGCCGCCCGCCTTGCCGCGGCCGCCGATCTTGACCTGCGCCTTGACGACGGTGACGCCGCCCAGCTTCTCCGCCGCGGCGCGCACCTCCTCCGGCGTGTCGGCGATGATGCCGGGGAGCACGGGCACGCCGTACTTCTCGAACAGATCACGGGCCTGGTATTCGAAGAGATCCACGCTGCATTCCCATTCCGCGCCGAGCGCGCTTGCGTTCCGAGTCCGAGGTCGGCCCACGGCGCCGGCGGTCCGTGCTGTCCGGATCCGCGCTGGTGGTCCGCTGCGCTGTCCGGAGTCTCGGCACGGTTCTGTGTCGGCACTCTTCCTGGGCCGCGCCAACTCTACTCCGGACCCCGCGAGGCGTTCCTGCGCCGCGGGGCGCGCAGCGGCGGACTGTGGAGGGACCACCGGATCGCCGCGTGTGGAGGGACCTGCCCCGCGTACCGTGGAGGGATGCCCCTGCGCGCACCCGCCGACCGCGACGTCTTCCGCGAGGGCGTCTTCCTCGTCGCGGGCGCGCGCGCCATCCTCCTGCAGATCGCGCACCCCGCGGTCGGCGCCGGCGTCGCCGAGCACTCCGACTTCGTCCACCGCGCGCTCGGCCGGCTGTTCGGCACCCTCTCCTACCTCTACGCCCTGCAGTTCGGCAGCCCCGAGGACGTCCGCTCGGTCCAGCGCCGGGTGAACCGCGCGCACGCGCCGGTCCGCGGCCCCGGCTACACCGCGTTCGATCCGGAGCTCCAGCGCTGGGTCGCCGCGACGATCACCCAGTCGATGCTCCAGCTCCACGAGGGCGCCTTCGGCCCGCTCGGCCGCGAGGAGGCGGACGAGATCGTGCACCGCTCCCGCGTCGTCGGCACGGCGCTGCAGATGCCCGAGGAGCTCTGGCCCGACTCCCGCGCGGCCTTCGACGCCTACTGGGAGCGGGAACTCGCCCGGCTCGAGGTCACGCCCGCCGCGCGCCGGGTCGCCCACGACCTGCTCGACGGCGGGATCGCCGCCTGGTGGCTGCGACCGGTCGGCCCCTACCTCCGCCTGATGACGGCGGGCCTCCTGCCGCCCGAGCTCCGCGCGCCGTTCGGCTTCCGCTGGAGCGCCCGGCAGCAGAAGCGGTTCGACCGGGCGCTCGCCCGCACCTTCGCCGTCTACCGCGTCCTGCCGACCGCGGTGCGCACCGCGCCGAGCCGGTTCTTCCTGGCCCGGGTGCGCGCGGAGTCCGACCGGGGTCTCAGAAGCCGGCCGTGATCGTCCAGCCCGCGTAGGCGGCGAGCTCCAACCCGAGCGCCTGCGCGGCGGCCCGCGCCTCGTCCTGCCCGCGCTCGTCCCGGACGTCGACGCTGATCGGCACGCTGTCGCCGAAGCCCGCGACCGAGACCCGCGCGCTGGTCGGACCGCTGTAGAGCGGGACGTGCGCATCCGCGGTGCGCGCGCCGACCACCCGCGAGCCCGTCGCCTCCGCGATCACGGCCAGCGCGAACGGCGCCGTCGCGATCGTCTCGGTGTAGAGCGTCGCCTCGCCGCGCATGAGCGCCTCCTCCGTCGTCGCCTCGACTGTACGGGCGCCCGTGCTCGGGTGCAGGCCCTAGTCTCCGGCGGGATCCGCTCCCTCGCCGACGACCACCACCAGCCTGCCGCCGCACTGTCGCAGAGGGAGGGCACGCTGAGCATCCGATGCGCAGCGCTTGAACGGCGCCCCCGGCGGATCTACCGTGAAGCACCCGGCGAACGCGCCGCGGCGGTCAACGACGACTGGAGCCCCGATGAGCATCACCGAACCGCGCACCACCGAGGCACTCGCCGCACCCCCGCCCACGGCCGGGTTCGGCAGCGTCTCGGTCGCGGCGATCCTGGCGGAGGCGGCCCGCCGCACGCCGACGACGATCGCGGTCCGGGTCGGCCCGCAGGCGATCGACTACGGGACCCTCTGGGAGCAGACCCGCGCCTACGCCGGAGCTCTCCGCGCGCGAGGCATCGGCCCCGGCGACCGGGTCGCCCTGCTGATCCCCAACGTCCCCGACTTCCCGCGCGGCTACTTCGCCGTCCTCGCCCTGGGCGCCGTCGTGGTGCCCGTGCACGCGCTGCTCAAGCACGACGAGATCGCCTACGTGCTGCGCGACTCCGGAGCGACCGCGCTGATCTGCGCGGCTCCGCTGCTGGCCGAGGGCGCCGCCGGTGCGGCCCTGGCCGACGTCCCCGTGCTGAGCGTGCTGGTGCCCGACGGCACCGAGAGCCCCTTCCCCCGCCTCGAGGACCTCGCCGCCGACGCGACGCCGATCGACACCTACGTGCCGCGCTCGCCGTTCGACACCGCGACGATCCTCTACACCAGCGGCACCACCGGCCGGCCCAAGGGCGCCGAGGGCACGCACTTCGCGATCGTCTCGCAGTCCGACGTGCTCCTGATGAACACCTTCGACCTGCACCAGGGCGACGTGGTCCTCGGCGCGCTGCCGCTCTTCCACACCTTCGGCCAGGTCTGCGCGATGAACACCGCGTTCCGCACCGCCGCGACCGTGGTGCTCGTGCCCAAGTTCGACGGCGACGCCGCGCTCGAGGCGATGATCGCGCACGAGTGCACCGTGTTCGAGGGCGTGCCGACGATGTACGTCGCACTGCTCGACGCCGCGACCCGCCGCGAGGACCGCCCACCGCTGCGCTACGCGGTCTCCGGCGGAGCGGCCCTGCCCGTCGCCGTGATCGAGCGCTTCCGCGAGGTGTTCGGCGTCGAGATCTACGAGGGCTACGGCCTGACCGAGACCTCGCCCGTCGCGACCTTCAACCACGTCGGCGTCCCGCCGCGCGCCGGCACCGTCGGCACGCCGATCTGGGGCGTGGACGTCGAGGTCGCCCGCGCCGAGGTCGCCGACCGGATCGAGCTGCTCCCCCGCGGCGAGCTGGGCGAGATCGTGGTCCGCGGCCACAACCTGATGAAGGGCTATCTCGGCAACCCCGAGGCCTCGGCCGCCGCGGTCGTCGACGGCTGGTTCCGCACCGGCGACCTCGGCACCAAGGACGAGGAGGACTACATCCGCATCCTCGACCGGACCAAGGACATGATCATCCGCAACGGCTACAACGTGTACCCGCGCGAGGTCGAGGAGGTCCTGATCGGGCACTCCGCCGTGGCCAACGCCGCCGTCTTCGGCGTCCCCGACGAGAAGCACGGCCAGGAGATCATGGCCGCCGTCGTGCTGCTGCCCTCGGCGACGGCGACCGCGGAGGAGCTGATCGCCTACGCGAACGAGCACCTCGCCGCTTTCAAGTTCCCGCGCCGTATCGAGCTCGTCGAGACTCTCCCCCTCGGCCCGAGCGGCAAGATCCTGAAGCGCGAGCTCGTCGCCCAGTACTCCTGACCCCTTCCTCCTCTTCGCGAGATGCCACTTGTGCACACCTCTCACGGCGTGTCGCGCTCATAAGTGGCATCTCGCGGAGAGGCGAGCTCGGGAGCGCGGTGCAGAGTTCCCCTGTAAGGGGGACACGGGGAGGGGCGCGGGTGGGGCATGCTGAGGCGTCCGCCGCGCCACCAGGAAGAAACGATGATGAGCCCCCGCCACCCGCACCTCCCGCCCGATCTGCCGGGTCGCGCCCGCCGGAACGCCCGCTCCGTCGATCCGCGTTCCGCCGTCCGCCGGCGGGCGGCCGCCCTGCCCGCCCTCCTCCGGTCCGCGGGCCGGCCGCAGGACAGCGTTCCCGCCGCCCCCGCCTCCGCGGACCGCAGCCCGTCCGGGCGCCGGCCGCTGCGGGCGGGATCGCTGCGGCTCACCCGCCTCCGCCTCACGCCGCTGCAGTGGGTCGTCGGCGGCGTCACCGCCTTCCTCGCCCTCGTCGCCTGGCTGACGGGCGGGCCCTGGTCGGCGCTGATGATGGTCGCCCTCGTCGTTCTGATCACGGCGGCCTACGGCGTGCTCCTGCGCCGGCCGACCTGGCTCGGACTGCCGCGCCGCCGCAGGGCGTCGGCGATGACGGGGGCCGCCGCGATGCTCGTGCTCGTCCTGAGCACCTCCGCGTTCGGAGCCACGTCCGCGCCGGCGCCCGCCGACGAGCAGGCCGTGGCGTCCGGGACCGAGAGCCCGGCGTCGTTCGCCGCCGCTCCGACTCGCACGACCACGCCGGCGCCCACCCGCACGCCGACGCCCACCCCGACCCCGACCGTCGTGATCACGACCGAGCAGGTCACCGAGACCGCCCCGATCGCCAGATCGTCCCGCACCGAGGACGACCCGAGCGCCGCGCAGGGCACGAGCACCGTCGTGGCGGGCGTCGACGGCGTGCTCACCCGCACCTTCGAGGTCGTCAAGCACGACGGCGTCGAGGTCTCCCGCGCGCAGCTGTCGGAGGCGGTCACCACTCCCGCCGTCGACGACGTCACCCGCGTCGGCACGCTGGCCCCGGCCCCCGCCCCGGTCACCGCGGCAGCCGACGCCGGCTGCCACCCCAGCTACGCCGGCGAGTGCGTCCCCATCGCCTCCGACGGCGACTGCGCCGCGGGCTCCGGCGACGGCCCGGTCTACATCGAGGGCCCGGTCACGGTCGTCGGCCCCGACAGCTACCGCCTGGACAACGACGGCGACGGCATCGCCTGCGACAAGTAACCCCCTCCCCCGCCGCGAGATGCCACTTGCGCACGCGACACGCCGTGTCGAGCGTGCACAAGTGGCATCTCGCGGCGGGGGTCAGCTCAGGAGCGACCAGACCAGCGAGGCGAGCACGGCGCCGACCAGGGCGCCCGCGATCACCTGAGCGGGAGTGTGCGCGCCGAGGCGCACGCGCGACCAGCCGGTCCAGAGAGCGATCGGCACGGTGATCAGCAGCGACCACGGGCCGTAGGCGATCAGCACCACCACCGCGCAGGTCGCGACGACCGCGGCGTGCCCCGACAGCTTCCAGCCGAGGTTGACGATCCCGATCACCGCGAGCACCGCCACCGTCACCACGCCGAACGTCGTCACCGCGGCCGGCGCGCCGAGCACGGCGAGCAGCACGAGCCCGACCACGATCGAGACCAGCGCGAGCCCGATCGGCAGGGCCCGCTCGCGGCGGTCCGGCACGTGGTGATCGCCGCGGATCCGCCCCGCGCGCATCAGCAGCCGCACCACGAGGTACGGCAGCACGCCCACGAACAGCGCCGCGAGTGCTCCCCAGGCCACGCCGAGCAGCGGCGGGTCCGCGACCCGCGCGCCCACGATCAGCGGGACGACCATCGCCAGCACCGGCGGCGCGAACGCCTCCGTCGCCACCCGCGCCGCGAGCGGCCCGCGTCCGCTCGTCGCGGTGTCGGCCGCAGGGCCCCCGAAGCGGCTCACGACTCGTCGACCGGCACGGGGCATTCCGACCGGCTCAGATCTTCTCGATGGGCGCGACCTTGATCAGCAGCTTCTTGGCGCCGACCTGGTCGAAGAGCACGTGCGCGACCCGCTTGCTGCCCTCGCCGGTGACCGCGTTCACGCGGCCCTCGCCGAAGTCGGTGTGCCGGATGCGGTCGCCCGTGATCAGCTCGAGGTCGCCGTTGTCGCGCACCATCCCGGTGATCCGATTGGGGAACTCGCCCTTCGCCTTCGGCGCCGCGGCGAGCGCCTGGCGGAACTCGGTGTTCGACTTCGAGCGGCCGAAGCCGGGCCGCTGCGCGTTGAGCGCCCGCGGCTGCGTGCCGCCGCGCGAGGTCGCCGCCCCCGGCGACTGGCGCCACTCGATCAGCTCGGCCGGGATCTCCTGGAGGAACCGGCTCGGCATCGCGACCGACGTCTCGCCGTACTGCGCCCGGGTCATCGCGAGCGAGAGGTAGAGCCGCTTGCGCGCGCGGGTGATGCCCACGTAGAACAGCCGCCGCTCCTCCGCCGGGCCGCCCGGCTCGTTCGCCGAGATGCGGTGCGGGAGCAGGTCCTCCTCGATGCCGGTGAGGAACACCGCGTCGTACTCGAGCCCCTTCGCGGTGTGCAGGGTCATCAGCGACACGGTCCCGGAGTCGTCGTCGAGGTCGTCCGCCGCGGCGACGAGCGACACCTCGGTGAGGAAGTCGACCAGACCGCCGTCGGGGTTGTTGCGCGCGAACTCCTTCGTCACGGCGATCAGCTCGTCGACGTTCTCGGCGCGCGCCTCGTCCTGCGGGTCGCGGCTGGCGCGGAGCATGTCGATGTAGCCGCTGCGGGAGAGCAGCGCCGACAGCACCTCGTGCACCTTCGCCTCGCCCTCGGGCCGCGCCGGGTCGAGCATCAGCGCGCACTCGTCGAGCAGCGTCGCGAGGTCGACGATCGCCTTCGTCACCTTCGGCCCCATGCCCAGCGACCCGGCGTTGCGCATCGCCTCGCGTAGGGTCACCGCGTTGGTGTCCGCGAAGGACTGCAGCTGCGCTTCCGTCGCCGGGCCGATGCCGCGCTTGGGCGTGTTCATGATCCGCCGCAGCGCCAGCACGTCGGCCGGGTTCGCGACCGTGATCAGGTACGCGAGCGCGTCCTTGATCTCGGCGCGCTCGTAGAACTTGGTGCCGCCGAGGATCCGGTAGGGCAGGGCGGAGCGGATGAAGATCTCCTCCAGCGCGCGGGTCTGCGCGTTGGTGCGGTAGAACACCGCGATCTCGTCGTAGCCGGTGCCGGCCGCGTGGATCCGCGCGATCTCGTCGACGACGAACTGCGCCTCGTCGTGGCCGGAGTACCCGGTGTAGCCGATGATCTTCTCGCCCTCGCCGCTGGCCGACCAGAGGTTCTTCGCACGGCGGTCGAAGTTGTTCGAGATGACGGCGTTCGCGGCCGAGAGGATGTTCTGGGTGGAGCGGTAGTTCTGCTCGAGCAGGATCACCCGGCAGCCGGGGAAGTCGCGCTCGAATTCGACGATGTTGCGGATGTCCGCCCCGCGGAACGCGTAGATCGACTGGTCCGAGTCGCCGACGACCGTGAGCGAGGCCCCGGGGATCGAGCCGTCGGCCGTCACCGGGCCGCGGTAGGGCCGGTCGAAGGCGGCCGCCGCGATCGTCGCCGGCGGGACGGCCCGGGTCAGCTCGTGGATGAGCGAGTACTGCGCGTGGTTCGTGTCCTGGTACTCGTCGACCATCACGTGCCGGAAGCGGCGCTGGTACTTCGCCGCGACGTGCGGGAACGCGCGGAAGAGGTAGACCGTCTGCGCGATCAGGTCGTCGAAGTCGAAGGCGTTCGCGCTCTCGAGCGCGCGCGAGTAGGCGCGGAAGACCTGGAGGAACATCTCCTCGTTCGGGTCGCTCATGTTCGCGGTCCGCGCGTAGGAGTCGACGTCGGCGAGCTCGTTCTTGAGCTTGGAGATCTTCGACGAGGCGCTCGCGACCGTGATGCCGAGCGAGTCCGCCTCGAGGTCCTTCACGATCCGCTTGAGCAGCGCCCGCTGATCGCCCGAGTCGTAGATGGTGAACGACGAGGTCATCCCGAAGTTCTCGGCCTCGCGCCGCAGGATCCGCACGCAGGCGGAGTGGAAGGTCGAGATCCACATGCCCTCGGCCGCCTGGCCGACGATCTTCTCGACGCGCTCGCGCATCTCGGCGGCGGCCTTGTTGGTGAAGGTGATCGCGAGGATCTGGCTGGGCCAGGCCTCGCCGCTGCCGAGCAGGCTCGCGATGCGCCGCGTCAGCACGCTGGTCTTGCCCGAGCCGGCACCCGCGACGATGAGCAGCGCGTCGCCGCGGTACTCGACCGCCTCGCGCTGCTGCGGGTTGAGTCCCGCGACGAGGCGCTCGTGCTCGGGGTCGGTGCGCGCGGAGTCGCCGGAGGGCCCGCCGGGCGCGCCGACGATGACCGGGGTGGCGCGGGAATCGCTCGGATCGAAGAGGAGGCTCATGTCCCTCCGAGTGTAGATCGCGCCTCCGACACCCCGCCGCGGGACGCCGCGCGGTCGGGCTCCGATCAGGCGGCGCGCGACCGCCGCACGGGCGCGGAGAGCGGCCCGCCGATGTCGAGCCCGCGCCAGGCCAGCGCGAAGCCGACCACCGCGACGGTGGAGGTCGCCACCGCGAGCACCTGCAGCAGCACGAACGCCGTGAGGTCCTTGGTGTCGTCGGGGTAGTACTGGATGCCCTGCACGGCGAGCGCCCCGAGCGTCAGCACGAGCACGATCGAGCAGACCAGCAGCACCCGCAGCACCGCCCGGCGCGGCGGCTTCCGCGGCGCCCGCCCCACCTGCGCCCGCGTCGACAGCCAGGCGCAGGCGAGCGAGGCGGAGGCGAGACCGACCAGATCGGCGCCCAGCACATCGCTCGCGCGGTGCCAGGAGGCGGCCATCGTCAGATTCCCGACCAGCACCACCACGGCGCCGCCGATCGCCAGCACGACCGTGCGCCCGCGCCCCGGGACGACCATCGCCAGCGCGAAGACCACCGACACCGCCGCCGCGGTGTGCCCGCTCGGGAAGCTGCCGCCGGTGTACCAGGAGTCGGTCTCCACGAGCAGCGGCCGCTCGAGCACCACGTTCTTCAGCAGCTGCGTCAGCCCGGCCGTGACGACGATCGAGCCGACGGAGGCGAGCGCCAGCGCCGGACGCCGGCGGATCAGCGCGATCGCCGCGACCAGCAGCGCACCGCCGATCATCGACACCGGGGTGACGTCGGCGAGCGCACCCGCCGCCGTGCCGGTGGCCCGGCCGAAGACCAGGTCCGCGCCGCGCAGCCCGGAGTTCTCGGCCGCCTGCCCCTGCGGGGTGAGCACGGCGAGCCCGTAGACCACGGCGACCCCGAGCGCGGCGAGCACGGCGAACACGATCCAGCGGCGGGTGATGCGGGCACGGGTCTTCACGGTCGGGCTCCTCTCGGGATGCGCGGGGCGGGGTCGGTCGGCACCGGCGGGGGCGCCGGGCGGCGGGGTCGTCGGCCCGATGATGCCAGCGGAGGCTCCCGGTCGCCTGCGCACTCGCCGGACCGTGCGATCGTGGTCAGCCGGCGGACCCCGCCCAGGCGTCGTCCTCGGCGGCGCGCGCCTCGATGGCCAGGTCAGGCTGGTCCGCGAACACCCCGTCGATCCCGGTGCGCAGGATCGCGCGGAACTCGTCCTGCCAGGCGCCGTACGCCTCCGGCTCGCGGCCGACGCGGTGCACCTTCTCGAGGAAGCGGTTCTCGGCGCGCAGCGTCCACGTGTAGACCTGCAGCCCGACCGCGTGCGCGTCCGCGACCAGCGAGTTCGTCCCCACGGCCCGCCCCGCGCCGTCCCGGCCGAACAGCATGCTCTTGTCGACGCTGACGCCGTCGACCGTCCCCGCCAGTCCGCGGAGGCCGGCGGGAGTGACGAAGTCGGCGTAGGGCGTCGCCCGCGAGCCGTGCGCCGCCACGAGGTCGGGCGGAGTGCCGCGGGACTCGATCAGGTAGACGCGCCGGGTGCCCACTCCGCGGACCGCGAGGCGCTCGAGGACGGTCTTCTCGAAGCTCTCGATCGTCAGCCGCGGATCGGTGCGCGCCCAGCCCGCCGCGGCCAGCTCCTGCTCGAGGAGGACGTCCAGCGGCAGACCCAGCGCATCGAAGTACGTGGCGTGCTTGATCTCGGCGACGAGCCCCGGCGGCGACGGGGGCGACTCCTCCCCCGCCCGGTCGAGCAGGGCGAGGAGATCGCTGAAGCGCAGGATCGGGAACTGCCCGTCGAAGGTGGCGCTCGAGGCGCGGACGGCCGGCAGCCGCTCCCGCGCGCGGAGCGTCGACAGCTCGGCCCAAGTGAAGTCCTCGGTGAACCAGCCCGAGATCTCCTTGCCGTCGACGCGCTTCGTCGTGCGGCGCTGCGCGAACTCGGGGCGACGTTCCACGTCAGTCGTGCCGGAGATCTCGTTCTCGTGCCGGAGCACCAGCACCCCGTCGCGCGAGGCGACGAGATCCGGCTCGACGGCGTCGGCGCCGAGCGCGATCGCGAGCTCGTAGGCCGATCTGGTGTGCTCCGGGCGGTAGCCGCTGGCCCCGCGGTGGCCGATGACGAGCGGGACGGGACGGGTCGGCATGCGGCGATCCTACGGGCGGCGGCAGGCGACTCCGGGCGGAACCGGGGCTCCCGCGAAGGGAATAGCCAGACTCTGAGAGATGTTCTCAGATACTGTGGACCTACCGCCTGCGGCCCGAGAGGGCAGCCGGTGGATCCCGCAGTCACAGCGACTCAGCTCCGCGAGTCCCGACGGATCCGTCCGTCACCGTCGAGCGCACCTGAGAGAAGAGGAACCATGGCAAGCAACAACCCGGCGTTCGGTCGTCCGGAGTTCAGCAACCGGGGCTACGCCGGCCGCGTGCAGGACGTCCCGGACGTGTCGCCCGGCACGCTCGACCAGATGTACAACCGTCCGGCCGCGGGCTCGGCCGACACCAACCGGATGACCGTCGAGGACACCCTCGCGAAGACGGCACTCGCCTTCGTCGTGCTCCTCGGGGGCGCCGCGGTGGGCTGGTTCGTCCCCGGGCTGATGCTGCCGGCCGTGCTCGTCGCGCTGGTCCTCGGCATCGTCAACGCCTTCAAGAAGGTGCCGTCGCCGGGCCTGATCCTCGGCTACGCGGCGTTCCAGGGCATCGGAGTCGGCGCGATCTCGCGCTTCTTCGAGAGCGCCTACGAGGGCGCGGTCGTCCAGGCCCTGCTCGCGACCGTCGTCGTGATCGGCGTCACCCTGGCGCTGTTCATGAACGGCAAGATCCGCACCTCGCCGAAGCTGAACAAGATCTTCTTCATCGGCATGATCAGCTACGCGGTCTTCTCGCTGGTCAACCTCGGCCTCGGCCTGTTCGGCGTCGGCGGCGGCTTCGGTCTCCGCACCGGCTTCATCGGCATCGTGATCGGCCTCATCGCCATCGCGCTCGCCACCTACTCCCTCGTGATGGACTTCGAGTTCATCCAGCAGGGCGTCCGCAACGGCGCCCCGCGCATCTACGGCTGGACGGGCGCCTACGGCATCCTCGTCACCGTCGTCTGGATGTACCTCGAGCTGCTGCGACTGATCTCGATCTTCCGCCAGTAGTCACGTCCGCTCCGGAGCGATCCGGACCGGCCCGACGGGCGCTCGACCTCACCGGTCGGGCGCCCGTCCGTCGTTGAGCGGCCGGGCCGCGCAGCCCCGCCCGCCGCTTTTGAGACGATGGAGGAATGATGACCGCCGCTCCGACCCGCATCGTCGGCCTCGACGTGGCCCGCGGTCTCGCCGTGCTCGGGATGTTCGCGGCGCACCTCGCCCCCGCCGAGCGCGAGATGATCTGGGACGGCCGCAGCGCCGTCCTCTTCGCCGTCCTCGCGGGCGTCTCGATCGGCCTGATGTCCGGCGGGGCGACGCGCTCGACCCGGCCGTTCCTGGACATCGCGTCGATCCTCCTGCGCGGCCTCTACCTCCTCGTCATCGGGGTCGGTCTGACTCTGCTCGGCACGCCGATCGCGGTGATCCTGCCGCACTACGGCCTGATGTTCGTCGTCGCGGCGCTGCTGATGTTCCTGCCGCGCGCGGTCCTCGCCGTCCTCGCCGCCGTCTTCGCGATCGGCGGCCCCCTGCTCGTCGACCGCATCGTCACCACCGGGAACGACTGGATCGCGACGCTCTCCCCCGAGGACGCCCTGCTCGCGCGGATGCCGCTCACCTGGCTGACGCAGTACTACCCCGTGCCCTCCTGGCTCGCCTATGTGATGCTCGGGCTGCTGATCGCGCGCTGCGACATCCGCTCGGCCACGACGCAGCGCTGGCTCGTGATCGGCGGCGCGGTCGCCGCGGTCCTCGGCTACGGTGTCGGCCTCGCCCTCGGCGGGCCGGAGAGCGTCGAGGCGCACTCGAGCACCACCGCCGAGATCGTCGGCGCCGGCGGTGTCGCGGCCGTCGCGATCGGAGCGCTCACCGCGCTCACCGCGCGCCTCGCCGTCGTCCGTGCGGTCATCGCGCCGCTCGCCGCGGTGGGGGCCATGCCGCTCACGGTCTACTCCGTGCAGCTCGTCGCGCTGGCGGTCTACCTGATCCCCTACGAGCCCTTCGACTTCGCCGCCTGGCAGAGCTGGACGCTGCTCGCGTCCTTCACGGTCGTCGCGGTGTTCGGCGCCCTGCTCTGGCGCCGCTTCGTCGGCCAGGGGCCGCTGGAGTGGCTGGTCGCGCGGGCCTCGCTCCGGCCGCGCACCCGGGCCGCCCGCCCGGCGCTCGGCTAGGGTGATCCGATGATCACGCGACGCGAAGCCGCTCAGCGCCTCGACATCCCCGTCGAGATGGCGACGCGGCACGGGCTGCCCACGCGCCTCTCCGAGGAGGAGCTCGTCGCCCTGGAGCAGGATCCGCCCGCCTGGCTCGCCCAGTCGCGCGAGAACCGCACCGGGAAGCGCCCGGTCTGGGTGACCCTGGACTGCGCCGTCTGCGGTCGCTCCGAGTCGGCCCGCCCGAAGAAGTGGTGGCCCGACTTCAGCTTCCTCGTCTGCGAGGACCACTCGCCCGACGCGTGGCCGCACCACCCCGAGGGACACCGCCGCGACGAGTACGACGGCATCGGCACCCGCTTCGTCGGCGTCCTCGACACCCCCGTCTGACCCGCCCGTCCCGCCTGCCCCCGTCCGATTCGCAGGCGATCCGGCCGCCCGTTCACGTCTGACGCGGGTGAGCGCGCTCTCGCGCCGGGATCACCTGCTCATCGGACCACCCGCCCACGACGACGAACGGGCCCCCGCAGGAGGCCCGTTCACGTACCGCGGTCGCGGCTACTCCCATTCGATGGTGCCCGGCGGCTTGGACGTCACATCGAGCACGACGCGGTTCACGCCGCTCACCTCGTTGGTGATGCGGTTGGAGATGCGGGCGAGCAGGTCGTAGGGCAGTCGCGTCCAGTCGGCCGTCATCGCGTCCTCGGAGGAGACGGGGCGCAGCACGATCGGGTGGCCGTAGGTGCGACCGTCGCCCTGGACGCCGACGGAGCGGACGTCGGCGAGCAGCACGACCGGGCACTGCCAGATCTCGCTGTCGAGGCCGGCGGCGGTGAGCTCGGCGCGGACGATCGCGTCGGCCTCCTGGAGCAGGTCGAGCCGCTCCTGGGTGACCTCGCCGACGATGCGGATGCCGAGGCCGGGGCCGGGGAACGGCTGGCGGCCGACGATCGTCTCGGGCAGCCCGAGCTCGCGGCCGATGGCGCGGACCTCGTCCTTGAAGAGGGTCCGCAGCGGCTCGACGAGCGCGAACTGCAGGTCCTCGGGGAGGCCGCCGACGTTGTGGTGCGACTTGATGTTCGCGGTGCCCGTACCGCCGCCCGACTCGACGACGTCGGGGTAGAGCGTGCCCTGCACGAGGAAGTCGATCGACGTGCCCTCGCCCTGCGCCTCGAGCACGAGCGCCTCGGCGGCGCCCTCGAAGGTGCGGATGAACTCGCGGCCGATGATCTTGCGCTTCTGCTCGGGGTCGCTGACGCCGGCCAGCGCGTCGAGGAACTGCTCGCGCGCGTCGACCGTCACCAGGCGCACACCGGTCGCGGCGACGTAGTCCTCCTCGACCTGGCGGCGCTCGTCCTTGCGCAGCAGGCCGTGGTCGACGAAGACGCAGACCAGCTGGTCGCCGACGGCGCGGTGCACGATCGCCGCGGCGACGGCGGAGTCGACGCCGCCGGACAGACCGCAGATGACGCGGCCGGTGCCGACCTGCTCGCGGATCAGCGCGACCTGGTCGTCGATGACGTTGGAGGAGTTCCAGTCCGCGGGGATGCCGGCGGCGCGGTGCAGGAAGTTCTCGATGACGGCCTGGCCGTGCGCCGAGTGCTTGACCTCGGGGTGCCACTGCACGCCGTAGAGGCGGCGCGCGTCGCTGCCGAACGCGGCGACGGCGGTCGAGCCGGTCGAGGCGAGCACGTCGAATCCGGCGGGTGCCTTCGAGACCTGGTCGCCGTGGCTCATCCAGACCGTCTGGTCGACGGGCTGGTCGCCGAGGAGCACACCGCCGTCGGCCGTGACGGACGCGTCGGTCGCGCCGTACTCACGGAGCCCGGTGTTCGCGACCTCGCCGCCGAGCGTCTTGGCCATCACCTGGAAGCCGTAGCAGATGCCCAGCACGGGGATGCCGAGGTCGAAGATCGCGGGGTCGAGCTGCGGCGCCCCCTCCTCGTACACGCTCGAGGGACCGCCGGACAGGATGATCCCGACCGGCGATTTGGCGGCGATCTCCGCGGCCGTCGTGCCGGACGGGACGATCTCGGAGTACACGTTCGCCTCGCGGACGCGCCGCGCGATCAGCTGCGCGTACTGGGCGCCGAAGTCGACGACGAGCACGGGCTGGGCGGCGAGGTGCGGCTGCGGGGCGGACTGCGGCGCGCTGGCGCCGGACTGCTCACTGATGGGGGGCCTCCACGGAGTCGGTCGGGGTCGTCGGCTCGAGGGCGGCGGTGCGCCGCTCGAGGTACTGCTCCACCTCGCGGGCGATGCGGGTCTCGACGAAGAAGGACAGGGTCGGCACGACTCCGCCGAGCGCGATGAGGACGAACCGCGAGAACGGCCAGCGCATCAGGCTCCACAGGCGGAAGTCGGCGAAGAGGTAGACGACGTAGAACCAGCCGTGCGCGATCAGGATGCCGGTGGACAGGTTCGCGCCCGTCCCGCTCGACTTCCACTCGCCGCCCGGCACCTCGTACATCGGGGCGAAGTGCGCGATCCCCTGCTGCCCGAAGACGAACAGCTCGAGGTGGAACACGTACTTCAGCAGCATCTCGGCGCAGAGCAGCAGGAGCATCACGCCGGTGATGATCGAGGTCACCCGGTAGAAGCGCAGCGCGCTCCGGATCGCAGGGAACTGCGCGGGCTTGGGCTCGAGGGGCATGGGGTCCAGTTTACGGGGCGGAGGCGGTGACCGGGCTCTGCGCGAGCTCGGCGGCCTCGAGGGCCTCCTCGGTCTCGCGCTCCCAGGCGTCGCGGACGAGGCGGAACCACAGGTAGAGCGCGAAGCCGGCGAAGACGACCCACTCGATCGCGTAGAAGACGTTGAGCCAGTTCAGCGAGACGTCGGTGACGCGGGCGGGCGAGTCGATCGCCTCGAGGCCGGAGACCGGCTGGTCGAGGACGACGTAGCCCTGGTAGACGTCCAGCGGCGGGTCCGGCCAGCGGTTGATCAGCGCCGGGATCGAGAGCGCGGTGAGGGTCATCGGATCGGTGCCCTCGGCGGGCACCTCGGCGGCCTCGTTCGCGACGAGGCGGCCGGTGAAGCCGGTCGGCGCCGCCTCCGCGCCGTCGTTCAGGCGCTCGGCGACGCTCCGCGCCTGATCCTCGTCCGCGGTCCAGCCGTAGGCGACGACGAGGTCGGCGTCAGCGGTGCGGGTGCGCGCGATGACCCACCAGCCCGGCTGCTCGCCGTTCAGGCGCCCGCCGAGGATCTCGGCGCCGCCCGGGACGAACTCGGAGCTGCCCGCCACGCGCTGGCCGTCGGCGGTCGCGGTGATCGGGCGCGACGGGGCGGCGACCTCGTCGAGCGGCAGCACCGTCTCGGAGACGCCGGAGTCGGGCGCGGCGGCCTCGACCGCGCGTCCCACCTGCCACTGGCCGAGGGCCGCGAAGAGCCCCGCGATGACCAGGGCCAGGGCCAGGGCCGCGAGCCAGCGCGGTCGCCGGGCGACCTGCCAGACCGTGCTCTGCGGCGGGGCGCTCTGCGTCATGCGTTCCTCGTTCGGGGCGGATCCGCTCGGCGGCGGCGGACCGGTGAAGCCTAGCCAACCAGGGTGGGAGGACCCTCGGATCGCTGCCTGGCCGACGTCGTGCGGGTCGAGCACCGCCGAAACGGCGGCGCCCTGCTCCATGCTGGTCGAGCAGCCCCGCAGGGACGCATTCCATGCTGGTCGAGCAGCCCCGCAGGGGCGTATCGAGACCCGACGTCATCAGCACGGCGGGCCTGCAGACCCGTCCTTCTGATTCAGGTGGGTCTCGATGCGCCCGCTCCGCGGGCTGCTCGACCAGTATGGAGGTCCGCCCGATGATCGGACCGGGCGGCTCAGTAGTCGGGCTCGCGCGGGCGCCGCGGCCGGTCGGAGTCGATGCCGTCGGACTGCTGCATGGCCTGGTCGATGAGGGCCTGTCGCATCGGGTCCGGGAACTCGTCGTCCAGCTCGTCCGGCTCGACGGGCCGGCGCGGGCGGGGAGCAGGCTCGGCGACCGGCGCCTCGGCGGGGTCGGCCGCTGGACGCTCGTCCGCCGCCCCGTCCGCCATCGCCGCCTCGACGAGGGCGAAGTCCTCCTCCGCCATCGCACTGCGGGTGGCCGGCTTCGGCCGGTGCCGCCGCCGCGAGAGGAACTGCCCGATGCTCTCCGAGCGCGACGCGAGGATCGGGCCGACGATCGCCATGATCAGCACGTAGAGTCCCGCGAACGGCTGGATCCGCTCGTCGAGCCCCGCCGAGAGCGAGAGCGTCGCGAGGATCAGCGCGAACTCGCCCCGGTTGTGCAGGATGAAGGCCGCGTTGAGCCCGGCCCGGGGCCCGAGCTTGTTCAGCCACGCGACGAACTGGCCGGCGCCGAGGTTGAGCACGATCGTCATCACTGCGGCGGCGATCACCGGCAGCACCACGTCGGGGAACGCCCCGGGGTCGAGGCCGAGGCCGAAGTTCACGAAGAAGAAGGCGCCGAACACGTCGCGCAGCGGGATCGCGATCCGCTCGACCCGCGCGCGGAACCGGGTGGCGCCGATCACCAGGCCGATCAGGAACGCGCCGATCGCGTCGGTCACGCCGAGCACCTCGCCGATCCCGCCGAAGAGGATCGCGAGACCGAAGAACAGGATCGTGAACAGCTCGTCGTCGCGGGTGCGGAAGAACCGCGAGACGACCCGGCCGCCCCAGCGCGCGATCGCGAACATCACCACGAGGAACGCGAACGCGATGACCAGCTTGAGCACGACCGGCCACGGCTCCGTCTCGCCCGAGAGCACGACCGACACGATCGCCAGGTAGACCGCGATGAAGATGTCCTCCACGACGGTGACGCCGAGGATCATCGGCGTCTCCGGATTGGCGAGGCGCTTGAGCTCGATCAGCAGCTTCGTCACGATCGCGCTCGAGCTCGTCGCCGTGATGCCCGCGATGATCAGCGCCTCGCGGCTGCCCCAGCCCAGCACGAATCCGAAGGCCAGGCCGGCCGCCATGTTGACGGCGATGTAGGAGCCGCCGGAGAGGATCAGCCGCGCCGCGTTGCCGTAGAACTCGTCCTGATCGAACTCGAGGCCGAGGTTGAACAGCAGCAGGATCAGCCCGAAGACCGCCGTCAGCTCGATGTAGGACGACTCGAAGTCGAGCGGGAACAGGTGGAAGTTCGGGCTCGCGAGCAGGCCGACGACCATGTAGATCGGGATGGCCGGAAGGCCGATCGTGCGCCCCAGCCGCCCGAGGACGTAGGCAACGACGAACAGGACACCGAGGACGATGAGGTCTTCGCCGTGGTGCATCCTCAGGCTCCGGGCGGCGTCTCGGGAGCCTTGGCGAAGACGCCGGAGCGGAAGAAGGCGAAGGCCTTGGCGACCTTCTCGGGGCTGCCGGCGACGACGAGCGTGTCGCCCGGGAACACCCGGAAGTCGGGGGCGGGAGCGGGGTTCGCGGCGTCACCGCGCACGACGGCGACGACGGTGAGGCCGACGATGCCGCGGTCGGCGGGCTTGCCCAGCTGCTGGCCCGCGATGTGGTCGTCGTAGTCGACGGTGAACCAGTCGATGGAGAGCCCGGGGATCTGGTCGAGCGCGGTGAGCGACTCGGTGATCTGGGTGCCGCCGAGCAGCTCGGCGAGGGTGTGCGCCTCGTCGTCGCTGAGGCGGAGCGAGACCTTCGCGCCGTCCTGGTCGCCCTCGGCGAAGGTGATCAAATCGCTGTGACCCGAGCGGTGCGCGATGACGCCGACCTTGCCGCCGTCGGCGGTGAGGAAGGTGTGCAGGACACCGACACCGGGCAGCTTGACCCTGCGGACCTCGACCATGCGTGCTCCATCCGCGCCTGACAGCGCTCCGACCTCGGGATTCCTCCCAGTTTAGGCGGCCACCGCCCACCCCCGGCCCCCGTTCGCCCACGGAGGACCCGGTCACCGGCCACCGGTCGCCGCCGCCGAGGCGTCCCCGAACGGTCGAGACGTCCACCCGCATTAGGACGTCTCGACCACAGAGTGGGACGCCTCGCTCTCCACAGGGCGTCGCGCGCCGTCCACAGAGCTGGGGAGAGGTCGGCCGATGAGGGCGCCCGGAGTGAAAGGGTTCCGGGATGACACGGGTGGAGCTGTTCCGGGGAGGGGCCTGCGGGAGGTCGGCGGAGTTCGTCCGCCTCCGTCGCGGGGTCCACGTGCGCGCGGCGGAATGGGCGAGCGCCTCGGTCGACGCGCGCCACCGCGCCCGCATCGACGCGGTCGCCGCGACGTGGGACCGGCCCGTCTTCGTCCGTGAGTCCGCCGCCGCGGCCTGGGGCCTCCCCCTGGTCGAGCCGCTCGACGAGACCGTGCACGTCGCCGCGTCGCCGGTGGTCGGCAGCAGATCGCGCAACGGCGTCGCGGAGCACCGAGGCGCGGCGTCCTCTTCAACAGTGGTCGTCGACGGGCTGACGATCTCCGATCTCGCGCAGACCGTGCTCGACCTCTGCCGCTTCTCCTCCTTCCGGCGCGCCGTCACCGCGGCGGACCACGCCCTGCGGATGCGCGGCAGCCACGGCGAGCACCTTCTCGAGCTGGAGGAGCTGAGGGAGCGCCTCGCCGTCCTTCCCGGCGGGGCCCGCGGCCGTGCGGCGGCGGCGCGGGCGATCGACTTCGCCGACGAGCGCGCCGACTCGCCCTTGGAGTCGATCAGCCGGGTCGCGATGCACCAGGCGGGGCTCCCCCGTCCTGTGCTCCAGCGGCCGTTCCACGACGACGAGGGCCTGATCGGCCCGGTCGACTTCTTCTTCGAGGACGCCGGCGTCATCGGCGAGGCCGATGGGGCGCACAAGTACACGGATCCGCGGTTCCTCCGCGGGCGCAGCCCCGAGCGGGCGCTGCTCGACGAGAAGCGCCGGGAGGACCGCCTCCGCGCTCTCGTCAGCGGCGTCGTCCGCTGGCGCTGGCAGGACGCCTACGCCGCGCGCCCGATGCTCGCCGCCCTTGCGCGCGCGGGAGTGCGCCCCACCGAGACGGCCTCGAACGGTCGAAGCGTCCCGCTGCTGCGGGACGTCTCGACCGTTCGGGGACGCCTCGGCCGGCCGCCAGGCTAGCTGGGCTGGTACGGGGCGACGACGACCTCGACGCGCTGGAACTCCTTGAGATCGGAGTAGCCGGTGGTCGCCATCGAGCGCCGCAGGGCGCCGATCAGGTTGGCGGTGCCGTTCGCGTCGGTCGCGGGGCCGTAGAGGACCTGCTCGAGCGTGCCGACGGTGCCGACCTGGACGCGGCGACCGCGCGGGAGCTGCTGGTGGTGCGCCTCGGCACCCCAGTGCCAGCCGCCGCCGGGCGCGTCGGTGGCGCGGGCGAGCGCGGAGCCGAGCATCACGGCGTCGGCGCCGACCGCGACGGCCTTGACGATGTCGCCGGAGGTGCCGAGGCCGCCGTCCGCGATGACGTGCACGTAGCGTCCGCCGGACTCGTCGAGGTAGTCGCGGCGAGCGCCGGCGACGTCGGCGACCGCGGTGGCCATCGGCGCCTGGATGCCCAGCGTCGCGCGGGTCGTCGAGGCGGCGCCGCCGCCGAAGCCGACGAGGACGCCCGCGGCGCCCGTGCGCATCAGGTGCAGGGCGGCCGTGTAGGTCGAGGCCCCGCCGACGATGACCGGCACGTCGAGCTCGTAGATGAACTTCTTGAGGTTGAGCGGCTCGGTGTCCCGCGAGACGTGCTCGGCCGACACGGTCGTGCCGCGGATGACGAACACGTCGACCCCCGCGTCGACCACCGTCTGGTACAGCTCGGCGGTGCGCTGCGGCGACAGCGCACCCGCGACCGTCACGCCGGCCGCGCGGATCTCCGCGAGCCGCGCCGTCACCAGCTCCGGCTTCACCGGCTCCGAGTAGATCTCCTGCATGCGCTGCGTCGCCCGCTCCGCCGGCAGCTCCCGGATCTCCGCCAGCAGCGGCTCCGGGTCCTCGTAGCGCGTCCACAGCCCCTCGAGGTCGAGGACGCCCAGCGCCCCCAGCCGGCCCAGCGTGATCGCCGTCGCCGGCGAGACCACCGAGTCCATCGGCGCCGCGAGGATCGGAGTGCTGAACTGGTACGCGTCGATCGCCCACTTCACCGAGACCACCTCCGGATCGCGGGTCCGGCGGCTCGGGACCACCGCGATGTCGTCGAAGGCGTACGCGCGGCGGGCGCGCTTGGCGCGCCCGATCTCGATCTCCATGAGCGGCAGTTTACCTGTGGCTCCATCCTCGCTCCGCGCCTCGCTCCGCTCAGCACTCCGCTCGTCTGTCGCCCGCAGTCGGCTCGAGCAGGCGGTCACGTCCCATAGAGCGTCTCGCGTCCGCGCACGCCGATCCGCTAGCACGCGGATCGCCGGGCGGTGCTTCCCGTGCCGTGCGCCTCGCTCCGCTCGTTGCACGGCCGCAGTCGGCTCAGGCAGGTGGTCGCGTCCCGCAGAGCGTCCTACTTCCGCGCACGCCGATCCGCTGACACGCGGATCACCGGATAGCGCTCCCACCCTGCTGCCGAGCGTGTCTGGGGGGGCAGTCGCGGCGGGCGCAGCCCGCTCGCGCTGCCGCCAGCAGGCGCAGTCGCGGCGGCGCGCCAGCGCCGCTCGCGCTGCGTCCCTCGGTCTCACACACGTCCGCGTGCCCCGAGTGGGAGGCGTCGGGTCGTGAGGGCGGCCCCTCCGGCGTGGTGGGCGTATGGGCCGAAGGCCCATCGGGCAGAGGGGCCGCCCTCACGACCCGGCGCCGACCCCCACCCAGAGACGCAGCAGAATCAGCGCCGGTAGTTCGGCGCCTCCACCACCATCTGCACATCATGCGGGTGCGACTCCTTGAGCCCCGCCGCCGTGATCCGCACGAACTTCCCGCGCTGCTTCAGCTCCGAGATCGTCCGCGCCCCCACGTAGAACATCGACTGCCGCAGCCCGCCCGCCAGCTGGTACGCCACATTCGCGAGCGGCCCGCGGTACGGCACCTGGCCCTCGATGCCCTCCGCGATCAGCTTGTCGTCGGTGGGGACGTCGGACTGGAAGTAGCGGTCCTTCGAGTAGGAGGTCCGCTCGCCGCGGGTCTGCAGCGCGCCGAGCGACCCCATGCCGCGGTAGGTCTTGAACTGCTTGCCGTTCTGGAAGACGAGGTCGCCGGGGCTCTCCTCGCAGCCCGCGAGGAGCGAGCCGAGCATGACGGTGTCGGCGCCGGCGACGAGCGCCTTCGCGATGTCGCCGGAGTACTGCAGTCCGCCGTCGGCGATCACGGGAACGCCCGACTCGCGGGCGGCGAGCGACGCCTCGTAGACGGCGGTCACCTGCGGCACGCCGACGCCGGCGACGACGCGGGTGGTGCAGATGGAGCCGGGGCCGACTCCGACCTTGATGGCGTCGGCGCCCGCGTCGACGAGCGCCTGGGCGCCGGAGCGGGTGGCCACGTTGCCGCCGATGACGTCGACGCCGGCGAAGGCCGAGTCGGCCTTGAGGCGGCGGATGATCTCGAGGACCCCGGCGGAGTCCCCGTTCGCGGTGTCGACGACGAGGACGTCGACCCCGGCGTCGAGGAGCGCGGTGGCGCGCTGCCAGGCGTCGCCGAAGAAGCCGATGGCGGCGCCGACGCGCAGGCGACCCTCCTCGTCCTTGGTCGCGTTCGGGTACTGCTCGGACTTGTCGAAGTCCTTCACGGTGATGAGCCCGGCGAGCTTGCCCTGCGCGTCGACGAGGGGCAGCTTCTCGATCTTGTGCTGCGCGAAGAGCGCGATCACCTCGCTGTCGGGGATGCCGACGCGGCCGGTGATCAGGCCGGCGCTCGTCATCACGTCGCGGACGAGGGTGGACGCCTTCTCGAACGGCGAGACGAAGCGCATGTCGCGGTTGGTGATGATGCCGACGAGGACGCCGCTCGCGTCGACGACGGGGAGGCCGCTGATCCGGTACTGGCCGCAGAGGTCGTCGACCTGCGCGACGGTCGCGTCGGGAGTGGTGGTGACGGGGTTCGACACCATGCCCGACTCGCTGCGCTTGACGCGGTCGACCTGATCGGCCTGATCGGCGATCGAGAGGTTGCGGTGCAGGATGCCGAGGCCGCCCTGACGGGCCATGGCGATCGCCATCCGCGACTCGGTGACGGTGTCCATCGCCGCGGAGAGCAGCGGGGTCGCGACCGTGATGCGCTTGGTGAGCCGGGAGGCCGTGTCGGCCTCGCTCGGGATGACGTCGGTGTGCCCGGGGAGGAGCATGACGTCGTCGTAGGTGAGTCCGAGGAATCCGAAGGGATCCGGCTGGTCCATCAATGCCCCTTAGCAGGTCGTGCGGGTGGCCCGGTGGTGGAGGTCGCGCATCCGGTCACGGGTGTCCCGGATGCTCAATCTTAAGCGCGGCGACGCGCCCGGTATTCCTGCCCGGACGTCCCTCGGATGTGCTCCGGGCGCGCTCGCGACCCGTGCGGGGGACACGGGAGCGCTCTCCGCCCCGCATAATGTCGTCACGCAGTAGTGCAGGTGGGGAAACACCGCCGACACATGCGGAACGTATGGTCAACCAACGTTGTTTGACGACGGCGATCCGGGCGCGCCCGAGGACCCCATCCGTCTGTGCACCCTGACGAGAGGTAGACGTCTTGCTCACAGCCAGCCGTTCGACGCGCCACAAGCGCGCGACGACCCTGCATCCGACGGACCGGGAGGCTCCCCGTGCCTAGGCGGCTCCCCACACTCCGCACGCTCCGCGACGGCCTGGTCGCACTCGGCCTGCTCGCCGCGACCCTGACCGGCGTCGCCGCTGCAGCACCCGCTGCGACCGCCGAGACCACGGCCGACCAGTCGATCATCGCCTGGGTCCGCGTGCAGGGCACGAACGAGAACCTGGTGGGGGTGACCGTCGAGCTCGGCGGCGACGCCACCGCGACCCTCACCACGGGCGACGACGGCCGCGCCGTCTTCCCGCTCGAGGAGGCCGGCACCTTCAGCGTGACGGTCGACGAGGAGACGCTCCCCGCCGACAAGGGCTATCCGGCAGCGGGTCAGAACCCGAAGCAGGTGACGATCGTCTCCTCGCAGAACCAGATCGTGAACTTCATCGTCTCGACGGCCAACCCGATCGGCACGGGCGCGAGCGCTCCGGTCCCGACCGACTCCGCCGCCCCCACGAGCCCCGCCACCGAGGGCACCACGGGCAACGACGCGACGAACCCCGACGGGACCTCGAACGCGGTGAACCAGCCGGTCTCGGCAGACACCTTCTGGATCATCTTCTGGCCCAAGGTCGTCACCGGCCTGATCTTCGGACTCCTGATCGCCCTCGCGGCGATCGGCGCCTCGCTGATCTACGGCGTCACCGGGCTGAACAACTTCGCCCACGGCGAGCTGGTCACCTTCGGTGCGCTGATGGCGTACCTCTTCTCCGGCGTCTTCGGGCTGCCGGCGCTGCTGGCGATCCCGATCGCGGTGATCCTCGGCGGGGCGTTCGGCTTCGCGCAGGACGGACTGCTCTGGAAGCCGCTGCGCAAGAGGAACATCCAGCTCATCCCGCTGATGATCGTGACCATCGGCCTGTCGCTCGCGCTGCGCTACACCTTCGTCTTCTTCTTCGGCGCGGACCGCCTCTCGCTGCCGAACAGCACGGCGCCGTTCTTCACGGTCCCGGCGCTCGGCATCAGCCTCAAGTTCACCGACCTCGTCGGCGCGGCCGTCGGCATCGTCTGCATCGTCGGTGTCGCCCTGCTGCTCACGAAGACCAAGATCGGCAAGGCGATGCGCGCGGTGTCCGACAACCGGGCCCTCGCCTCCGCCTCCGGCATCAACGTCGAGCGCGTCATCCGCGTGGTCTGGGTGCTCTCCGGAGCCCTCGCCGCGCTGGCCGGCGTCTACATCGGCTACTACCAGTCGCTGCGCTGGGACACCGGAGCGTCGATCCTGCTGCTGATCTTCGCGGCGATCACGCTCGGCGGACTCGGCTCCGCCTACGGAGCGCTGGTCGGCTCGCTCATCATCGGCCTGATGATGAACATCTCGACGATCTGGATCCCGGAGAACCTCAAGTACGTGGCTCCGCTCGTCCTCATGATCATCATCCTGCTGGTCAGACCGCAGGGCATCCTCGGTCGCAAGGAACGGATCGGCTGACACCATGAACCTCAACTTCATCTGGCTGGCGATCGGGCAGATCGTCGATCCCACCGTCGCCGCCTACGCGCTCGCGACCATCGGCCTGGTCATCCACTTCGGATTCACCGGCCTCCTCAACTTCGGCCAGGCCGGCTTCATGGCGGTGGGCGGCTACGCCTTCGCCATCACCTCGGTCAAGTTCGAATGGCCCGTCTGGGGCTCCCTGCTCGCGACGATCGTCGCGGCGACCCTCTTCGCCCTCATCCTCGGCATCCCGACGCTGAGACTGCGGGCGGACTACCTCTCGATCGTCACGATCGCGGCGGCCGAGATCGTCCGGCTCTCGGTCAAGACACCCGAGTTCTCGGCGGTGACCGGCGGCTCGGAGGGCATCAACGGCGCGGCGAAGGCGTTCAACGACCTCAACCCGCTGCCGGAGGGGCGCTTCGGGATCGGGATCCTCACCTACAACCAGGACCAGTGGTGGGTGCGCATCGTCGGCTGGGGCCTCGTGCTCCTGGCCTGCCTGCTGGTCTTCCTCCTGATGCGCAGCCCCTGGGGCCGCGTCATCAAGGGCATCCGCGAGGACGAGGACGCCGTGCGCTCGCTCGGCAAGAACGTCTTCTCCTACAAGATCCAGGCGCTGATCCTCGGCGGCGTGCTGGGCGGCCTGGCCGGAGCGCTGTTCATCCTGCCGCGCTCGCTGCAGCCCGACAACTACGGCACCCAGCTGACGTTCTTCCTCTACACGATCATGCTGCTGGGCGGTGCCGCGACGGTCTTCGGGCCGGTCGTCGGCTCGATCGTCTTCTGGGTCGTCCTCGGTCTGACCGACGGACTGCTCACGCTCGGGATCGACACCGGGGTCCTCAACAACGACCTCATCAAGCTCACCACCGTGCAGACCGGACCGATCCGGTTCATCGTGGTGGGTGTGGCCCTCATGCTCCTGGTGATCTTCAGACCCCAGGGCATCTTCGGCAAGAAGAAGGATCTGCACTTTGCCTAAAACGCCGGTCTCGGACATCACCGAGCAGGAAATCGTCCCCGGGGTCGTCAAGAAGGACCCCATCCTCGTCGCCGACGGCGTCAGCCGACGCTTCGGCGGCCTGACCGCGGTCGACGTCGCCCACGTCGAGATCCCGCGCGGCTCGATCACCGCCCTGATCGGCCCGAACGGCGCCGGCAAGACCACGTTCTTCAACCTGCTGACGGGCTTCGACAAGCCCAACACCGGGCGCTGGAACTTCAAGGGCAAGAACCTCGCGAACGTCCCCGCCTACAAGGTGTCCCGGATGGGCATGGTCCGCACGTTCCAGCTCACCAAGGCCCTCGGCGGCATGACGGTGCTCGAGAACATGCTCCTCGGCGCCAAGGGGCAGAAGGGCGAGAACATCCTCACCTCGCTCATCCGGCCGCTGTGGTCGAAGGAGGAGGAGACGATCGAGACCCGGGCCATCCGGCTGCTGGAGAAGTTCAAGCTCGACACCAAGAAGGACGACTACGCGTCCAGCCTCTCGGGCGGCCAGAAGAAGCTGCTGGAGATGGCCCGCGCCCTGATGTCGGAGCCCGAGCTGGTCATGCTCGACGAGCCGATGGCGGGCGTGAACCCGGCGCTGACGCAGTCGCTGCTGGGCCACATCGTGAACCTCAAGGACGAGGGCATGACCGTGCTCTTCGTCGAGCACGACATGCACATGGTCAACACGATCGCCGACTGGGTCATCGTGATGGCCGAGGGCAAGGTCGTCGCCGAGGGACCGCCCTCGACGGTGATGAACGACCCCGCGGTCATCGACGCCTACCTCGGCGCGCACCACGACACCGACCTCGGCACGATCGAGGGCCAGCTCGAGGTGGCGGAGGAGATGGACTCGGACCTCGTCCGCGAGGACGTCGAGAAGCGGGCCGAGGCGGCCGGCGTCGACGTGCACCACACGGGCGGCGAGCACGCCGCCGCGGCGACCCCTGCGGCCTCCACCGCGACGGCCTCCACCGCGGACGACGCCCCCGCGACGGCCGCCCCCGCGGACGGCGCACCGACGAGCATCGCGCCGACCACCGACGCGCCCGCCGTCGACTTCGGAAAGGACGAGAAGTGACCCAGAACACGCTCGAGACGCACGACCTCCACGCGGGGTACGTGCCGGGAGTCAACATCCTGAACGGGTCGAACGTCTACGTGAAGAAGGGCGAGCTCGTCGGCATCATCGGCCCCAACGGAGCCGGCAAGTCGACGCTGCTCAAGGCGATGTTCGGGCTGGTGAACATCCGCCAGGGCACGGTCCTGCTCAACGGCGAGGACATCACCGGCTTCAAGGCCGACAAGCTGGTCTCCAAGGGCGTCGGCTTCGTGCCGCAGAACAACAACGTCTTCCCGTCGCTCACCATCGAGGAGAACCTCGAGATGGGCATGTACCAGAAGCCGAAGATGTTCAAGGACCGCCTCGAGTTCGTGACGGAGCTCTTCCCGGAGCTGACCAAGCGCCTCAAGCAGCGCTCCGGCTCGCTCTCGGGCGGCGAGCGCCAGATGGTCGCGATGTCGCGGGCCCTGATGATGGACCCGTCGATGCTGCTGCTCGACGAGCCGAGCGCGGGTCTCTCGCCGATGCGCCAGGACGAGACCTTCGTCAACGTCCAGCGGATCAACCGCGCCGGCGTCTCGATCATGATCGTCGAGCAGAACGCCCGCCGCGCGCTGCAGATCTGCGACCGCGGCTACGTGCTCGACCAGGGCCGCGACGCCTACGAGGGTCCCGGCCGCGAGCTGATGAACGATCCGAAGGTGATCGAGCTCTACCTCGGCACACTCGCGACGACCAACGAGGTCACCACGAGCACGCCCACCGTCGGCGGCTGAGGCCGCCGCACCTCCGGGCCCGTCACCCGCCGAGAGGCGGGGGCGGGCCCGTCGTCGTCGAGGAGGAGGACCGGATGCGCCGCAGCGCCGCTCTGGTCGTCGTCGCGCTCGCGGCAGGTCTCCTCTCCGGCTGCGCACCCGGGCCGGTCTCGGAGCTGCCGGCGGGCGTCTCCGTCGGCGTGCAGCAGAACCGCGACGACTACGGTCCCCGCCGGCTCGAGGTCCTGGTGACCAACACCGCCGACGAGCCCCTGGACGTCTGGGAGGCGCGGCTCGACTCCCCCGCCTTCACCGGCCCGGCCGCCACCGCCGGCCCGACCACGGTGCGCCCGGGGACGACGACCGCGCTCCGGCTGCAGCTCGCTCCCCCGGACTGCGCGGACCCCGGCGCGGACGCCCGTGTGCGGCTCGCCTTCACGCAGGGCGGGGTCTCGGGGACGGCGGTGGTCGCGCCGGACGATCCGCTCGGCAGCCTGCCGCGCATCCACGCCGAGGACTGCCTCGCACAGCGCGTGGCGGAGGTGGTGTCGATCGCGCCCGGAGACGCCGTCACGGTGGCTCAGGAGGGCGGACAGCCCGTCGCACACCTGCCGCTCACCCTGACGCCGACGGGGGCCGACGGGGGCGTCTCGATCGCCTCGGTCGGACGCACGATCCTGCTCCGTCCCGCCTCGGGACAGGACAGCTGGCCCGTCGGGGTGCGGATGGACGCCGGCGCCGCCACGACCCGCGTCGACCTCGCGATCGTGCCGAACAACTGCAACACGCACACCGTCTCGGAGGACAAGCGCGGCACGTTCTTCCCGGTCGCCGTCACGCTCGACGACGGCACCTCGGGCGTCGTCGCCGTCGGTGTGTCCGACGCCGTGCGCGGGGCGCTCTACCGCTTCATCGCCGAGGACTCCTGCCGCTGGCAGTGAGCGCCGGCGCGCCACGGACATCGAGTCTCTCTCTGCGCTGGCACCCCCCGCCCGAGGGTCAGGGCAGCGGCCGCCGTGCCGTAATTTTGGGGACAAGAGACATCGGCGCCGACACCTCGACCGGACTCCTCTCCCCCTGATCAGGGCCGGATTCCCGCTCTCCTCGGCACCGATTCCTTCCCCTTCCGCGTCCCCTCCCGGCGCCGCGGTCCCCGTCTTCGAAGGAGCCGACCCATGAAGAGCTACACCCCCGCACCCGTCGCCCTCGGCGCGACCTTCGGCACCGGTGCGATCGGCGACTACGAGCGCTGGTCCGTCGTCGGCGTCTACGCGCAGGTCGTCATCGCCGAGACCACCGGCGGCAAGCGCCGCAACTACAGCCGCTCGTTCGTGACCTACCGCCTGGCCCAGGAGGCGGAGCTCCTCCGCGCCTCCTGAGGCCGCACCGAGCACTGAGCGAGCGCGCGTCCCCTCGGGGGCGCGCGCTCGCTGCGTCGTGCGGCACCGGGAGGGGCGGAGCGGGGACCGACGTTCGTTCGGTGATGGATCTCGATACGCCCTCTCCGAGGGCTACTCGATCAGCATGGAGATGGCCTGCCGATCGAGATCGGCGCGGGTCCACCGGGACGGGAAGCCGGCGCTTCATGCTGGTCGAGTAGCCGCGCAGCGGCGTATCGAGACCTCGGGCACGACGAAGGGGCCCGGTCGGATGACCGGGCCCCTTCGCGCGTCACGGCCGGAGCCGCGAGCGGTGTTCTACTTCAGCGAGCCCTCGACGGTCTCCTCGAACGAGGTGACGTTGCCGGTGGAGTACTTGTAGATCGACACCGAGGCCTCGCTCGGGTCGCCGTTCTCGTCCCACGAGATCGGGCCGGAGAGGCCGTCGTAGTCGATGTCCTCACCGTCGGCGATCATCGTGGCGCAGTCCGCGAACGTGGTGCACTTCGTGCCCTCGTCAGAGACGTCTTGCAGGTTGTCGCGGATCGTCGCACCGTCGGTCGCGCCGCCCTTGAGCGCGGCGAGCGCGGCGAGCACCGTGGCGTCGTACGACTCGGGAGCGTAGCTGAACACCGTCAGCGCGTCGTTCCCCTGCTCCTTCACGAGAGCCTGGAGGTTCGACTGGAACTCCTCCGACGCCTGCACACCGGGGTTGGTGAACTGCGCGCCGGCGATGTCGACGTTCGTGTCCGCGTCGGTGATGACGCCGTAGTTGCCGTCCGTGCCGTAGAGCTTCGAGAAGTCGAAGCCCTTCGCCGCGAGCTGCTCCGCGATCGTCTTGATCTCGTCGAACGAGATGACGACGAGCGCGTCGGGGTTCGGCGCGAGCACCGAGGTGATCGCCGAGTTGAAGTCGGTCGAGGCCGGCTCGAAGATCTCCTCGGCCGCGACGGTCGCGCCGCCCGCCTCGAGGGTCTCCTTGATGTTGGACTCGAGTCCGGTGCCGTACGCGTCGTTCATGTAGAGGATCGAGACGTTGGTCTTGCCGTCGCCGAGGATCTTGTTGCCGAGGATGCGGCCCTGGAGCACGTCCGAGGGGGCGGTGCGCCAGTAGTAGCCGTCGTCGTCGTAGGTCGTGAAGTCCGGCGAGGTGTTGGCCGGCGAGATCTGGACGACGCCCGCCTGGGTCACCTGGTCGATGAACGTCTTCGAGACGCCCGACGAAGCCGCTCCGATGACGACGCTGGCGCCGTCTGCGATGAGCGAGGTCGCGGACTGCGTCGCGATGTCGGTCGTGGTGTCGCCCGAGTCCTTCTGCTCGACATCGACCGTGATGCCGGCAGCGGCGTCGTTGATGTCCTTGACCGCGAGGTCGACGCCCGCGATCTCGGGCGGGCCGAGGACGGCCAGGGTGCCGGTCTGCGGGAGGATCGTGCCGATCTTCAGGGACAGGTCGCCGGACTCGCCGCCGTCGGTGCCCGCGTCTCCGCCGCCGCCGCTGGCGCAACCGGCGAGGACGAGAGCGCTGGCGCCCAGGAAGGCGACCCCGCTCAGGGTCGCCCGGAGGGATCGCGTACGGGCCGTCCCGGCCTTCGCGTGAACGCGCATGTTTCTCCTTGAGAGGTTCTGTCGTGGGAGCGGTGCCGGAGGCAACCGCTCGGCCAACCTAACCTTCGGAGAAGCCGTGAACAATACGGGGGTGTTTCAGATGCGTTTCGCGACCTGATCGTTACTTTTCGTCGTCGGAGCGCTCTCCCGCGACGCGATCCGCAGGTCCGGCCGTCACGCGTCGCCTCCGGCGCTCAGCCGAGACGAGGTCCACTGAGAAGATCGCCAGGGCCGCCCAGACGAGCGCGAAGCCGATCCAGCGCTCCGGCGGCATCTCCTCGTGCAGGAGGAAGGCGCCGACGACGAACTGCAGCACCGGCGTCAGGTACTGGATGAAGCCGACGATCGAGAGCGGCAGCCGCCGGGCGGCGCCCGCGAAGAGCAGCAGCGGCACCGCGGTGACGATGCCGGCCGAGGCGAGGATGAGCGCGTGCCCGGTGCCCTCCGTCGCCAGCGTCAGCCCGACGGTCGAGCCGACGACCAGCAGCTGCACGATCGCGAGCGGCGTGAGCCAGAGCGTCTCGAGCGTGAGACCGCTGACCGCGTCCATCCGGCCGCCGACCCGGCTCTTCACCAGGCCGTAGAGACCGAAGGAGAAGGCGAGCGCCAGCGAGACCCAGGGGAAGGAGCCGTAGCCGACGGCGATCACGAGGACGGCGACGGCGCTGATCGCCATCGCGATCCACTGCGCCCGCCGCAGCCGCTCGCGCAGCACGATCACGCCGAGCAGCACCGTGACGAGCGGGTTCATGAAGTAGCCGAGCGCCGCCTCGATCACGTGGCCGGTGGTCGTCGCGATGACGTAGACCTGCCAGTTGATGTAGATCAGCACGCCGGCGATCGCCATCACGCCGAGCAGCCGCGGCTCGCGGAAGAGCGCCGCGAAGCCGCGCCAGCTGCGTGTCACCGTGAGCAGGAGCAGGCAGAAGACCAGCGAGAAGAGCACGCGCAGCGCGACGATCTCGAACGGCGAGGCGGGGGCCATCGCGATGAAGTAGAGCGGCATCGCGCCCCAGAGCAGGTAGGCGGCGAAGCCGAACCAGAGGCCGGTCGACGACAGCGCGCCGCCGGCGCCCTTCACGGGCAGGGCCTCCACGCCCTCGCCGGCCGCGGCGTCGCCCGTCGTCGGCGAGGCGGGATCGGCGGGGAGGCGGGAGGCGGGCACCCGTCCGATGCTACGCAGGACCGACGCCCGCGGACCGCCCGGAACGGTCACCGGACGTCAGGATCAGGCCACCGGTCGCGAAGAGGACCGGGCGCACGACGAAGGGCCCGGCGACTGTCGTCGCCGGGCCCTTCGGGGATCCGTCTCTAGCGGACCACGACCGCGAGGACGTCGCGGGCGGAGAGGACCAGCAGGTCGTCCCCACCGAACTTGACCTCGGTTCCGCCGTACTTGGAGTAGATGACCTTGTCACCGACGGCCACGTCGAGCGGGACGCGGTTGCCGTTGTCGTCGATGCGGCCGGGGCCGACGGCGACGACTTCGCCCTCCTGGGGCTTCTCCTTGGCGGTGTCGGGGATGACGAGACCGGAAGCAGTGACCTGCTCGGCCTCGACCTGCTTGATGACGATGCGATCTTCGAGCGGCTTGATGGACACCGACACGGTTGACCTCTTTCTTGACGACGACGGGGGCGGAGCGCCGCCGTTGGCAGACACGCTCCGAGAGTGCTAGCTCCACTGTAGAGGCTCCGCTGGCACTCGTGCAATCAGAGTGCCAGGCAGGCGCGCCGCGTCGTGCGGAGGGCGTGGCCTAGCATGGCCGGATGCAACGCGCCGAGCTGGTGGAGCTCCTCTCCCCCGAGGGCCTCCGGCTCCTCGACTCGCTCGACGGCTACCGCGCGGACGACCTGGTGCGCGCCGTCGCGGCGCTCCGCTCCGCCGGCCACTCCCCCGGCCTGGTGTCGGCCGTGCTGACCCAGGCGCGGCTGCGGGCGAAGGCGACCGGGAAGTTCGGCGAGTTCGCCCGGTCGATGCTCTTCACCGACGCCGGGCTCGAGCAGGCGACCCGCCTCCGGGTCGCGGCGCTGCACGCCGGCCGCTTCTCCTCCGCCGGGCTCACCCGCATCGCCGACCTCGGCAGCGGCATCGGCGGCGACGCCCTCGCGATGGCGGCCATCGACCTCGAGGTGACCGCGGTGGACGCGGACGAGATCACCGCGACCCTGGCCAGCTTCAACCTCGCCCCGTTCCCTTCCGCGCAGGCCGTGCACGGCGACGCCGAGGCGTTCGACCTGGACGGCTTCGACGCCGTCTACCTCGATCCGGCCCGCCGCACCGCCGGCCACCGCGAGACCCGGCGCCTCGACGATCCCGACGACTACTCCCCCTCGCTCGGCTTCGCCTTCGGCCTCGCCGAGGCGCGGCCCGTGGGCGTGAAGCTCGGGCCGGGCTTCGACCGCGAGCGGATCCCCGCGGACGCGGAGGCGCAGTGGGTGTCGGTGGACGGCGAGCTCGTCGAGACGGGCCTGTGGTTCGGTCCGCTCGCTCGGCCGGGCGTCCGCCGGTCCGCGCTCCTGCTCTCGGCGACCGGCGCCGTGGAGCTCACTGCGCCGGCCGACAGCGACGACGAGGAGGTGGGTGAAATAGGCGCGTTCGTGCACGAGCCGGACGGGTCCGCCATCCGCGCGCGCCTGCTCGGCGAGCTGGCCCGCACCAGCGGCTCGCGGATGCTCTCGCCCGGCATCGCCTACCTCACGGGCGACGAGCCGTCCGCGTCGCCGTTCCTGCGGAGCTTCCGCGTGCTCGCGGAGCTGCCCCTGGACGAGCGCACCCTCGCGCGCGAGCTGCGCGCCCGCAGCATCGGCGTCCTGGAGATCAAGAAGCGCGGCGTGGACGTCGACCCCGCGCGCTTCCGCAGGAAACTCGGCCTGGCCGGGCGGGGCAGCGCCGTCCTGATCCTCACCAGGATCCAGGGGCGCCACCGCGCCCTGCTCGCCGAGCGCGTCGTGTGAGACCGGGGGCCGGCGCCTAGTAGCCGGAGGAGGAGGTCGCCGCGTCGAGGGCGACCACGAAGATCACGATCGTGACGGCCAGGTAGATCAGCGAGACCACGACGCCGGCGATGCCGGTGATGATCGCGGTCAGCGCGAAGCCGCGTGCTCCCGGCTCGCGACGGCGGCCGAGGAAGCCGAGCACGATCGCGGGCGCGGACAGGATGAAGCCGAAGCCCCAGCCGAAGATCGAGATGACCAGGCCGACGATGCCGAGGATCATGCCGGTGAGGCTCAGGGTCTTGGGCACCGTCGTGGGTGCCGGGACGTAGGCGTACTGCGGCGGCGCGGCGCTCGGGGCCGGCGGGAGCGGCGTCCCGTACGCGGGCGGCGGGGTGTCCTGGGCACCCTGTCCCGGTGCCGCCGGGGTGCCGCCCGAGTACGCGGGCGGGGCCGGGGGCACCGGAGTGCCACCGGAGTGCACGGGCGGGGCCGGGGGCGCCGGCGGCACGGGGGGAGCAGGGGGGACGGGAGGGCCCTGTCGGTCGTCGGACCCGGGCCGGCTGCTGTCGCTCATGCCTCGAAGTCTAGAACGAGGCCGCCGACCGGCTCAGGCCGGGAGGTAGCCGTCCGTCCGGAGTCCGCCGACGAAGGCCGAGTAGGCGAGAGCGCCGACCAGCAGCAGCACGAGCGCGAGGTAGCCGAGGAGGAAGCCGGCGATCGCGAGTCCGCGGCCGCGCTGCCCCGAGCGGCGCGCCTGCGCGAAGCCGACGTGCCCGAGGACGATCGCGGCGGGCGCGAGCCCGAGGATGCCGCAGATCAGGGCGGCGACGGCGAGGCCGTTCAGCGGCGGGCGCGGTGCGGGAGCGCCGGGATGCGCGGCGCCGTCGAAGGCCTCCGGGCCGCCCGGGGCTCCGGAGGGAACGGCCTCCCCGGTCCAGCCGGACGCGGCACCGCCAGCCGCCGGCGGCGGAGCGGAGGCGGGGGACGGTGCTCCGGAGGGCGGCGCGTACCGCGGCGGCGGGGGCGGCACCGACCCCGATGCCGGATCGCCGGTGGACTCGTCGTTCACGTCGCCCTCCTCGAGCGCTCCGCCGTCCCCGCCGTGCAGGGCGGGGCGGAGTGGATCAGTAGTTCGTCGTGCCCGCGATGCCTGCGAGGGAGAACAGGGTGACGAACAGGACGATGTAGACGATGATCGCGACGAAGCCGATCACGACGGCGGCGATCGCGAGTCCGCGGCCCTTCTCTCCGGTCCGCTTGATCTGCGAGAGAGCGATGAAGCCCAGGACGATCCCCACGATCGCGATGAAGAACGAGGCGATGAAGCCGATGATCGCCAGGATGTTGTAGCGGTCGGATGCGGGCGTGTACGGAGCAGTCATGGAAGATCCCCCTTGATCAGGAACGAGTGGATGCGCTCAGAGTGGCAGCGTCCCCGGAGGGCTGTCAAAACCCTGGACGGCGCTTGTGACGCGAGACGGCACTGCGGTAGAGCGCCTAGCGCACCTGGATCTCAGTGACGGGCAGCGTGGAGTCGGCGCCGAAGGAGAGGCTCGAGGGCGCGTGCCCCGCCTCGATCAGCTGGGCGCCGAGCGCCGCGATCATCGCGCCGTTGTCGGTGCAGAGCGAGAGCGGGGGGATCCGCAGTGCGATGCCCGCCGCCGCGCAGCGCTCCTCGGCGAGCTCGCGGACCCGCGCGTTGGCGACCACTCCCCCGCCCAGCAGCAGCCGGGGCACCTCCCGGTCGACGCAGGCCGCGATCGCCTTGGTGAGCAGCACGTCGGCGACCGCCTCGCGGAAGCTCGCGGCGACGTCGGCGACCGGCACCTCCTCGCCCGCGTCCTGGCGCTTCTCCACCCAGCGCGCGACGGCGGTCTTCAGCCCCGAGAAGGAGAAGTCGTAGCGGTGCTTCTCCCTGTCCTTCGGGAGGGTGAGGCCGCGGGGGAAGCGGATGGCCCGCGGATCGCCGTCGGCGGCGACGCGGTCGATCTGCGGGCCGCCGGGGTAGGGCAGGCCGAGCACGCGGGCGACCTTGTCGAACGCCTCGCCGGCCGCGTCGTCGATCGTCTCGCCGAGCAGCTCGACATCGGAGACGAGATCGCGCACGTGCAGGAGCGAGGTGTGCCCGCCCGAGACGAGCAGCGCGATGGTCGGCACCTCGACCGGGCCGCCCTCGCCGCCGTCGGCGCGCAGGACGTCGGCCCCGACGTGCCCGACGAGGTGGTTGACCGCGTAGAGCGGCTTCCCGAGCGAGACCGCGAGCGCCTTGGCCGCGCCGACGCCGACCATCAGCGCCCCGGAGAGCCCGGGGCCGCTGGTGACCGCGATCGCGTCCAGCTCCTGCAGCGTGACGCCGGCCTCGGCGAGCGCCGTCCGCAGCGTCGGCTCGAGCGCCTCGAGGTGCGCGCGGGCGGCGACCTCGGGCACGACGCCGCCGTAGCGAGCGTGCTCCTCCATCGACGAGGCGATGGTGTTGGCGAGGAGCGTCGTGCCGCGGACGATGCCGATCCCGGTCTCGTCGCAGCTGGTCTCGATGCCGAGGACGAGCGGACCGGCGGTCATGGCGACTCCTGTCGAGGGGCGGCAATCGGCGCGCGCATCACGAGCGCGTCGACGTCGTCGGGCTGGTAGTAGGCGGGGCGGACCCCGATCTCCTCGAAGCCCTCCGAGCGGTAGAGCGACTGGGCGGCCGGGTTGTCGGCACGGACCTCGAGGAAGACCTCGCGGGCACCGCGCTCGGCGGCGGTGGCGACGAGGGCGCGCAGGAGGCGCCTGCCGAGTCCGGTGCGGCGCGCGGAGGCGAGCACCGCGATGGTCTGCACGTCGCCCTCGTGCGCGCCGACCGGGCAGAGCAGCCCGGCGTAGCCGACCACCTCGCCCGCGTCCTCGGCGACCAGGTAGCGGGTGTGCCGGCTGCGGATCTCCTCGCGCATCATCGTGCGGGACCAGGCGTCGCTGGTGAACTCGGACTCCTCGATCGCCATGATCGCGTCGAGGTCGTGGACGGTGGCGTCGCGCAGCTCCGCGCTCACGCGGTGACCCGCTTGGGACCGGCGGAGAGCGTGACGTCGGGCGAGCGGAGGTAGAGCGGCTCGTCCGCCGCGGGGTCGCGGCCGGCCGCGCGGGTGAGCGCGGCCACGACGCCCAGCTCGGCGGCGGACACCGTCTCCGCCTCGAGGCGGGGCAGCTCGGGGAAGGGCAGCGCGGGCGGCTTGTCGAGGCCGGGTCCGGCGGTGCGGACGGGCAGGCCCTGCTCGTCGAGGCCGGCGTAGGCGCTCCAGTAGAGCTCGCGGCGGCGCGCGTCGGTGACGACGAGGAAACCGTCCGCACGGCCGTGGCGCAGCGCGCCGAGCGCGACAGCGTCGTGCGAGACGACCGGCAGGGTGGGCACGTCGCGGCCGAACGCGAAGGCGCGGGCTGCGGCGATGCCGACCCGGAGTCCGGTGAAGGGGCCGGGGCCCATGCCGACGGCGACGGCCTCGATCGCGTCCGGGCCGATGCCGGCCGCCCCGAGGGCCTCCTCGATCAGCCGGCCGACGACCTCGGCGTGCCGCATGGTGTCGGTCTCGGTGCGCTCGGCCCGGACCGCCCCGTCCGCGCCGACGACGGCGACGGAGGTTCCGGAGGAGGTGTCGATCGCGAGCAGCACCCTGACAGGGTACCCGCGGGCGACGGGGCACCGGCCGAGGAGCCTGCGGCGCTCCGCAGTCGCTCGGTGGGTCTCGATACGCCCTCTCCGAGGGCTGCTCGATCGGCATGCAGATCATGCTGGTCGAGTAGCCGCGCAGCGGCGTATCGAGACCCGCCCACCGGACGACAGTGGATCTCGATACGCCCTCTTCGAGGGCTACTCGATCAGCATGACGGCGGCCCTCTCCGAGGGCTCCTCGATCAGCAGACAGCGAGCAGAAGCGCGTGGCGCGCGCCCCCACCATGCTGGTCGAGCAGCCGCGCAGCGGCGTCTCGAGACCCGCCGTCAGCAGAGCGGTCAGCGCCAGCCCGTGCCGCGGAAGCGCACCGTGCGCGGCTCGATGGGCTCCTCGCCGTCCTCGGCGTCGGAGCCGCCGGTCGGGCGCTCCAGGACGATGTCGAGCCACGAGTCCGCCACGCCGTCGAGCAGACCGGCGCCCCACTCGACCACCACGACCGAGTGCTCGAGGTCGAGATCGAGGTCGTCCAGCTCCACCGCGGAGCCGACGCGGTAGGCGTCCACGTGCACGAGCGGCGGGCCGCCGTGCAGCGGCGGGTGCGTCCGCGCGATCACGAAGGTCGGGCTGGTCACCGGCCCGCGCACCCCGAGCCCCTCGCCGAGCCCGCGGGTGAAGGTCGTCTTGCCCGCCCCGAGCGGCCCGGTCAGCACCAGCAGGTCACCGGCGCGCAGCACCCCGCCGAGGGAGCGGCCGAGCCCCTCCATCGCCTCCGGATCCGCGATCTCGACGGTGCGGTCGGCGAACCAGTCCCGCTCAGGCACGGACGCCTCCCGCGGAGCCGCCGACCGTCCTCCGCGGAACGCGGTGCCCGACCCGGGTGACGAGCTCGTAGTTGATGGTGCCGCACCAGCGCGCCCACTCGTCGACCGACGGCACACCGGTGGTCGGGTCGCCCCAGAGCGTCACCGGGTCGCCGACCGCGACGGGAGCATCCCCGACGTCGACGACGAACTGGTCCATCGCCACCCGCCCGGCGATGCGGTGCCGGCGCCCGCCGATCGACACCTCGGCGACACCGGAGGCGGCGCGCGGGATCCCGTCGGCGTAGCCGAACGGCACCAGCGCGAGCGTCGTCTCGCCGGACGCGCGGTAGGCGTAGTCGTAGCTGACGCCCGTCCCCGCGGGCACCCGCCGCACTCCGGCCACCCGCCCCTGCAGGGTCATCGCCGGCACCAGGCCGAGCCCGAGGGACGTCTCGTCGTCGAACGGCGAGAGCCCGTACACGCCGATGCCGGTGCGCACCTGGTCGAGCCGCGCCTCCGGCAGGCGGAGCGCCGCGGCCGTGGCGGCGAGGTGCACCAGCGGCGCCGGCGTCCCGTGCGCGCGCAGAACCTCCTCCGCGCGGCGCAGCAGCGCGAGCTGCGCGAGGTCCTCCTCGCGCGAGGTGTTGGAGAGGTGCGAGAACAGCCCGGTGAGCTGCAGCGAGCCGCGGGTCGCGTGCTGCACGAGGGACTGCGCGAGCGGCACCCACTCCGCCTCCGCCGCCCCATTGCGGCTGAGTCCGGTGTCGACCTTGAGCTGCACCGCCCCGCGCACGCCGCGGTCCTCAGCGGCCTGCGCGAGCCGGTCGAGCTGACCGACCGAGGAGACGGCGACCTCGATCCCGTGCTCGAGAGCGGTGTCGAAGTCCTGCTCGGGGTCGTGCAGCCAGCAGAGCACCGGCGCCAGGATCCCGGCCTCGCGGAGGGCGACCGCCTCGTCGAGATCGGCCGTGCCGAGCGCGTCCGCGCCGCCGGCCAGCGCCGCCTGCGCGACCGCGAGGGCGCCGTGCCCGTAGGCGTTCGCCTTGACGACCGCCATCAGCCGGGGAGCAGCGGTCAGCTCGCGGAGCCTCGCCGTGTTCGCCGCGACGGCGTCCAGGTCGATCAGCGCCTCGCGGAAGGCGAGCGGCGCGATCACGACTCGGCCACCACGAACGCGCAGGCGACGCCCGCGTCGTGGCTCATCGAGAGGTGCAACCGCGCGATCCCGCGCGACTCCGCCGCCGCTCGAGCCGCGCCGTGCAGGACGAAGGACGGATTCCCGTGCTCGTCCCGCTCGACCACCATGTCGTGCCAGCGCGCGCCGGCGGAGTCGCCCAGCGCCTTGATCAGCGCCTCCTTCGCGGCGAACCGACCGGCCAGCGAGGCCGTCGGCAGGTCGCGTTCGCTCTCGGCGAACAGCCGCTCGCGGAGCCGGGGCGTGCGGGAGATCGCCCGCTCGAAGCGCGCGAGATCCACCACGTCCACGCCGATCCCGACGATCACGGCAGGGTCACTCGACCGTGACCGACTTGGCGAGGTTGCGCGGCTGGTCGACGTCGAGGCCCTTCGCCGAGGCGAGCTCCATCGCGAACATCTGCAGCGGCGTCACCGCGAGCAGCGGCTCGAACAGCGGGTCGGCCAGCGGGATCGGCACGACCTCGTCGGCGATCTGGATCGCGGCGGCGTCGCCCTGCTCGGCGATCGCGATCACCCGGGCGCCGCGTGCCTTGATCTCCTGGATGTTCGAGATCACCTTGCGCTGCAGCTCGTAGGACTCGCTCGGGCTCGGCACGATGACGAAGACGACCTGCCCCGGCTCGATCAGCGCGATCGGCCCGTGCTTGAGCTCGCCCGCAGCGAAGCCCTCGGCGTGGATGTAGGCGAGCTCCTTGAGCTTGAGCGCGCCCTCGAGTGCCACCGGGTAGCCGACGTGGCGGCCGAGGAAGAGCACCGCGCGGGTGTCCGCCATCCAGCCGGCGAGCTGGGCGATCGCCTCCGAGGCGTCGAGCACGCGCGAGAGCTTCTCCGGGATCGCCGCGAGCTGCGCGGCCTGTGAGGCGATCAGCTCGGGCGTGGCCGCGCCGCGCACCGCGGCCAGGTGCAGGCCGAAGAGGTAGAGCGCCGCGATCTGCGCGACGAACGCCTTGGTCGAGGCGACCGCGACCTCCGGGCCGGCGTGGGTGTAGAGCACCGCGTCGGACTCGCGCGGGATCGTCGCACCCTGGGTGTTGCAGACGGAGAGCGTCTTCGCGCCCTTCTCGCGGGCGTACTTCACGGCCATCAGCGTGTCCATGGTCTCGCCGGACTGGCTGATCGAGACGACCAGCGTGCGCGGAGTCAGCACCGGGTCGCGGTAGCGGAACTCGTGGCTCAGCTCGACCTCGACCGGCACGCGCGCCCACTTCTCGATGGCGTACTTGGCGACCATGCCGGAGTAGGCGGCGGTGCCGCAGGCGATCACGGTGATGCGGTCGATGTCGGTGAGGGTCGCGTCGAGCGACGCGAGCTCCGGCAGGACGATCGCCCCGTCCTGGATGCGGCCGAGGAGTGTCTTGGCGACGGCCTCCGGGCCCTCGCTGATCTCCTTGGCCATGAAGCTCGACCAGCCGCCCTTCTCGGAGGCGGAGGCGTCCCAGGCGATCTCGAACGGCTCGGTCTCGACCGCGTTGCCGAAGAAGTCGGTGACGGTCACCGCGTCGGGCGTGATGGTGACGATCTGGTCCTGCCCGATCGCGACCGCGCGGCGGGTGAACTCGACGAACGCGGCGACGTCGGAGCCGAGGAAGTTCTCGCCGTCGCCGAGGCCGATCACGAGCGGCGAGTTGCGGCGCGCGCCGACGACGACGCCGGGCTGGTCCTGGTGCAGCGCGAGCAGCGTGAAGGCGCCCTCGAGGCGCGCGACGACGGCCTGGAACGCGAGCACGAGGTCGCCGGTGCGGCGGTGCTCGCGGGCGATGAGGTGCGCGGCGACCTCGGTGTCGGTCTCGCTCTCGAAGACCGCGCCCTCGGCGAGCAACTCCTCCTTGAGGGGCTGGAAGTTCTCGATGATGCCGTTGTGGATGACGGCGAGGCGCCCGTCGTCCGCGAGGTGCGGGTGCGCGTTGCGGTCGGTGGGGCCGCCGTGCGTCGCCCAGCGGGTGTGCCCGATGCCGGTGGTGCCCTGCGCGAGGGGGTGCGCCTCGAGGTCGTCGACGAGGACGCTGAGCTTGCCGGAGCGCTTGCGGCTGTCGATCCGGCCGTCGGCGTCGATCACGGCCACACCGGCGGAGTCGTACCCGCGGTACTCCAGTCGCTTCAGTCCCCCGAGCAGCACGGCCAGGCTGTCGCGCGCGCCGACGTATCCAACGATTCCACACATGGGCTCGATCCTAATCGCGCGCGGGGGCGCTCCTGCGGCGACGGGGCCGAGCCGCGACGGCCGCTAGGATCGTGCAGATGTCCTCGTCAGCTCGCGAACCCGGGCGCGAGGCGCACCCCTCCCCGTTCGTCGAGATCGTCCGCTCCGACTGGGCCGAGCTCGCCCGCAGCACCGAGCTGCCGCTGAGCGAGACCGAGGTCGTGCAGCTGCGCGGGCTGGGCGACCGGCTGAGCCTCACCGAGGTCGCCGAGGTGTACCTCCCACTGTCCCGGCTGCTCACCCTCTACGCCGGCGGCGCGCGCCAGCTGCACCGGGCGACGAGCACCTTCCTCGGCGAGCGAGCGCAGCCCACCCCGTTCGTGATCGGCGTGGCCGGGTCGGTCGCGGTCGGCAAGTCGACCATCGCCCGCCTGCTCCGCGAGCTGCTCGCCCGCTGGGACGACACCCCGCGCGTCGAGCTCGTGACGACCGACGGCTTCCTCCTGCCGAACAGCGAGCTGGAGCGGCGCGGGCTGATGAGCCGGAAGGGCTTCCCGGAGTCGTACGACCGCCGCGCGCTCCTGCGCTTCGTCTCGGAGGTGAAGGGCGGGGCGGCCGAGGTACGTGCTCCGTTCTACTCGCATCTCTCCTACGACATCGTCCGCGACGCCGAGATCGTGGTGCGGCGACCGGACGTGCTGATCGTCGAGGGACTGAACGTCCTGCAGCCGCCCGCGCCCGGGCACGGCCTCGCCGTCAGCGACCTCTTCGACTTCACGGTCTACGTCGATGCCCGGACGAGCGACATCGCGCGCTGGTACGAGGAGCGGTTCCTCGCGCTGCAGCAGGGCGCCTTCGCGAGCCCGAACTCGTACTTCCACCGCTACGCCTCGCTGACGCCCGACGAGGCGCGCGAGCGGGCCCGCAGCATCTGGTCCTCGATCAACGAGCCGAACCTGCTGCAGAACGTGCGGCCCACGCGCTCGCGCGCGAGCCTCGTCCTGCGCAAGCAGGCCGACCACACCGTCTCCTCGGTGCTCCTCCGCAAGATCTGAGTGCGCGGCGGAAGCGTGCTGATCGAAGCATGCTGGTCGATCAGCCCCGCAGGGGCGTGTCGAGATCCCCGCGTCAGCGGCGGCTGCAGCCGCTAGGCCGCGACGCGCAGCTGCTCGAGCACGACGGCCGCGAGGGACTCGGCCAGCCGGTCGGCGGTCTCCTTGGTGGAGGCCTCGACCATGACCCGCACCATCGGCTCGGTGCCGGAGGGCCGCAGCAGCACGCGCCCGCCGGTGCCGAGCTCGCGCTCCGCCTCGGCGATGGCGGCCGCGATGACGGCGTCGTCGTGCACGCCCTCGCGGTCGACGCCGCGGACGTTGACGAGCGTCTGCGGGAACACCCGCATCACCGAGGCGAGCTCGGCGAGCGACTTGCCGGTCCGCGCCACCTCGGCCGCGATCTGCAGCCCGGTGAGGACGCCGTCGCCGGTCGTCGCGAAGCGGCTCATGATGACGTGGCCGGACTGCTCGCCACCGAGCGAGTAGCCGCCGTCGTTCATCGCCTCGAGCACGTAGCGGTCGCCCACGCCGGTCTCAATCACGCGGATGCCGGCGTCGGCCATCGCGGTCTTGAGGCCGAGATTGCTCATCACCGTGGCGACGAGCACGTTGTCGCGGAGGACGCCGCGACGGGCCATCGAGGTCGCGAGGATCGCCATGATCTGGTCGCCGTCGACGACGCGCCCCTCGGCGTCGACCGCGAGGCAGCGGTCCGCATCGCCGTCGTGCGCGATGCCGAGATCGGCGCCCGCCTCGCGGACCGCCTCGGCGACGTGGTCGAGGTGGGTCGAGCCCACCCCGTCGTTGATGTTGATGCCGTCCGGATCGTTGCCGATCACGGTGACGGTCGCGCCGGCATCCGTGAAGACCTCCGGCGAGATGCCCGCGGCGGCGCCGTGCGCGCAGTCGATGACCACGTGCAGTCCGTCCAGGCGGGTGCTGCCGAGCGAGCCGAGCAGGTGGAGGACGTAGCGGTCCTCGGCGTCGGCGAAGCGGCGGATGCGGCCCACGTCGGGGCCGAGCGGCGTGAGCGGCGGGACGCCGAGAGCCGCCTCGATGCGGTTCTCGAGCTCGTCCGGGAGCTTGCGGCCGCCGGCCGCGAAGAACTTGATGCCGTTGTCGGCGGCGGGGTTGTGCGACGCCGAGATCATCACGCCGAAGTCGGCGCTCTCGTCGGCGATGAGGTAGGCGGCGGCGGGCGTCGGGATCACTCCCGCGTCCAGCACGTCGACGCCGGCGCTCGCGAGGCCGGCCGCCACGGCGGCACCGATGAACTGGCCCGAGATCCGAGGATCGCGGGCCAGGACGGCGAGGGGCCGACGGCCCTCCGCCCGGGCGGCCGCACCGAGTACACGGGCGGCCGCCTGAGCGAGGCCGAGGGCCAGGTCGGCCGTGACGTCGCGATTCGCGAGGCCACGGACGCCATCTGTTCCGAACAGGCGCGGCATGATGCCAGTCCCCTTCTCAAGCTGCTGATCGGCGGCCACGGGGGCCGCAGCGACTAGCGCTTCGAGAACTGGGACGCCTTGCGGGCCTTCTTGAGACCGGCCTTCTTGCGCTCGATGACGCGAGCGTCGCGGGTGAGGAAGCCGGCCTTCTTCAGGATGGCGCGGTTGTTCTCGCGGTCGATCTCGTTCAGCGCACGCGCGATCGCGAGGCGGAGCGCACCGGCCTGGCCGGAGGGGCCGCCGCCGGTGATCTTCGCGACGACGTCGTACGAGCCGAGGAGGTCGAGGACCTTGAACGGGTCGTTGATCAGCTGCTGGTGCAGCTTGTTCGGGAAGTACTCCGCGAACTCGCGGGCGTTCACGGTCAGGCTGCCGGAGCCCGGGACCAGGCGCACGCGGGCGATGGCCTGCTTGCGACGGCCCACGGCTGCGCCGGAGACGTTGAGGACGGCGCGGGGCGTCGAGGACGCCTCGGTGGCCGGGCTTTCGGTGGAGTAGCTCTCGGGAGCCACGTCGATCTGGTCTGCGATCTTCGCCACGGTGTAGGTGATCCTTTGTCTTCGAAGTCTGGGGTGTCGGGGAGGGCCGGAGCCTACTGGGCGACCTGGGTGAAGGCGTACGCCTTGGGCTGCTGAGCCGCGTGAGGGTGCTCGGTGCCCGTGTAGACCTTCAGCTTGCGCAGCTGCGCACGACCGAGGGAGTTCTTGGGGAGCATTCCGCGGATGGCCTTCTCGACGGCGCGGATCGGGTTCTTCTCGAGGAGCTCGGCGTACGTGGTGGCCGTGAGGCCGCCCGGGTAGCCGGAGTGGCGGTACGCCTTCTTCTGGAGGAGCTTCTGGCCGGTGAGGGCAACCTTCTCGGCGTTGACGATGATGACGAAGTCGCCCATGTCCATGTGCGGCGCGAACGTCGGCTTGTGCTTGCCGCGCAGGAGCGCAGCGGCGTGGGTGGCCAGACGGCCGAGCACGACGTCGGACGCGTCGATGACGATCCAGTCGTGCTGGACGTCAGCCGGCTTCGGAGAAAAAGTGCGAGTCACGTGAGTGCTGCTTTCTGATCGGAGTGAGGAGTTCGTGAATCCCGCTCCGTGGCCGTTCGACCCGCGAGGGGGCCGAACCGATCCGGTGGAGGGCTCAACTTCGGGTGCCGGCACGCGGCCGAGAACACCAAGGGTCGACAGTACAGCAATCCGCACCGGAGCGGAAGCTCACGGGCTCGCCGCCGCGCTCCCCCGGGCGGTCCGGGTCAGGAGTCGTCCTGCCCCAGCGCGGCCAGGACCTCGGTCGCCAGCTCCTCGAGCGGGGCCTGGCCGCCGACGTAGGAGCGGAGCGAGAGCAGCCGGTCCCCGGCGAGCACGACGACCGTGGCGGCCGGGTCGACCGCCGGGTCGCCGGCGCGGAAGAAGGCGGCGTCGCCCAGCCCGCTCGGCTCGACGGGGGCCTCGGACTCCTGCGCGGCGACGTCGGCGGTGGTGGCGCCGGTCGCCGTCTGCAGGACGAGCGCGGCGGGGTTGCCCGCCATCGCCCAAGCGCAGCCCGAGCCCTGGTCCGAGGCGGTGACGAAGCCCTCGGGCAACTCGAGGGCCGCCTCGATCGCCGTCACCGGCAGCACCGCGGCGCAGTCGAGGACCTCGATCGTCGCACCGGTGGTCGGCTCGGCCGCGGGAGTGGTCGGCACCGCGGTGGGCACGGCGGTCGGCGCGGTGGAGTCGACCGCGGCGGCGGGCGCCCGGTCCGGCACGTCGATCGCCGACGACGAGCAGCCTGCCAGCAGCAGCGCCGCCGGCAGGACGAGCGCTGCGACCAGCGCGCTCGCGCGGTGGTTCCTGCGGATCACTCGTCGTCCTCCCCCTGGGCGTCCCCGCCGGGCAGGGTGCGCTTCACCCGGGTGAGCACGGCCCGCTCGGCCAGTTCCGAGTCCTCAGGGTAATCGACCTCGCGCAGGATGAGGCCGCGCGCCGGCATGACCGCGAAGGCGTTCGTGCGGCGGGCGGCGTCGCGCAGCAGCGGGAGCTCGCCCGCCTCCAGCTTGCCGATCCCCACGGCCACGCAGGAGCCGACGAGGGCGCGCACCATGCTGTGGCAGAAGGCGTCGGCGCGCAGGTGGGCGTGCAGCACGCCGTCCTCGTCCCGCTCCCAGGTGAAGTCGAGGAGGCTGCGGATGGTGGTGGCTCCGACGCGCGCGCGGCAGAACGAGGCGTAGTCGTGCAGGCCGAGCAGCGACTCGGCCGCCTGCGCCATCACGCCCTCGTCGACCGCCTCGTTGATCCAGGTCGTGAAGCCGCGCTCGAGCGGCCGCCGCAGCGAGGTGCGGTCGGCGAGCCGGTACTCGTAGCGCCGCCAGCGCGCGGAGAAGCGCGCGTCGAAGCCCTCGGGCGCCCGGGTCACCCGGTGCACGGACAGGTCCGAGTACTGACCGAGGATCCCCTGGAGCTTGCGCTGGAGCACGACCTCCGGCGCGACCTTCTCGGTGCCGGCCCGCGGGCTGCCGTTCAGCCGCGACCACTGCTGGGGCGTGAGGTCCAGGTGCGCCACCTGCGCGCTCGCGTGCACGCCGGCGTCGGTGCGGCCCGCGACGGTGACCACCGTCCGCTCCTCCGAGCGCAGCAGCACGCCGAGGGCGTCCTCGAGGACGCCCTGCACCGTGCGGAGGCCGGGCTGGAGTGCCCAGCCCGCGAAGTGGGTGCCGTCGTAGGCCAGATCGAGGCGGACGCGGTGGAGCACCCGACGAGTCTAGGTCGTCCGCCGGGCCGTTCCGGGTCGCCGGATCAGCCGGCCGAGAGCCGGACGCCGAGCGAGTCGAAGACGGCCACCGCCCAGTCGGCGAGGACCTCCTGGTCTCCGACGAAGGACTCGACGTGCAGCTCGTAGCCGCCCGCCAGGACGGCCAGCTGGGACGGTGTCGCCGCCGAGCCCTCGAGCCGGTAGGCCGCTTCCCCCAGCGGAGCCGGCACGGCGCCGACGGCCTCCCCCGCACCGGCGAACGTCTCCGCGAGCCGCGCGGGCCCGACGCTGACGAGGACCGCGGACGGATTGCCGGCGATGCCGTAGGAGCAGGAGTCCTCCGCTTGGACGAGCACGGCCGTTCCGGCGGGCAGTCCGACCGCCGTCTCGACCGCCGAGGCGGGCAGTGCCGCGGAGCAGTCGAGGGCGGGAGCCGACGGCGCGACGGTCGCAGCGGTCGCGCTGGGCACGGACTCGGGGGCGGCGACCGCATCCGGCGCCGTCGTGCCCGCCGACTCCGGGACGTCGACGACGCCGACGGAGGAGCAGCCCGTCAGCAGGGCCGTCGCGGCGAGGAGCAGGACCGCATGGTGCGCGCGCACGGAACTCCTCCTGCTGGCCGACGAGGACGGGGGCCGGGGTACCGGACGCATCCCGACCCTCTGTCGGGACGATCCCGCCATCGTAAGCGACGTTCCGCGCCACCGAGCACGCAGAGTGCCACGGCCGGGAACGACGAGAGCCCCCCGTCCCCGAGGGGGCGGAGGGCTCTCGAGACGCGCTCGGGACTACTTGGTCTCGGCGGTCGTCTCGACCGGGGCGTCCTCGACGGGCGCGTCCTGGACGGTCGCGTCGGCCTCGGTCGTGTCGGCGACGGGCGCCTCCTCGACAGTGGCGTCCTCGGCAGGGGCGTCCGCGACGACGGTCTTGTCCTCGACCGGAGCCGAGACGGGAGCGGCGCCGGTGCGCGACTTCTTGACCTTCGGCGTCACGGGCTCGAGGACGAGCTCGATGACGGCCATCGGGGCGTTGTCGCCCTTGCGGGGACCGATCTTCGTGATGCGGGTGTAGCCGCCCTCACGCTCGGCGACGAGCGGCGCGATCTCGGTGAAGAGCTCGTGCACGACGCTCTTGTCGCCGATGGTCGCGAGGACGCGGCGGCGGGCGTGCAGGTCGCCGCGCTTCGCGAACGTCACCAGACGCTCGGCGAGGGGACGCAGGCGCTTGGCCTTGGTCTCGGTCGTCTTGATGCTCTTGTGCGTGAACAGGGCCGCGGCCAGGTTCGCGAGCAGCAGACGCTCGTGTGCGGGACCGCCTCCGAGGCGGGGGCCCTTCGTGGGCTTGGGCATGGCTTTACTCCAGTACTAAAGGGGTGTCAGAAGGTCGAACGCCGGAGCGGAGACCTAGATGCTCTCGTCGTCGTAGCTGTAGAAGTGGGCGCCGTCGAACCCGGGGACCGAGTCCTTCAGCGACAGGCCCAGCTCCGTCAGCTTCTCCTTGACCTCATCCACCGACTTCTGACCGAAGTTGCGGATGTTCATGAGCTGCGTCTCCGAGAGGGCGACGAGCTCATTGACGTTGTTGATGCCCTCGCGCTTGAGGCAGTTGTAGCTGCGCACCGAGAGGTCGAGGTCCTCGATGGGCATGGACAGCTCGGTCGAGAGGACGGCGTCGACCGGCGCGGGGCCGATCTCGATGCCCTCGGCCGCGTTGTTCAGCTCGCGGGCGAGTCCGAACAGCTCGGTCAGCGTGCGACCGGCCGACGCGATGGCGTCGCGCGGCGTGATCGCCGGCTTCGACTCGACGTCGACGACGAGGCGGTCGAAGTCGGTGCGCTCGCCGGCACGGGTGGCCTCGACGCGGTAGGTGACCTTGAGCACGGGCGAGTAGATCGAGTCGACCGGGATCTGGCCGGCCTCGGAGAACTCGCTGCGGTTCTGGGTCGCCGACACGTAGCCGCGGCCGCGCTCGATGGTGAGCTCGAGCTCGAACTTCGCCTTGTCGTTCAGGGTCGCGATGACGAGGTCCGGGTTGTGGATCTCGACACCGGCCGGAGCCGAGATGTCGGCGGCGGTGACCTGGCCGGCGCCCTGCTTGCGCAGGTAGGCGGTGATCGGCTCGTCGTGCTCGGAGGAGACGACGAGTCCCTTGATGTTCAGGATGATCTCGGTGACGTCCTCGCGGACGCCCGGGACGGTCGTGAACTCGTGCAGGACTCCGTCGATCCGGATGCTGGTGACAGCGGCGCCGGGGATGGAGGACAGCAGGGTGCGACGCAGCGAGTTGCCGAGCGTGTAGCCGAAGCCGGGCTCGAGGGGCTCGATGACGAAGCGGGAACGGAACTCCGAGATGTTCTCCTCGGTGAGCGTCGGACGCTGTGCGATAAGCACTGTTGATTCCTTTCGATCACGTGTCCGCTATATGACACGTGCGTTTGCGAGTCTGAAGTTGTGAAAGAAATGCGCGATCCGCCGGCCGGCCTCACGTCGCGCTGGAGAGCGCTTCGTTCGGCCGGCCGACGGCTGCGAGTGCTGCGTTAGACGCGACGGCGCTTCGGCGGGCGGCAGCCGTTGTGCGCCTGCGGGGTGACGTCGTTGATCGAGCCGACCTCGAGGCCTGCGGCCTGGAGCGAGCGGATCGCGGTCTCGCGACCCGAGCCCGGGCCCTTCACGAAGACGTCGACCTTCTTCATGCCGTGCTCCTGCGCCTGACGCGCGGCCGACTCGGCAGCGAGCTGGGCGGCGAACGGCGTCGACTTGCGCGAGCCCTTGAAGCCGACTCCACCGGACGAGGCCCAGCTGATGACGGCCCCGGCGGGGTCGGTGATCGACACGATGGTGTTGTTGAACGTCGACTTGATGTGGGCCTGGCCCACAGCGATGTTCTTCTTCTCCTTGCGGCGCGGCTTGCGCGCGGCCGACTTGGGGGTAGCCACTTGTTATCTCCTCTAGGTCCGTGTCGCCCGCGTTACTTGCGGCCGGCCTTCTTCTTGCCGGCGACGGTGCGCTTCGGGCCCTTGCGGGTGCGAGCGTTCGTCTTGGTGCGCTGTCCACGGACCGGGAGGCCACGACGGTGGCGGATGCCCTCGTAGGACCCGATCTCGACCTTGCGGCGGATGTCGGCGGCGACCTCGCGGCGGAGGTCTCCCTCCACCTTGTAGTTGCCCTCGATGTAGTCGCGGAGCGCGACGAGCTGGTCGTCGGTGAGGTCCTTGACGCGGATGTTGCCGTCGATCCCCGTGTCGCTCAGCGTCTTCAGCGCGCTGGTGCGGCCGACTCCGTAGATGTAGGTCAGTGCGACCTCCACGCGCTTCTCGCGCGGGATGTCTACTCCTGCCAGACGTGCCATGGTGGCTTCTCCTGTGAGTGAGTGGAGGTGTGAAGCAACGTCGGTGCCTCGGCCTCCGACCGAAGGTGTCCTCGCCGTTCACCCCGGGAGACCCGGGGCGCTGCGCGATTTCTGACGTTGCGGGGTGGTGTGTTGCCGTGCTGCTGGGCGGTTTCCCGCCCGCGCTCCTCGCAGGAGCGCCGGGAGTCCCGGAGGACTAGCCCTGGCGCTGCTTGTGGCGGGGGTTGCTGCTGCAGATGACCATCACGTTGCCGTGGCGGCGGATGATCTTGCAGTGGTCGCAGATGCGCTTGACGCTGGGGTTGACCTTCATTGTTCTGTTCCTTGTTTTCGCTGGCGTCGTGCTCCCGGCGGATGCCGGGGCCGTTCCTTACAGGACACGCACGTCGCGAACTGAGCGGAGCGAACGTCTACTTGTAGCGGTAGACGATCCGGCCGCGGGTCAGGTCGTAGGGGCTGAGCTCCACGATCACGCGGTCCTCGGGGAGGATGCGGATGTAGTGCTGACGCATCTTGCCCGAGATGTGGGCGAGAACCTTGTGTCCGTTGGTGAGCTCCACGCGGAACATCGCGTTGGGGAGCGCCTCGACAACCGCACCTTCGATTTCGATGACACCGTCTTTTTTGGCCATAGCCTCACTGTCGTTCGGAAGTAGTGTGTGTACTGGTCGTGCGAATGCTTCCGCGACGATCCTCCCCCCGGGCGGAGCCCGGGGAGCGGTGCGCGGGCGTGCCGGAGCACGCGCAAACACCAAGGGTCGATACTACGCGAATCCCCGCGTCTCCGCCAGCCCGGGCGTGTCGCCTCAGGGCGGGGGCGGGCACCCGCCGCGGACGGCGGTGTGCGCGCCGCGGAGCGCGAGCACGACGGCCGCCGCCTAGGCTCTCCCTCGTCGAAGGGACCGCGGATGGCGCGCACGGAGAAGACGACGGACGGCACGGCGAGGAGCCGGCGGAGCTGGTACTCGCACCCCCTGGTGACCGTGCTCGTCGCGATCGTCGTCATCGCCCTCGTGCAGACGTTCTTCGTGAAGGTGTACACCGTGCCGACCGGCTCGATGGAGAACACCCTGCAGGGCGGCGGCTTCTTCGGCGACCGCATCCTGGTCGATCGCACCGCGGCGCTCCACGGCGAGCCGGAGTCGGAGCAGATCGTCGTCTTCTCGCGCGACGCGCGCTGGGGTGCGACCGACGCGGTCGGGAACCCGCTCTCCGAGGCGGTCAAGTACTTCGGCGACGTCACGAGCATCGGCCCGTCGCACGAGGAGTTCCTCGTGAAGCGCGTGATCGCGACCGCCGGCCAGACGGTCTCCTGCTGCGACGCCGAGGGGCACGTGCTCGTGGACGGTCAGCCGCTCGCGGGCGACTACGTCTTCGAGGACTTCCCGTTCACCCCCGGCACCCAGGACTGCGACTCGCAGCCCGCCTCCACCCGCTGCTTCCAGGAGTACACGGTGCCGGAGGACACGCTCTTCGTCCTCGGCGACCACCGCTCGAACTCCAACGACTCGCTCGGCGACTGCCGCGGAGCCCCGGGTCCGATCGACTCCTGCGTGAAGACGGTGCCGATCGAGCGGGTGGTCGGGCGCGTCTTCGCCGTGGCCTGGCCGCTGACCCGCTGGCGCCTCTTCTAGTCCGGCCCGCCCCCGGAACCGCGAAGGGGCGGAGCCGGATGCCGGAGCACCCGATCCCGCCCCTCCGGACGCGGCCTCGCGGAGGTCAGCCGCGGACGACCGCGACGACCTGCGCGAACAGCGGGTGGTCCGCGCCGAGGCCGGTCACCTCGGCGACGAACTCCTCCGGCGACAGCGCCGCCAGCTTCTCCTTCAGCTCGACGCTCTGCGGGTCCTCCGGCACGTCGAAGCGGAGGGCCGCGCCGATCGCCGTCAGCAGTCCGCTCGGCACGTGCCCGCGCTCGGCGAGCTCGACCGCCGGGCCGATGAAGCGCTCGTGCCGCGAGAGCTTGCGCAGCGGCTGGCGCCCGACCCGGTCCACCGTGTCGGTGAGACCCGGGTTCGCGAAGCGCTTCAGCGTCTTCTGGAGGTAGGCCTCCTGCTCCTCGTCGCTGAAGCCGTGCTTCTCGACGATCAGCGTCTTGGTGTCCTCGAGCGCGGCCTTCACCGCGTCGTGCACCTCGGGCAGCGCGAGCGCGTCCGACAGCTTGTGCGCGCCGGCCGCGAAGCCGACGTACGCCGCGGTGGCGTGCCCGGTGTTCACCGTGAAGAGCTTGCGCTCGATGAACGGCTCGAGATCGTCGACCCAGGTGGCGCCGGGGATCTCGGGCTCGGAGCCCTCGAACGGCGTGCGGTCGACGACCCACTCGAAGAAGCTCTCGACCGTGACGTCGAGACCCTGGCCGGCCGCCTGGTTCGGCACGATGCGGTCGACCGCGGTGTCCGCGAAGACCGCGCGGGAGCGCAGGCGCTCCCACTCGTCCGCACCGAGGCTCGCGGCGACCTCGGTCTGCAGCAGCCGGGTCGCGCTGATCGCGTTCTCGCAGGCCATCACGGCGAGGCGGGGCGCGGAGTCCGCGCGGGCGGCGAGGCCCTTCGCGATCACCGGGGCGACGAAGCGCAGGATGTTCGGACCCACCGCGGTGGTGACGAGGTCGGCGGCGGCGATCTCGCGGACGAGGGCCTCCTCGTCGCTCGCCGAGTTGATCGCGCGGAAGCCGTCGACGACGTGCGTCGCGGACGACTCCCCCACCTCGTGCACCTCGTAGCTGTCGGCGGCGGCGAGCTGATCGATCAGTGCCGCGTTGACGTCGGCGAAGACGAGCTCGTAGCCGGCACCGTGCAGGATCAGCCCGACGAAGCCGCGGCCGATGTTGCCGGCGCCGAAGTGGACGGCGGTGGGCATCAGGAGTTGACCTCGCCCAGCAGCGCGTAGAGCGACTGCGCGTCCGGGGCGTCGAGGAGCTTCTGCACCTCGTCCTCCTCGGAGAAGATGATCGCGATCTTCGAGAGGATCTCGAGGTGCTCGTTGTTGACGCCGGCGATGCCGACGACGAAGCGGACCTCGTTGCCGTCCCAGTCGATCGGCTGCGCGTAGCGGACGAAGGAGAGCGCCGAGGAGCGGATCTCGTCCTTCGCGTCGTTCGTGCCGTGCGGGATGGCGAGCAGGTTGCCCATGTAGGTGGAGACGGTCGCCTCGCGGGCGAGCATCGCCTCGTGGTAGGCGGGCGTCACGGCGCCGACGCCGACCAGCATGTCGGCGGCCTCCTTGATGGCGGTCTCCTTCGACGTGGCGGTGCCGGAGGCGTTGATCTGTCCGATGGTGAGCACATCGCTCATGGCGTGCGTCCTTTCCGTGGGTGGTGAACGAATGAGGGAACCCGCAGGGGCGAGCGGAGCGTCTCCGCCACGTCGCACCCTACGGGCTCCCTCAGGGGTGTTCCCGACTACTTGCCGTGCTGCTCCGCGACGAGCGAGACGACCTCGTCGTACTTGGGGCTGTTCATGAAGTTGTCGACGGAGACGTGGATCGCGCCCGGCGTGCGCTGGCGCGCCCGCTCGGTCAGCTCGGCCTGGGTGATGACCAGGTCGACGTCGTCCTCGAGGGCCGCGATCGCCTTGTTGGTGACCGTGACGTCCTCGAAGCCCGCCTTCTTCATCTTGTTGCGCAGGACGGAGGCGCCCATGGCGGACGATCCCATCCCGGCGTCGCAGGCGAAGACGATGTTGCGCACCTGCGTGGCGGTGGCGGTCGCCGAGGCGCCGTCCTGGTTGGACGCGCCGCTCGCGTTGAGGAGCGAGCCGACGGCGCTCTCCTTGCCCTTGTTCGACGAGTTGGCGGCGACGGCGGCGGCGAGCTTGTCGTCACCGGCCTCCATGGCGTCGAGGTCGCGCTTGCGGCTGCCGCGGATGATGAACGACGCGACGACGAACGACACGGCCATCGAGAGCAGGACCGAGAGGATCACGCCGAGGTAGCTGTCACGCGAGGTCTGCAGGAGCACCGCGATGATCGATCCCGGGGACGCCGGGGCGACGAGGCCGGAGTCGAACGCGACGTTGGTCGCGACGCCCGTCATGCCGCCGAGGATGACGGCCGCGACGAGCGCGGGCTTCATCAGCACGTAGGGGAAGTAGATCTCGTGGATGCCGCCGACGAAGTGGATCAGCGCGGCGCCGGGGGCGGAGCCGCGGGCGATGCCCACACCGAAGATCGCGAAGGCGAGCAGCACGCCCATGCCGGGGCCGGGGTTGGCCTCGAGCAGGAACAGGTACGACTTGCCCTGGTCCTGCGCCATGACGGTGCCGAGCGGGGTGAGCACGCCCTGGTTGATGGCGTTGTTGAGGAACAGGATCTTCGCCGGCTCGATGAAGATCGAGGTCAGCGGCAGCAGGCCCGCGTTCACCAGGAGGTCGACGCCGTCGCCGAGGATCTTGGTGAGGAACGAGATGATCGGCGCGATGCCGAAGAACGCGCCCAGCGAGAGGAGCATGCCGAGGATTCCGGCGGAGAAGTTGTTGACCAGCATCTCGAAGCCGGGCTTGATCTTGCCGTCCCAGATCGAGTCGACCTTCTTCATCAGCCACGCGGCGAGCGGGCCGATGATCATGGCGCCGAGGAACATCGGGATGGTGGCGCCGACGATGACGCCCATGGTGGCGATCGAGGCGACCACGCCACCGCGCTGGCCGTAGACCATGCGGCCACCGGTGTTCGCGATGAGCAGCGGGAGCAGGTAGGTGATCATCGGGGCGACGAGACCGATGTACTGCTGGAAGGTCGCGCCGTCCTCACCGGCGGCGAGCTGGGTGCGGGCACCCTCCCAGCCGATCTGGGCCGCGTCGCCGAAGCCGCCGAGGATGCCGTTGGGCAGCCAGCCCGCGGCGATGAAGAGCGAGGTGATGAGACCCCACGCGATGAAGGCCGCGATGTTCGGCATGACCATCCCCGAGAGGAAGGTGCCGAATCGCTGGACGTGGACGCGCGTACCTCCGCGCGTCGACGTCGCTGACGTCGTTGTCATGTGGTGTGTTCTCCGATTCTGAGGGTGGGAGATCCGGTCGCTCCTGAGGCGGGCCGGGCTCCCGCGGGGCGGGACGAGACGGGGTGGTGCAGGGGTCGTGCCGTGGTGCGGGTGGTGCGGGGTGGTGCTGCGGAGGATCGCGCGGATGCGGGCCGCGCGATCCCCGGGATCAGGAGGCGGCGATCGCCTCGGTGACGGCGGACCGGGCGTCCGCCGCGCTGTCGGCCGCGAGGGCGAGCTCGGCGTAGCGCCTCGCGTCCTCGAGGGTGTGCTCGGCCAGCTCGGCGCGGACGTCGGCGAGAGCCGACGGCGACATCGAGAGGGTCGTCGCGCCGAGGCCCACGAGGACCACGGCGAGCAGCGGATCCGCGGCGGCCTCGCCGCAGATGCCGACGGGCTTGCCCAGTGCGGCGCCCGCGCGGCCGACCTCGCCGACGAGGCGGAGGACGGCGGGGTGCCACGGGTCCTGGAAGGCGGACACGGTGCCGAGCATCCGGTCCGCCGCCAGGGTGTACTGGGTCAGGTCGTTGGTGCCGATGGAGGCGAAGTCGGCGACTCCGAGGATCCGGTCGGCGAGCAGGGCGGAGGAGGGGACCTCCACCATCACGCCGGCGGTGCGGATCCCGAGCTCCTTGGCCATGGAGGTGAAGTAGCGGGTCTCGTCGACCGTCGCGACCATCGGCGCCATGACCCAGAGGTCGGCGTCGGTCGCGGCGTCGGCCTGGGCGAGCGCGGTGAGCTGGTCGCGGAGGATCTGCTCGCTCGCGCGCAGGGCGCGGAGGCCGCGGAGACCGAGCGCTGGGTTCTCCTCGTGGTTGTCGTTGAGGAAGGCGAGCGGCTTGTCGGCGCCGGCGTCGAGCGCGCGCACCACGACCTTGCGGCCGGGGAAGGCGGCGAGGAGGCGGGTGTACTGCTCGGCCTGCTCGGCGACGGTCGGGGCCTCCTTCGCGTCGAGGAAGAGGAACTCGGTGCGGAACAGGCCCACGCCCTCCGCGCCGAGCTCGACGGCGTTCTCGGCGCCGTCGGCCGAGCCGAGGTTCGCCAGCAGCGGCACGGCGTGACCGTCCGCGAGGGCGCCGGGGACGACGGGGGCGGCGAGCATCTCGGCGCGCTCCGCGATCGAGGACTTCGCGTCGCCGATCTCGACGTCGGACGGGTTCACCGTCACGACACCGGAGGAGGCGTCGAGGATGACGAGCTGGCCGTCGCGCAGGTCGAGTGCGCCGGTCGTGCCGACGATGGCGGTGATCGACTTCTCGCGGGCGAGGATCGCCGTGTGCGAGGTCGGGCCGCCGTCGCTCGTGATCAGGCCGAGGACCTTCTCGAGGTCGAGCAGCGCGGTGTCGGCCGGCGCGAGGTCGCGGGCGACGAGCACGAAGGGCTCGTCCGACTCCGGGACGCCGGGCGCCGGGACGCCGCGCAGGTGGGCGACGACCCGCTGCGAGACGTCGTCGAGGTCGGTCGCGCGCTCGGCCATGTAGCCGCCCATCGCGACCAGCAGGTCGCGGAACCCGGCGAAAGCCTCGTGCACCGCGCGCTCGGCGGTCTTGCCGGTCGCGAGCCGCGCCTTGACGTCGTCCGCGAGCGAGGGGTCCTCCGCCATCAGCGCCTGCGCGTCGAGGACGTCCTTCGCCGAGCCGCCGGCGCGCTCACCGCGGTGGCGGATGGTCGCGGCGGTCGCCGACAGCGAGGCGACCGCGCGCTCCTCCTCCTGCGCGACGGAGCGGGTGCTGGCGGTGTCCTCGGGCTCGGGGAGCGGGTCGGGCATGCGCAGCACCGGCCCGAGGGCCAGGCCGCGGCCGACTCCGGTGCCCTGGAGCTTCGCGGAGGCGTAGGCGGTGGAAGGAGTGGACAGCGTCATGGGTTCCCGGTTCCTGTCGTGCGTCTCGTCGGTGAGAAGGCGGTGGGGCGAGGGGTCTTAAGCGTCGTGGTCGGTGGAGAGGAACTCCGCGAGCTCGTCGAGGATCGCCTGCTCGTTGTCGCCCTCGACGGAGAGGGTCAGCGAGTCGCCGTGCTCGATGCCGAGCGAGATGATGCCGAGGATCGAGGCCGCGTTCACCGCGGTGCCCTCGCCCTTCTTCACCAGGACCTTCTGACCCGACTTCGCCGCGGCCTGGCTGAAGAGCGAGGCGGGGCGGGCGTGGAGGCCCTTCGACGATGCAACCTGCACGGTGCGCTCGACCATGAACGTTTCTCCTTGATCCTGCAGTCGGAACTGCGTCAGTGGTTCCCGGCGCCGGGCGCGAGGCCCGGGGCGGGAGGTGAGGCGTCCCCGTCCGATCCTGCGACGACCGCGCGAGCGGCGAAGAGGACGGGAAGGGTGTCGAGCACGGCATCGGCACCGTGCGCCCCGAAGACGTCGTGCGGGAGGAGTGCTGCCGCGGCGCCGACGTGCACCGCGCGCTGGCGGAGCTCGTCGAACTGCGGCTCGAGGTGCGGTCCGACCAGGAGGACGTCCGCCTGGGGCAGAGCGTCCGCGAGACCGGGAAGGGTCTCGGATCGGAACACGGCATCGATGCCGCGCTGCTTCGCGCCCGCTCGCAGCCGGTGGGCCAGGAACGTGCTCGACGCGCCTGCACCGCAGACGATCAGGATCGTGCGCACCTCGTTCGCCTCCTCGCGTCCGGGTCTTGCCTCATCCAAGCATCTCGGGGGCCGCGCGTCCGCCCCCGCAGACAATCTTCCGCGGGGGCGGAAGAGCGCTCCCGGCGGCTTCGGCGCGGGTCCGACCCCGCCGACCCGGAGATGGTTGACTGGAAGACCGATGCCTGACAACCGCGAACGACTGCTGGAGTACCTCTCCCGCGCCGACGGCTGGGTGACCGCGCACGAGCTGGCCGACCGGCTCGGAGTCACCACCCGGAGCGTCCGCAGCTACGTGACGGCGGTGAAGGCCCAGGCGGCCCCGCTCGAGCCCGTGGAGTCGTCGGCGAACGGCTACCGGCTCGCGCGCGACGCGTACACGGCGTTCCTCGAGACCCGGCTGCTCCGCGACGACGAGCCGGACACCCCGCGCGACCGGCTGTACAGCATCGTCCGGCGCCTGGTCGACTCCGACGAGGGACTCGACCTCGCGGCACTGGCGGACACGCTCTCCGTCAGCGAGTCGACGATCGACGCCGATCTGCGCCGGGTGAAGGCGCTGGCGGACGAGTCCGGCCTGGCCCTCGTGCGCCGCGGCCCTTCCGTTCGTCTCGAGGGCAGCGAGGAGGCCCGGCGCCGGCTGATCTCGCGGATGTTCCGCGACGAGAGCGCGCAGGGCGTCTTCACGCTGGACGACGTGCAGCGCGAGTTCGCCTCCCCCGGTCTCGGCGCGTTCAAGACCGAGCTGCTGGCCGAGCTCGAGACCCGCGGCTACTACATCAACGACTACGGCGTGAACAGCGTGCTGCTGCACATCGCGATCGCCGTCGACCGCGTCTCCCGCGGCATCGGCGACCCGTCCGGCTCGCGCCCCTCCCCCGCGGTGCACGGCGAGCTCGCCGCGCTGCTCGCCGAGCTCGTCGAGCGCCACTTCGCCACGCGGCTCACCGACGCCGAGCTCGCCCAGCTGGCGATCCTGATGACGACGCGGGTGGCGACGCCGGGGCAGAACGAGCCCGTCGCCGCCGTCGTCGAGAACTACCTCGATCCGGAGGACGTCGCCGTCGTCCGCGAGCTCGTCGCGGATGTGAACGAGGCGTACCTCGTCGACCTCGACGACGAGGGCTTCATCGTCCGCCTCGCGCTGCACGTGCGGAACCTCGTCGCGCGGGCGGCCGAGGGCGGCTACTCGCGGAACCCGCTCACCCGCTCGATCAAGACCAGCTTCCCGATGACCTACGAGATCGCGGTGTTCCTCGCGAGCGGACTGCAGCGCCTGCGCGGGATCACCGTCAACGAGGACGAGATCGCCTATATCGCCCTGCACGTCGGCTCCTTCCTCGAGCGGGTGTCCCGGCGCGAGGAGCGGCTCTCCTGCGTCATCGTCTGCCCGAACTACTACGACCTCGCGCACATGCTGCGGCTGCGGGTCGAGCGCTCGCTCGGCACCGAGGTGGAGGTCCGCTCGCTGATCACCCGAAGCGACGTCGACTGGGACCGCCTGACCGCGGATCTGGTGATCACCACGATCGACGAGCGGCCCGCCTCCGAGGACGTCGTCGTGGTGCAGCCGTTCCTCACCGACCACGACGTGGACGCCGTGCGCCGTGCGATCGCCCGGGTGCGCCGGCACCGGCGCCGCGCGCGGATCAAGGACGAGCTGCTGCAGTTCTTCGACGAGTCGCTCTTCTTCCGGAACGTGCACGCGCGCGATGAGCCGGCGATGATCCGGCTGCTCGGCGAGCGGATGATCGCCGACGGCATCATCGACGAGGACTACGTCGACGGCGCGATCGAGCGCGAGCGGATGAGCTCGACCGCGTTCACCGACAACCTCGCCGTCCCGCACGCGATGGCGATGAGTGCGCGCCGGACCGCGATCGCCATCGTCGTCAACGACGTGCCGATGGCGTGGGGCGAGCAGCGGGTGAACGTGATCGCGATGATCGCCTTCGCCTCCGCCGGCCGCAGCAGCTTCCAGTCCGTCTTCGACCAGTTCGTCGAGGTCTTCGCCGACCGCGCGGAGGTGCAGCGCCTGATCCGCCGCTCCGCGGACTTCGGCGGCTTCATCGAGGAGCTGGTCAGGGTGATTGACAGCTAGCTGTCGGTCGCCCTGACCAGCTCCTCCAAGGCGGCCAGCCGGGCGGTCCAGTGGACCGCCCTCACCGCGGAAGACTCGACAACGCGACGGCGACCCTCAATGGGTCGCATCACCGCGACGAAGTCCGTACTACGCGATCGGCGTCGGCACGATCCCGTACTGCGCGAGGCCGGCGGCGCCGCCGTCGGCGAGCGTCGTCACCCAGATGCCGTCGCGGTGCACCGCGACCGAGTGCTCCCAGTGCGCCGACATGCTGCCGTCGATGGTGGCGACGGTCCAGTCGTCCTCGCGGACGACCGTCTCGGCGCTGCCCGCGGTGACCATCGGCTCGATGGCGACGACGAGACCGGGCTTCACCTCCGGGCCGCGCTGGCGCACCCGGTAGTTGAACACCGGCGGCGCCTCGTGCATCGTCCTGCCGATGCCGTGGCCGATGTAGTCGGTGAGGATGCCGTAGACGGCGCCGGAGGCCTCCGCCTCGTCCTCGATGTACTCCTCGATCACCGCGCCCACCTCGTTGAGGTGCCGCGCCGACGCGAGAGCCGCTATGCCGCGCCAGAGCGAGCCCTCGGTGACGCGGGACAGCGCCTCGCGGCGCGCGACCTCGTCGGGGCGCTCGGCGTCGGGCAGAACGATCGTCAGGGCGGAGTCGCCGTTCCAGCCGTCGATCTCGGCGCCGCTGTCGATGGAGACGATGTCGCCGGGCTCGAGGACGCGGCCGCCGGGGATCCCGTGCACGACCTCCTCGTTCACCGAGGCGCAGATCGTGTGCCGGTAGCCCGGCACGAGCTGGAAGTTCGAGTGCCCGCCGAGCGCGAGGATCGCGGCCTCGGCGATCGCGTCGAGCTCGAGCGTGCTGACGCCGGGTCGCACGGCGGCACGGACAGCGTCCAGAGACGCGGCGGTCGCCAGCCCGGGCGCGATCATCGACCGCAGCTGGGCCGGCGTCTTGTAGAGGGAGGAGCGCAGCGCCACGGGTCAGGCGGCCGGCGAGTCGCCGACGAGGCGACCGACGCGGTGGCCCTCGAGGGCGACGACGATGCGCTCGGTGACCTCGTCGACCGGGCCGAGGCCGTCGACGACGATGACGAGCCCGCGCGCGGCGTAGATGTCGATCAGCGGCGCGGTCTGCTCCTCGTAGAGGGCGAGACGGTGCCGGATGACCTCCTCCGTGTCGTCGCTGCGGCCCTGCTCGGCGGAGCGCTTGAGCAGACGTGCGACGACCTCGTCGGGATCGGCGGTCAGCTGCACGACCGCGTCGAGCCGGTTGCCGTCCGCCGCGACGATGCGGTCGAGCTCGTCGACCTGCTCCGTGGTGCGCGGGTAGCCGTCGAGGAGGAAGCCCGTCGAGACGTCGGCCTCCTGCAGCCGGTCGTGCACGATCGCGTTGGTCAGCTCGTCGGGCACGTAGCGGCCGGCGTCGAGGTAGGACTTGGCCTGCAGGCCGAGCTCGGTCTCATTGGCGACGTTGGCGCGGAAGATGTCTCCGGTCGAGATCGCGGGGACCTTCAGGACCTCGCTGAGCCGAGCGGCCTGAGTCCCCTTGCCGGCGCCCGGAGGGCCGATCAGCAGCAGACGGAAGCCGACCGGGGTCGAGGTCATCGGAGGAGCCCTTCGTAGTGGCGCTGCTGCAGCTGGGAGTCGATCTGCTTCACCGTCTCGAGTCCGACTCCGACGATGATCAGGATGGACGTGCCGCCGAACGGGAAGTTCTGGTTGGCGCCGACGAGCGCGAGCGCCACGAGGGGCACGAGCGCGATCAGACCGAGATAGACCGAGCCGGGCAGCGTCACCCGGGTCAGCACGTAGTTCAGGTACTCGGCGGTCGGACGGCCGGCGCGGATGCCGGGGATGAAGCCGCCGTAGCGCTTCATGTTGTCGGCGACCTCGTCCGGGTTGAAGGTGATCGCGACGTAGAAGTAGGTGAAGCCGACGATCAGCAGGAAGTACAGCGCCATGTAGAGCGGGTGATCGCCCTTGGTGAGGTAGTTCGTGATCCAGGTCACCCAGAACGGCGCCTCCTGGCCGGCCGCGGGCTGGTTGAACTGCGCGATGAGCGCGGGCAGGTACAGCAGCGACGAGGCGAAGATGACGGGCACGACGCCGGCCATGTTGACCTTGATCGGGATGTACGTGTTGTTGCCGCCGTACGTTCTGCGCCCGACCATCCGCTTGGCGTACTGCACGGGGATCCGCCGCTGCGACTGCTCGACGAAGACGACCGCGACGACGAGCACGAGCCCGACCGCGAGGACGAGGAGGAAGGTCTCGAAGCCGCGCGACTGCGCGATCGACCAGAGCGAGGTGGGGAACTGGGCGGCGATCGAGGTGAAGATCAGGAGCGACATGCCGTTGCCGATGCCGCGCTCGGTGATGAGCTCGCCCATCCACATGATGATGCCGGTGCCCGCGGTCATGGTGATGACCATGAGCAGGATGGAGTACCACTCGTCGGTGATGATGAGCGCCGAGCACTCCGGGACACCGGAGTTGCCGAACAGCGCGCCCGAGCGGGCGACGGTGATGAGGGTGGTCGACTGCAGGACGCCCAGCGCGATCGTGAGATAGCGGGTGTACTGCGTCAGACGGCCCTGGCCCGACTGGCCCTCCTTGTAGAGGGTCTCGAAGTGCGGGATGACCACGCGCAGGAGCTGCACGATGATCGACGCCGTGATGTACGGCATGATGCCGAGCGCGAAGATCGACAGCTGGAGCAGGGCTCCACCGCTGAAGAGGTTCACGAGCTCGTAGAGACCCGAGGTGCCCTGGTTGCCGGCGAGGCAGGCCTGGACGGCCTCGAAGTCGACGAACGGAGCGGGGATGAAGGATCCCAGCCGGAAGATCGCCACGATCGCGAGGGTGAAGCCGATCTTGCGGCGGAGGTCGGGGGTGCGGAAGATCCGCGCTACGGCGCCAAACATCTACCTAGGGTCTCCTGCTCAGTTCTTGGTGCGGGATACAGGTCGAGCTTGCCACGCGCTCTCCAGGGGCGAGGTGCCCGTGGGGAGTCGTCGTGGCAAGCCCGACCGACAAGCTGCTGGTGCTACTTGATGGATCCGCCCGCGGCGACGATCTTCTGCTCGGCAGAGCTGGAGACCTTGTCGACCGCGACGTTCAGCGTAACCGCAATGTCCCCGTCGCCGAGAACCTTGACCTTCTCGTTCTTGCGGACGGCACCCTTCGCGACCAGGTCGCTGATGGTGACGTCGCCGCCCTGAGGGTAGAGCTCCGCGAGAGCGGACAGGTTCACGACCTGGTACTCGACGCGGAACGGGTTCTTGAAGCCGCGGAGCTTCGGGGTGCGCATGTGCAGCGGCATCTGCCCACCCTCGAAGCCGACGCGCACCTGGTAGCGGGCCTTGGTGCCCTTGGTGCCGCGACCGGCGGTCTTTCCCTTGGATCCCTCACCGCGGCCGACGCGAGTCTTCGCCTTCTTGGCGCCCACTGCGGGTCGGAGGTGGTGGACCTTGAGCACGTGCTCCTTGGTCGAGGCCTGCGCGGGAGTCGTGGACTCCGCGACGGCCTGGTTCTTCTCAGCCATTAGTCAATCTCCTCGACCTTCACCAGGTGGGCGACGGTCTTCACGTATCCGCGGTTCTGAGAGTTGTCCTCGCGGACGACGCTCTGACCGATCTTCCTGAGGCCGAGCGAGCGCAGCGTGTCGCGCTGGTACTGCTTCTCGCTGACCTTCGACTTGATCTGGGTCACCTTGAGCTGGGCCATCAGGCACCTGCCTTCGACTTGGACGCGGCGGCGAGGGCGTCGGCCTCGGCACGGACGAGCCGGGGCGGCGCGACCTGGTCGAAGTCGAGCCCGCGACGAGCGGCGACGGCGCGCGGCTCCTCGAGCTGCTGCAGGGCCGTCACCGTCGCGTGGACGATGTTGATGGTGTTCGACGAGCCGAGCGACTTGCTCAGGACGTCGTGGATGCCGGCGCACTCGAGCACGGCGCGGACGGGACCGCCGGCGATGACACCGGTACCCGACGACGCGGGGCGCAGGAGCACGACACCGGCAGCGGCCTCACCCTGGACGGGGTGCGGGATGGTCGAGCCGACGCGCGGGACGCGGAAGAAGTTCTTCTTCGCCTCCTCGACGCCCTTGGAGATGGCGGTGGGGACCTCGCGGGCCTTGCCGTAGCCGACTCCGACGAGTCCGTTGCCGTCGCCGACGACGACGAGCGCGGTGAAGCTGAAGCGACGACCGCCCTTGACGACCTTCGACACGCGGTTGATAGTCACGACGCGCTCGAGGAACTGGCTCTTCTCGGAGTCGCGGCCACCGCGGTCGCGGCCGCCCTGGTTGCGGTCACGGCCGCCACGACGGGGCTCGCGAGCCTCCTGCTGGGGCTGCGTGGACGCAGCGGTCTCGACGGGGGCCTCCGACACGGCGGCGACCTCGGGTTCCTTGCTCTCTGCGGCGGTCACAGGTTGAGCCCTGCCTCTCGTGCTCCATCGGCGATCGCGGCGACGCGACCGGCGTACTTGTTGCCTCCGCGGTCGAAGACGACCGCCTCGACTCCTGCGGTCTTCGCGCGCTCGGCGAGAAGCTCGCCGACCCGGCGGGCCTTGGCGGTCTTGTCGCCGTCGAACACGCGGAGGTCGGCCTCGAGGGTCGACGCGGACGCGAGGGTGCGGCCCAGCGAGTCGTCGACGATCTGCACGAAGACGTGACGGGCCGATCGGTTGACGACGAGACGGGGGCGCTCGGCGGAGCCGACGACCTTCTTGCGCAGACGGTCGTGACGACGACCGCGCGCAGCGGACTTGCTCTTTCCTCTGGTTCCGAGTCCCATGATCACTTACCGCTCTTTCCGGCCTTGCGGCGAACGACCTCGCCGGCGTAGCGCACGCCCTTGCCCTTGTAGGGCTCGGGCTTGCGGATCTTACGAATGTTGGCGGCCACTTCACCGACGGCCTGCTTGGAGATGCCGTGCACGGTGACCTTGTTGTTGCCCTCGACCGTGAACGAGATGCCCGCGGGAGGGGTGACGACGACCGGGTGCGAGAAGCCGAGGGCGAACTCGATGTCCGAGCCCTTCACCAGCACGCGGTAACCGGTTCCGACGACCTCGAGGCCCTTGGAGTAGCCCTGCGTGACACCGATGATGTCGTTCGCGATGAGCGTCCGGGTGAGGCCGTGGAGCGAGCGCGACTCGCGCTCGTCGTCGGGGCGGGAGACCAGGACCTGGCCGCCTTCGACGGCGACCTGGATCGGGCTGGCGACCGGGACGGTCAGCTCGCCCTTGGGGCCCTTGACGGTGACGAGTGATCCGGCGACGGAGACGTCGACGCCCGCCGGGATCTCGATGGGGAGTCTTCCGATTCGCGACATGGGGTTACCACACGTAGGCGAGGATCTCCCCACCCACGCCCTTCTTCTCGGCCTGACGGTCGGTCAGCAGACCGCTCGACGTGGACAGGATGGCGACGCCGAGGCCACCGAGGACGGTGGGGATCTCGGTCGACTTCGCGTAGACGCGCAGGCCGGGCTTCGAGACGCGCTTGATGCCGGCGATGGAGCGCTCGCGGTTCGGTCCGTACTTGAGGGAGATGGAGAGCGTCGTGCCGACGCGCGCCTCCTCGACCTTCCAGTCGGAGATGTAGCCCTCGCGCTTGAGGATCTCGGCGATGTTCGCCTTGAGCTTCGAGCCGGGGAGGGCGATGGAGTCGTGGTGCGCGGAGTTCGCGTTGCGGATTCTGGTCAGCAGATCTGCGACCGGATCAGTCATGGTCATGGCTGATGGTGCCTTTCTCGCCTGGTTTCGGCACCCTTTACAAGAGTGACGACCTGTGGTGTGGGACGGCGCCGACGACGTCGACGCCCATGCGGCCGCGCGAGCGCAGGCCAACGAGCCATGGTACACGGCTGAGGGCCGGCGGTCGAGGGCCGACGGCCGATCCTCCCGGGAGAGGACCGGAGCTCTGAGAGTGCTTCCGGACCGCGGGGCGGCCGGATGCACAGCGAGGCCGGAGGGCGGGTGATCCGCCCTCCGGCCTCGGGGGTCGTGCTACGCGTTGTCCGCCGACTTGAACGGGAAGCCGAGCTGCTTGAGCAGCGCGCGACCCTCGTCGTCGGTCTTCGCGGTGGTGACCACGGTCACGTCGAAGCCGCGGACGCGGTCGATGCGGTCCTGGTCGATCTCGTGGAAGATCGACTGCTCCGTGATGCCGAAGGTGTAGTTGCCGTTGCCGTCGAACTGGCGGTCCGAGAGACCGCGGAAGTCGCGGATGCGCGGCAGCGCCACCGAGAGCAGGCGGTCCAGGAACTCCCACGCGCGGTCACCGCGGAGGGTGACGTGCGCGCCGATGGCCTGGCCCTCGCGCAGCTTGAACTGCGCGATGGACTTGCGGGCCTTCGTGACCTGGGGCTTCTGGCCCGTGATCGCGGTGAGGTCCTTGATGGCGCCGTCGATGATCTTGCCGTCGCGGGCCGCCTCGCCGACTCCGGTGTTCACGACCACCTTGACCAGGCCGGGGACCTGGTGGATGTTCGAGAAGCCGAACTGCTCCTTGAGAGCGGGGATGATGTCGGCCTGGTACTTGGCCTTGAGCCGCGGCTGAACCTTCGCAGCCACTGCGGTGGTGTCAGTCATTACAGTTCCTCACCCGACGCCTTCGCGTAGCGAACGCGAACCGTCTTGGTCACGCCGTCCTTGGTGACGGCCACGTTGCGGTGGCCGACCCGGGTCGGCTTCTTGGTCTTCGGGTCGACGACCGCGACGTTCGAGATGTGGAGCGGGGCCTCGATGGTCTCGATGCCGCCCTCCTTCGAGCCGCGCTGCGACTGGCCGACGCGGTTGTGCTTCTTGACGAAGTTCACACCCTCGACGACGACGCGGTTCTTCTCGACCAGGACCTCGAGAACCTTGCCCTGCTTGCCGCGGTCTCCGCCGCGGGCCTGGGTCGCGCCCGAGATGACCTGCACGAGGTCACCCTTCTTGATCTTGGCCATGACTAGATAACCTCCGGTGCCAGCGAGACGATCTTCATGAACTTCTTGTCGCGGAGCTCGCGACCGACCGGACCGAAGATGCGGGTGCCGCGGGGGTCCCCGTCGTTCTTCAGGATCACGGCGGCGTTCTCGTCGAACTTGATGTACGAGCCGTCGGGACGACGGGTCTGCTTGATGGTGCGGACGATGACGGCCTTGACCACATCGCCCTTCTTGACGTTTCCGCCGGGGATCGCGTCCTTGACGGTCGCGACGATGACGTCACCGAGGCCGGCGTAGCGGCGGCCGGAGCCACCGAGCACGCGGATGGTGAGGAGCATCTTGGCGCCGGTGTTGTCGGCGACCTTGACTCGGGATTCTTGCTGAAGCATGTGTCTCTCCTGCTAACTCAAGCGGGCCGGGGCCTACTTGGCCTTCTCGAGGATCTCGACCAGGCGCCAGCGCTTGGTGGCGCTGAGGGGACGGGTCTCGCTGATGACGACGGAGTCGCCGATGCCGGCGGAGTTCAGCTCGTCGTGGACCTTGACCTTGGACGTGCGGCGGATGACCTTGCCGTACAGCGGGTGCTTCACCCGGTCCTCGACCTCGACGACGATGGTCTTGTCCATCTTGTCGCTGGTCACGTAGCCGCGACGGGTCTTGCGGTAACCGCGAGCGCCCGCCTCCTTGATGTCGTGGGCGGCCGACTCGTGGCCGGCGCTGTCAGTGACGGTTGCCATTACTTGGCCTCCTCGTTCGACTCGGTCGCCGCGACCTCGGCCTTGGCGGCCTTCTTGGTCTTCGGCTTCTTCTCCGCCTTGGCCGGAGCCTCGACGGGGGCGGGGGTGGCGCGGATGCCCAGCTCGCGCTCACGGATGACCGTGTAGATGCGGGCGATGTCGCGCTTGACGGCACGCAGGCGGCCGTTGGTGTCCAGCTGGCCGGTGGCCGACTGGAAGCGGAGGTTGAACAGCTCCTCCTTGGCCTTCTTCAGCTCCGTGACGAGACGCTCGTCCTCGAAGGTGTCGAGCTCGGTGGGAACGAGCTCCTTGGATCCGATCGCCATTATGCGTCTCCCTCCTCGCGCTTGATGATGCGTGCCTTGAGGGGCAGCTTGTGGATGGCACGGGTCATGGCCTCACGAGCGAGCTGCTCGTCGACGCCGGCGACCTCGAAGAGGACGCGACCCGGCTTGACGTTCGCGACCCACCACTCCGGCGAGCCCTTTCCGGAACCCATGCGGGTCTCGGCGGGCTTCTTGGTCAGCGGGCGGTCGGGGTAGATGTTGATCCACACCTTTCCACCGCGCTTGATGTGGCGCGTCATGGCGATACGAGCGGACTCGATCTGACGGTTGGTCACGTAGGCCGGGGTGAGGGCCTGGATGCCGTACTCACCGAACGACACCTTGGTGCCACCGGTGGCCTGGCCGGAACGGCCCGGGTGGTGCTGCTTGCGGTGCTTGACTCGACGCGGAATCAACATGGTTATGCCTCAACTCCTGCTGCGACGGGCGCCTCGCTCTGCTGGCGGGGGGCGCGACGCGGACGGTCGCTGCGCTCGGGGCGCGACGACTTGCTGTTCGCCTGCTCCCGAGCGAGCTCCTTGTTGGTGATGTCGCCCTTGTAGATCCAGACCTTCACGCCGATGCGGCCGAAGGTGGTCTTCGCCTCGTAGAAGCCGTAGTCGATGTTCGCGCGCAGGGTGTGCAGCGGCACGCGTCCCTCGCGGTAGAACTCCGAGCGGCTCATCTCGGCGCCGCCGAGGCGGCCGGAGACCTGGATTCGGACGCCCTTGGCGCCGGCGCGCTGCGCGCCCTGCAGACCCTTGCGCATCGCGCGGCGGAAGGCCACGCGGGCGGAGAGCTGCTCGGCGATGCCCTGCGCGACCAGCTGAGCCTCGGCCTCGGGGTTCTTCACCTCGAGGATGTTCAGCTGGATCTGCTTGGCGGTGAGCTTCTCGAGGTCGGCGCGGATGCGCTCGGCCTCGGCGCCGCGGCGACCGATCACGATGCCCGGGCGGGCGGTGTGGATGTCGACGCGGACGCGGTCGCGGGTGCGCTCGATCTCGATGCGGGCGACGCCCGCGCGGTCGAGCTGCGTGGCGAGGAGCCGGCGGATCTTGACGTCCTCAGCGAGGAAGTCGCTGTACCGCTGGCCCTTCTTGGTGCTGTCGGAGAACCAGCGCGACACGTGGTCGGTGGTGATTCCCAGACGGAAACCGTAGGGGTTTACTTTCTGACCCATTACTTGGTCCCCTCCTCAGGAGTGGCCAGCACGACGGTGATGTGGCTGGTGCGCTTGTTGATGCGGAAGGCACGACCCTGAGCACGGGGCTGGAATCGCTTGAGGGTGGTTCCCTCATCGACGAAGGCGCGGGACACGAACAGGTCCTGGTCGTCGAGGTACTCGTTCGAGGCATCGGCCTTGACGCGAGCGTTGGCCATCGCCGAGGCGACGAGCTTGTAGACGGGCTCGGACGCACCCTGCGGGGCGAACTTGAGGATGGCCAGGGCCTCCTCCGCCTGCTTCCCGCGGATCAGGTTCACGACACGGCGAGCCTTCTGGGGGGTGACGCGGATGTGTCGCACGCGTGCGATCGACTCCACCATTTCTCTCCTCCTTCTCGTCGCCGCGTCAGCGGCGACGGCCCTTCTTGTCGTCCTTCTCGTGACCGCGGAAGGTCCGAGTGGGGGCGAACTCGCCGAGCTTGTGGCCGACCATGGTCTCGGTCACGAACACGGGGATGTGCTTGCGACCGTCGTGGACCGCGATGGTGTGTCCCAGCATCGCCGGGATGATCATCGAACGGCGCGACCATGTCTTGATGACGTTCTTGTTGCCGGCTTCGTTGGCCGTGAACACCTTGCGGAGCAGGTGGTCGTCAACGAAGGGGCCCTTCTTGAGACTGCGAGGCATCTTCTACAACTCCTACTTGCGCTTCTTACCGGCGGTGCGGCGGCGAACGATGAGCTTGTCGCTCTCCTTGTTGGGGCGACGGGTGCGTCCCTCGGACTGGCCCCAGGGGCTGACCGGGTGGCGACCACCGGAGGTCTTGCCCTCTCCACCACCGTGGGGGTGGTCGACCGGGTTCATCGCGACACCGCGGACGGTCGGGCGGACGCCCTTCCAGCGCATGCGGCCGGCCTTGCCCCAGTTGATGTTCGACTGCTCGGCGTTGCCGACCTCGCCGATCGTGGCGCGGCAGCGCGCGTCGACGTTGCGGATCTCGCCCGACGGCAGGCGGAGCTGCGCGTAGGGGCCGTCCTTGGCGACGAGGCGGACCGAGGTGCCGGCCGAGCGGGCGAGCTTGGCGCCGCCGCCCGGCTTGATCTCGATGGCGTGGATGACCGTACCGGTCGGGATGTTGCGCAGCGGCAGGTTGTTGCCGGGCTTGATGTCGGCACCCGAGCCCGACTCCACGACGTCGCCCTGCGAGAGCTTGTTCGGAGCCAGGATGTAGCGCTTGGTGCCGTCCACGAAGTGGAGCAGCGCGATGCGCGCCGTGCGGTTGGGGTCGTACTCGATGTGAGCGACCTTGGCGTTGATGCCGTCCTTGTCGTTCCGACGGAAGTCGATCAGACGGTACTGGCGCTTGTGGCCACCACCGATGTGACGCGTCGTGATGCGACCGGAGTTGTTGCGGCCACCGGTCTTGGACAGCGGGCGAAGGAGCGACTTCTCGGGCGTCGATCGGGTGATCTCGGCGAAGTCGGCAACGCTGGAGCCGCGGCGACCGGGGGTCGTGGGCTTGTACTTACGAATAGCCATTGTCTGTTTCCTCTACGCTTCTTCGGCTCAGCCGACGCTCGTGAAGATGTCGATGGAGCCGGACTTCAGCGTGACGATCGCGCGCTTGGTGTCCTTGCGCTTGCCGGCCCCGAACTTCGTGCGGCGGGTCTTGCCCTGACGGTTCAGCGTGTTGATCGACGCGACCTGGACACCGAAGATCTTCTCGATGGCGAGCTTGATCTCGGTCTTGTTGGAGCGCGGGTCGACGACGAAGGTGTACTTGCCCTCGTCGATCAGGCCGTAGGACTTCTCCGAGACCACCGGCGAGATGATGACGTCGCGGGGGTCCTTGTTGAACGCGGCGGACTGGCTCATGCGTTCACCTCTTCCTTCTTGGCGCCGGACTTCGAGGCGACGAACGCGTCGAGTGCGGCCTTCGTGAAGACGATGTCGTCGGAGACGAGCACGTCGTACGCGTTGAGCTGGTCGGACGGCAGGATGTGCACGAACGGCACGTTGCGGAGCGAGAGCTCGGCGATGAAGTCGTCGCGCTCGAGGACCACGAGGACGTTGCGCGACACCGAGAGGGCCTCGAGCAGGACGAGGACGTCCTTCGTCTTCGGGGTCTCGCCGAGGGCGAGGGACTCGACCACGTGCACGCGCGAGCCGCGGGCGCGGTCCGAGAGAGCACCGAGCAGGGCCGCGGCGATCATCTTCTTGGGGGTGCGCTGCGCGTAGCTGCGGGGGGTGGGTCCGTGGACCACGCCACCACCGGTCATGTGCGGGGCGCGGATCGAGCCCTGACGAGCGCGACCGGTTCCCTTCTGCTTGAACGGCTTGCGGCCGGCTCCCGAGACCTCGCCACGGTTCTTCGTGGAGTGGGTGCCCTGGCGCGCCGCGGCGAGCTGCGCCACGACGACCTGGTGGATCAGGGGGATGTTGGTCTGGACGTCGAAGAGCTCGGCGGGGAGCTCGAACGCGCCCGACTTGTTGCCCTGGACGTCGATGATGTCGACAGAGGTAGCCATGGAACTACGCTCCCTTCACGGCGTTGCGAACGAACACGAGGCGACCGCGCGCACCGGGGACGGCGCCCTTGACGAGCAGCAGACCCTTCTCGGCGTCGACGGAGTGCACCTTGAGGTTGAGCACGGTGACGCGCTCGCCACCCATGCGACCGGCCATGCGCATGCCCTTGAAGACACGGCTGGGGGTCGAGGAGGCGCCGATGGAGCCGGGCTTGCGGTGGTTGCGGTGCGAACCGTGCGAAGCCGAGACGCCCTTGAAGTTGTGACGCTTCATGACACCGGCGAAGCCCTTGCCCTTGGAGGTGCCGACGACGTCGACCTTGGTGCCGGCTTCGAAGACGGCGTCCACGGTCAGCTCCTGGCCGGCCGAGTAGTCGGCGGCGTCGGAGGTGCGGACCTCGGTGAGGTGGCGGCGGGGGGTGACGCCCGCGGCGTCGAAGTGACCGGCGGCGGGCTTGTTCACCTTGCGCGGGTCGATCGCACCGGCGGCGAGCTGGACGGCGGTGTAGCCGTCCTTCTCCTCCGTGCGGACCTGGGTCACGACGTTGGGGCTGATCTCGATGACCGTGACGGGGACGAGCTTGTTGTTCTCGTCCCAGACCTGGGTCATGCCGAGCTTCGTGCCGAGGAGGCCCTTGCTGGTCTTCAGCGTGGGGGAAACAGTGACAGACATGGTGGCACTCCTCCTTAGAGCTTGATCTCGATGTTGACGTCGGCCGGGAGGTCGAGGCGCATCAGCGAGTCGACGGCCTTGGGCGTCGGGTCGATGATGTCGATGAGGCGCTTGTGGGTGCGCATCTCGAAGTGCTCGCGGCTGTCCTTGTACTTGTGGGGAGAACGGATCACGCAGACCACGTTCTTCTCGGTCGGAAGCGGCACGGGGCCGACGACCGTTGCACCGGCACGGGTCACCGTGTCGACGATCTTGCGCGCCGACGTGTCGATGACCTCGTGGTCGTACGACTTCAGTCGGATGCGGATCTTCTGTCCCGCCATGTGTGATCTCTCACTCTCTTGTTATTGCGTCGTACGCCACTCCCCCGGCCGGAGCCGGGCTCGTGTCGCATAGGACGCGCTCGCGAAGGAACATCCGGAGAACCGGAGGAAGTGCACCAGTGTTCTTCTGTCAAAAGCACCGCGCTCGAGGCGCTCTGAGAGCCGTGCAGAACGCACGACGCACGGAGAGCCCGTTGAGTTGTCGGTTGTTGTCGTTCTGCTACCCGCCGCCTCGACGTCGCACTCGCGGGGCCGCCCTCTCGGGTCGAGCCGCTGGGGCGCCGTCTCGGCACTGCCTGGCAGTGTTCCACCCCCTCGCAGCACGCTGCGCGGGCGGAAATTTTGAACTAGAAGAGTCTCTCACGGATCCAGCACCCGTGCAACCCGGGCGTGTCGCGGCGCGGAGGTCGGTGGCCGCGGACGTCCGCCCGCGGAATCCCGGGCCTCACCGCACCCGGGCGACGCTCGCCGCTCACTCGAAGAGCAGAGCGCGCAGCGTCGTCTCGGCCGAGCCGGGGCGGGACGGATCGATCGTCTCGCCCGCGCGGAAGTGATCGAGCACCCGCGGGTCGACGTAGCTCGCGCGAGCCACGGTCGGCGTGTTCCCGAGCACCTCGGACGCGTCCTTCATCGCCTGCGAGATCGCCCTCGTGCGCAGCCGCTGGGTGGGCTGCGGGCCCGCCTTCGCAAGACTCAGCGCTGCGGCGACCGTGCCGTGCAGAGTGCGGAAGTCCTTCGCCGTGAAGTCGTCGCCAGCGCGCTCGCGCACGTAGTCGTTGATGTCGGCTGCGGAGACCGGGCGCCAGACGCGGCCGTCCTTCCAGGCCAGGAGCCGGGCGTTCGGGCCGCGGCGCTTCAGTGCCCGGACCACCCGGGCCAGGTCGTGGTCGAGGATCTCGCTCGTCCAGGCCTGGTGGCTCTTGCCGGGGAAGGCCAGTGCGACGCGATCGCCGTGCGTCGTCGCGTGCGAGCAGAGCAGCGTCGTGAGGCCGATGCTGCCGTGCTCCTTCGCGTACTGCTCGCTGCCGACCCGCAGCGAGCCGGTGTCGAGCATCCGGAAGCCGGTCGCCAGCGCGCGCTCGCGGGTGGGCCCGTCGTCGCGGAGGGCGATCGTCACCCGGCGGCGGGCACCGGGAAGGGCTTCCGCGAGACGGAGCGCCCGGTCGAACTTGATCCGGTCCTTCTGCTCGCGCCAGGTCGGGTGGTAGATGTACTGCCGCCGGCCGGCGCCGTCGACGCCCGTGGCCTGGATGTGCCCGTTGGGGTACGGCGCGATCCAGACGTCCTGCCAGGCCGGCGGGATGCCGAGGTGGTCGAAGCGGTCCCGCAGCTCGGGGTCCGTGACCGTGGCGCCCTTGGGGTCGCGGTAGCTGAAGCCGGTACCGGAGCGGACCCGGCTGTAGCCGCGACCGCTCGAGTCGGTCCGGCGGAGTCGTTGAGTGAGCGGATCGGCCATCGACCCGACGATAGGGCGGGGGCTCCGGCACCGTCAGCGGGTTGACGGGCGCCCCCGGCCCTGCGCTACTCGTTGCCGAGGCGCTTGTCGGCCTGGCGCTTGAGGTCCTCGATGCGGTCGTCGTACTTGCCCTTGGTGAGGCGGCTCGCGATGTCGCCGGTCTTCTCGAGCACCTGGTCTGAGACGCCCTCCGCCTTCTCGCTGCGGAGCGTCTCCCGGACCTTCTTGCTGTTGAGCAGCTCGCCGGCCTGTCGTCCGAGCTTGCCGAAGTCCACCATGGTTCCTCCTTGATCCGTGCGGGCAGGGGGCCGCGCGAGCCTCAGTGTGGCGACACCGCCTGGACGAACGGTGCGGGACGCGCCGGGGAGATCAGAGAGCGAGGACGCGGGCCGCGGCTTCGGCGAGGGCCCGGCCGTAGGAGGGTCCGTGGCCGGCGGCGTGCACCGCGAGCGGATGGAGCTGGTGCAGCGGCACGCGGTCCTCGGACCCGGGCCGGAGCGGGTGGACCTCCTCGTAGCCGGCGAGGACGTCGTCGAGCCGGGGCAGCCCGAAGAGGGCCAGCATGGCGAGGTCCGTCTCGCGGTGGCCGCCGTGCGCGGCCGGGTCGATCAGCACCGCGCCCTCGTCCGACCACAGCACGTTGCCGTTCCAGAGGTCGCCGTGCAGGCGCGCCGGGACGTCGTCGTCGTCGAAGGCTCCGGCCCGGACGAGGTCGAGGGCGCTCTCGACGGTGCGGGCGTCGGCGGAGGACAGGTTCCCCGCCTCGAGGGCCGGGCGGAGGAAGGGCCGGACCCGCTGCTCCGCGTAGAACCGGCCCCAGGAGTCCTCCGGAGTGCAGGGCATCCTGCGGCGTCCGATGAAGGCGGGGCCGGACCAGCCGGCCGGCGGCGCACCGAAGGCGGCGGCTCCCGCGTCGTGCGTGCGCGCGAGGGCGCCTCCGAAGCGCCGGGCGGCCTCCCGCGTCGGGCGGGCGGAGCGGACCTCCTCGAGCTCGATGCGGCCGGGCTCGACGAGCAGCACCTCGGCGCAGCGCGCTCCCCCGGCCTCCTCGGCCTCGGCCAGCCAGCGCAGTCCCGCCGCCTCCCACTCGAAGAACTGCGCGGGAGCGGACGGGTTCGTCTTCACGAAGGGCATGCCTCCCACGCTAGTCAGCCTCCGCCGAGCGGATCGAGACCGGGGCCGACCTGCACCGGGAACGACGAGAGGGGCCGCCCGCCGAAGCGGACGACCCCTCTCGAGAGATCAGTAGGAGAACCTACTTGACGATCTTGGTGACCGTTCCGGCACCCACGGTGCGGCCACCCTCACGGATGGCGAAGCCGAGGCCCTCCTCCATGGCGATCGGCTGGATCAGCGCGACCGTCATGTCGGTGGTGTCGCCGGGCATGACCATCTCGGTGCCCTCGGGCAGCGTGATGACGCCGGTGACGTCGGTGGTGCGGAAGTAGAACTGGGGGCGGTAGTTCCCGTAGAACGGGTTGTGACGCCCACCCTCGTCCTTGGACAGGATGTACGCGGTGCCCTCGAAGTCCGTGTGCGGCGTGACCGAACCCGGCTTGACGACGACCTGGCCGCGCTCGACGTCCTCGCGCTTGGTGCCGCGGAGGAGCAGACCGCAGTTCTCGCCGGCCCAGGCCTCGTCGAGCTGCTTGTGGAACATCTCGATGCCGGTGACCGTGGTCTTCTGCGTCGGGCGGATGCCGACGATCTCGACCTCGGAGTTCAGCGAGAGGGTGCCGCGCTCGGCGCGACCGGTGACGACGGTTCCACGACCGGTGATCGTGAAGACGTCCTCGATCGGCATGAGGAACGGCTTGTCCTTGTCGCGGATCGGGTCCGGGACGGAGGCGTCGACGGCGTCCATGAGGTCGAGGATGGACTGGGTCCACGCCTCGTCGCCCTCGAGGGCCTTGAGGCCGGAGACGCGGACCACGGGGGCGTCGTCGCCGGGGAAGCCCTGCGAGGACAGCAGCTCGCGGACCTCGAGCTCGACGAGCTCGAGGATCTCCTCGTCGTCCACCATGTCGGCCTTGTTCAGGGCGACGAGGAGGTACGGCACGCCGACCTGCTTGGCGAGGAGGACGTGCTCACGGGTCTGAGCCATCGGGCCGTCGGTGGCGGCGACCACGAGGATCGCGCCGTCCATCTGAGCCGCGCCGGTGATCATGTTCTTGATGTAGTCGGCGTGACCGGGGGCGTCGACGTGCGCGTAGTGGCGCTTCGGCGTCTCGTACTCGACGTGCGAGATGTTGATCGTGATGCCGCGCTGGCGCTCCTCGGGAGCGGAGTCGATCGACGCGAAGTCACGCTGGACGTTGGTCGCGGACGGGTACTTGTCCGCCAGAACCTTCGAGATCGCCGCGGTGAGGGTGGTCTTTCCGTGGTCGACGTGACCGATGGTTCCGATGTTGACGTGCGGCTTGGTCCGCTCGAACTTGGCCTTAGCCACTGTGGGTCCTCCTCAGGACTTAGGTGCAAGCATCCGCATCCGACGCCGCACGGGGCGGCACGAGGACAGGAGGACTTGCGGGGGTTTTGTGTAGGTATGTTACCGGCAGTGGTCGCGCGGGCCATCCGATGAGGATCCGAGGCGCGCAGAACGCGGCAGCAAACCCGCACGACACTACCAGGCCCGCCGCGGTTCCGCAGAACCGCGGCGGGGGTGGGACGAGTGCTACTCGCCCTTGTTCTTCTGGACGATCTCCTCGGCCACGGCCTTGGGGACCTCGGCGTAGGTCTCGAACGTCATCGAGTAGACCGCGCGGCCCGAGGTCTTCGAGCGCAGGTCGCCGATGTAGCCGAACATCTCGGACAGCGGGACGTTGGCCTTGATGACCTTGACGCCCGCGGCGTCCTCCATGGACTGGATCATCCCGCGACGCGAGTTGAGGTCGCCGATGACGTCGCCCATGTACTCCTCGGGCGTGCGGACCTCGACGGCCATCAGCGGCTCGAGGAGGACCGGCTGCGCCTTGCGCGAGGCCTCCTTGAACGCGATGGAGCCGGCGATCTTGAACGCCATCTCCGAGGAGTCGACGTCGTGCGCCGCGCCGTCGGTCAGGGTCGCCTTGATGCCCACCATGGGGTAGCCGGCGAGGACGCCGACCAGCATGGCGTCGCGGATGCCCGCGTCGACCGAGGGGATGTACTCGCGGGGGACGCGACCACCGGTGACGCCGTTGACGAACTCGTAGGTCTTGTCGGCCTCGACCTCCATCGGCTCGATGGAGATCTGGACCTTCGCGAACTGGCCCGAGCCACCCGTCTGCTTCTTGTGGGTGTAGTCGTACTTCTCGACCGTGCGGCGGATCGTCTCGCGGTAGGCCACCTGCGGCTTGCCGACGTTGGCCTCGACGTTGAACTCGCGCTTCATGCGGTCCACCAGGATGTCGAGGTGCAGCTCGCCCATTCCCTTGATGACCGTCTGACCGGTCTCCTGGTTCTGCTCGGTGCGGAAGGTGGGGTCCTCCTCCGCGAGCTTCTGGATCGCGGTGCCGAGCTTCTCCTGGTCGGCCTTCGTCTTGGGCTCGATGGCGACCTCGATGACGGGCTCCGGGAAGGTCATCGACTCGAGCACGACCTGCGCGGTCGGGTCGCTCAGGGTGTCACCGGTGGTGGTGTCCTTGAGGCCGATGACGGCGTAGATGTGGCCGGCGGTGACCGAGTCGACCGGGTTCTCCTTGTTGGAGTGCATCTGGAAGATCTTGCCGATGCGCTCCTTCTTGCCCTTGGTCGAGTTGATGACCTGGGCGCCGGAGTCGAGCTTGCCCGAGTAGACGCGGACGTAGGTGAGGCGACCGAAGAACGGATGCACCGCGACCTTGAACGCGAGCGCCGAGAAGGGCTCGGTCGAGTCCGCGTGGCGCATGATGACCTTCTCCTCGTCACGGACGTCGTGCGCCTCGATGGCGGGGACGTCGAGCGGGGAGGGGAGGTAGTCGACGACCGCGTCGAGCATCGGCTGCACGCCGCGGTTCTTGAACGCGGAGCCGCAGAGCACGGGGTAGATGTCCGAGTTGACGGTCAGCTTGCGGATGGCGCCCTTGATCTCGGCGACCGTGAGCTCCTCACCGCCGAAGTACTTCTCGAGCAGCTCGTCGGAGGTCTCCGCGACGGTCTCGAGCAGCTTCTCGCGGTACTCGGCGGCCTTGTCGGCCAGGTCCGCGGGGATCTCCTCGATCTCGTACTTCGCGCCCAGCGCGACGTCACCCTTCGAGTCGCCGCGCCACGTGAGCGCGCGCATCTCGACGAGGTCGACGACGCCCTCGAAGCTGGACTCCGCGCCGATGGGCAGCTGGATGACCAGCGGCTTGGCGCCGAGGCGGTTGATGATCGTGTCGACGGTGAAGTAGAAGTCGGCGCCGAGCTTGTCCATCTTGTTGACGAAGCAGATGCGCGGGACGTCGTACTTGTCGGCCTGACGCCAGACGGTCTCGGACTGGGGCTCGACGCCCTCCTTGCCGTCGAAGACGGCGACGGCGCCGTCGAGGACGCGCAGCGAGCGCTCGACCTCGACCGTGAAGTCGACGTGACCGGGGGTGTCGATGATGTTGATCTGGTTCTTGTTCCAGAAGCACGTCGTCGCGGCGGACGTGATCGTGATGCCGCGCTCCTGCTCCTGCGCCATCCAGTCCATCGTGGCGGCGCCGTCGTGGACCTCACCGATCTTGTGCGTGATACCCGTGTAGAACAGGATGCGCTCGGTGGTGGTGGTCTTGCCGGCATCGATGTGGGCCATGATGCCGATGTTGCGGACCTTGTTCAGGTCGGTGAGCACATCTTGTGCCACGGAGTTCCTCCGATAGGTGATGGAGCCAGCGCAACGGGTTCATGGCCGATCGGCTGGGATCGTGATGGTGGCGGTCGCCCGTCCACGCCGGATCCGAGGATCCGCCGCCGGGTCCGGGACCGCGGCGCGCGCACTGAGGCGCGCGCCGCGGGACCGGGGGTCGCGCTCGCCAGAGGCGGGCGCGGGGTGCGCTACCAGCGGTAGTGCGCGAAGGCCTTGTTCGACTCGGCCATCTTGTGGGTGTCCTCGCGACGCTTGACAGCGGCGCCCAGACCGTTCGACGCGTCGAGGATCTCGTTCATGAGACGCTCGGTCATCGTCTTCTCGCGACGGGCCTTCGCGTAGCTGGTGAGCCAGCGGAGGGCGAGGGTGTTGGCGCGGTGCGGCTTGACCTCGACGGGGACCTGGTAGGTCGAGCCGCCGACGCGGCGGCTGCGGACCTCGAGGGTCGGACGGACGTTGTCGAGCGCCTTCTTGAGCGTGACGACGGCGTCCTGGCCGTTCTTGGTCGAGACTCCCTCGAGCGCGCCGTAGACGATGCGCTCGGCGAGGCCCTTCTTGCCGTCCAGGAGGATCTTGTTCACGAGCTGGCTGACGACCGGGGCGCCGTAGACGGGGTCTGCGACGACGGGGCGCTTAGGAGCGGGTCCCTTACGAGGCATTACTTCTTCTCCATCTTCGCGCCGTACCGGCTGCGAGCCTGCTTGCGGTTCTTGACGGCCTGGGTGTCCAGGGCGCCGCGAACGATCTTGTAGCGGACACCGGGGAGGTCCTTCACACGACCGCCGCGGACGAGCACCATCGAGTGCTCCTGGAGGTTGTGGCCCTCACCGGGGATGTAGGCCGTGACCTCGGTGCCGTTGGAGAGCTTCACGCGGGCCACCTTGCGGAGGGCCGAGTTCGGCTTCTTGGGCGTGGTCGTGTAGACGCGCGTGCAGACGCCGCGCTGCTGGGGGTTGGCCTTCAGGGCGGGCGCCTTGGTCTTGGTGACCTTCGGCGTGCGTCCCTTTCGGACCAACTGCTGAATCGTTGGCACTGATTTGCTCCTTGAATGCTGCACGGTGACAGCGGATCGATGGTCGACATTCGGCCTGCCCGCTACCGGGACGGCCGAGTTCATCTGGACCCGACTCCCTCTCGGCACCGACGAGCGGAACCGGGGAAGGGGAGGGGTATGCCGTGGGGGCCGCCCGATCGGACGAACCCGCGGGTCCTCGCGGACCCGGTGGAGCGAAGCGCGGCACTGTGCCGGCCCGGAGGCACGACACGAGCGCACGACAAAGCGCACACCCGAAGAATATTACGGGGAGTGACGGGGGCGGTCAACTGGACGGCGTTCGCCCTGGGCGAGAACGCCGCCCGGGAGCCTCACTCGCGCTCGTCGCCCTCCCAGCCCCAGTGCGGGGTCCCGCCGCCGGCGTCGCGGCGGGCGAGCATCGCGAGGAAGAGGATCTGCACCGCTCCGGCCAGCACGCCCGCGGCGATCGCGAACGGCGTCGCGGCGTGGTCGACGACGAAGCGGAGGATGGCGCCCGGCTCCCCCAGGCCCAGGCCGTAGATCGCGCCGCCGACCAGGAGGAAGAGCGCGTAGACGACGACCGCCGTCAGCAGCGAGGGGCCGACGAGACGGCTGACGCCGGGCCGGGCGGCGAGTGTGATCATCGAGACGAGGACGGCGAGGACGCAGACCGCCACCACGACCGGGCCGAGGATCGGGCCGGCGTCGCGCTCGGGGACGACGTCCTGGTCCAGCAGCAGGCTGAGCACGCCGAACGCGCAGACCACGAGGGCGAGGTAGAGGAAGGACGCGAACGCCGCGAGGGCGATGCCGTAGCCGAGCCCGGCGCCGCGGCCCTGCTCCCCCGGGCCGGCGGGCGTCACGACTGCGCGGCGGCGTCGCGCTCGGCGTTGCGGCGCTTCACTCCCCGCGCGCGGCCGGCGATGAGGCTCCCGCCCCAGACGCTGACCTCCCGGGCGAGCACGGCGGCCGCGGCGACGGCGAGGAGGGTCGCGGGGTCGCGGAGGAAGTCGACGACGGCGGTACGGTCCTGCGGCACGGCGAAGCCGCCGACCGCGGACCAGGCGCCGACGAGGGCCGCCGCGCCGGCGAGCAGGGCGACGAAGAAGCCGCCGAGGACGTAGGCCCACCAGCCCGCGCGATTGACGGCGAGGACGATCAGGGCGAGGCCGACGAAGAAGGCGGCCACCGGGAGGAGGAAGACGGCCGTGGGGCCCTGCGCGAGCGCGATCGCCACGGGGTCGCCCTCGACGGCGTCGATCAGCACGCGGATCGCGGTGAGGGCGACGAGGTACAGGGCGGCGAAGACCGCGGTGGTGAGCAGGGCGATGGCCAGGCCGGCGAGGCGGTTGCCCTTCCGGCGGGCGGGCTCCGGCTCCGGCTCGACGGAGCCGAGCGGGGACGGCGACGCGGGCTGCGCCTCCTGCACGGCGGTGGCGCCGGTCGCGGGACGTCGGCCGCCCGGCTCCGGCTCGGGCCAGACGTACTCCCGGGTCGGCTCGGCCCCGTCGCCCGTCGTCGGCATCCGCGTGGTCTCGGCTTCGCTGTTCCCCGTCACTCCGACAGCTTAGGCACGGGTCCGCGCGGGACGAGCGACCGCCGCGCCCACCCCGGGACGGGGGACGCCGCTGCGCTACTCGAGCGGGTGCAGCAGGCGGTGCAGGAACTGCCGGGTGCGCGGCTCCTGCGGCTCGCGGAGGATCTGCGCAGGGGCGCCGCGCTCGACGACCACCCCGTCCGCCATGAAGACGACCTCGGAGGCGACCTGCCGGGCGAACTCCAGCTCGTGCGTGACGACGAGCATCGTCCAGCCCTCGCCCGCCAGCTCGCGCATCAGCGAGAGGACGTCGCCGACCAGCTCGGGATCGAGCGCCGACGTCGGCTCGTCGAAGAGCAGCAGGTCGGGCTGGAGCGCGAGGGCCCGGACGATGCCGACCCGCTGCTGCTGGCCGCCGGAGAGCTCGAAGGGGTAGGCGCCGCCGCGGCCGCCGAGACCGACGCGCTCGAGCAGCGCCTCCGCCTCCGGGACCACCTCGGACGCCGGGCGGCGCTGCACGCGGAGCGGGCCCTCCGTGACGTTCTGCAGGACGGTGAGGTGCGGGAAGAGATTGAAGTGCTGGAAGACCATCGCCGAGCGGTCGCGCAGCGCGGTGAGGGCGCGCTTGCCGACCGGCCCGCCGAAGTCGAGCACCGAGCCGTCCGCGAGCTCGAGCAGGCCGCCGTCGGGGACCTCGAGGCTGTTCAACGAGCGCAGCACCGTCGTCTTGCCCGAGCCGGACGGGCCGATCAGCGCGATGACCTGACCGCGGCGGATCTCGAGGTCGATGCCGCGGAGGACCTCGACGCCGCTGAAGGACTTGCGCAGCCCCGTGGCGCGGAGGACGGGGCGGTCGCCGTCCGCGGGGCGGCCTGCGGTGCCGGAGGAGGCGTCAACGGGCGACATAGCGGTCCAATCGCTTCTCGAGGAGGCTCTGGCCGCTGGAGAGGACGAGGCAGATGAGCCAGTAGATGAGGGCGGCCTCGAGGTAGAGCAGCATGAACTCGCTCGAGGCGGTGGCGATCTTCTGCGCCTGGCGGAAGAGCTCGGTCACCAGGATCAGCGAGGCGAGCGAGGTGTCCTTGACCAGCGAGATGAACGTGTTGGAGAGCGGCGGCACCGAGACGCGCGCGGCCTGCGGCAGGATGATCCGCCTCAGGGCGAGACCGCGGCCCATGCCGATGGTGTGCGCCGCCTCCCACTGCCCCTTGGGCACGCTGAGGATCGCGGCGCGGATGACCTCGGCCGCGTAGCCGCCGACGTTCAGGGCGAAGGCGATGATCGCGCTCGGCCAGGGGTCGATCTTGACGCCCAGGCTGGGCAGGCCGTAGAAGATCACGAAGAGCTGCACCAGGAGCGGGGTGCCGCGGATCACGGAGATGTACGCCCGGGCGATCCAGGCCAGGACCTTCACCCGCGAGAGGCGCATCAGCGCGACGGCCAGCGCGAGGGCCAGGCCGAGCACGAAGCTCGACAGCGCCAGCGGGATCGTGCCGACGATGCCGCCCGACAGGATCGGCCAGAACGACCTGAAGAACAGTTCCATCTTGTCTTCTCCCGCCGGAGGCGGGAGAAGACCGCGGTCGGCTTGTCGAGGTGGATGCGTGGGGCAGAGCGGGTCGCGTCCGCTTCCGAGAAATGCTGGCACGCATTTCTCGGGGCCGCTCGGCCTTGCGAAGCGGGGGTGTCGGCCGACCCATGCTGGTCGAGCAGCCCCGGAGGGGCGTATCGAGACCCACCGTGGCCGAGACGGTGGTCTGCGGACTCGCGTCACGGCGACGGTGGATCTCGATACGCCCGCTGCGCGGGCTACTCGATCAGCATGTCGCAGCCGACCGTCGGAAGCGGCGACCAGCGCCGCAGGCGTCCTTCTTGCTGGTCGAGCAGCCCCGGAGGGGCGTATCGAGACCCACCGCCTGAGGCCTGGCTACTGGGAGACGTCGGCGCCGAAGTAGCGCTCGGAGATGGAGGCGAGGGTGCCGTCGGCCCGCAGCTCGTCGAGGGCGCCGTCGACCGCGGCGACGAGGTCGTCCGAGCCCTTCGGGAAGGTGAAGGCGCTGGAGGAGCTGTCGTCGGTCGTCACGGCGACCTTGAGGCCAGCGGCCTGGTCGGGGTAGGTCGTCGACCAGTCCAGCCAGGTGAGACGGTCGTTGAGGGTCGCGTCCACACGGCCCTGCTCGACGAGGGCGACGGCCTGGGCCCAGCCCTCGACGCCCTCGACGGTCGCGCCGCTGTCCTGCGCGAGCGTGTACCAGTTGCTCGAGAGCGACTGCGCGGTGGTCTTGCCGGAGAGCGAGTCCAGCGAGGTGATCTCGGTGTCGTCGGCCGGCACGACGACCACGCCGGGGCTCACCGAGTACGGCTCGGAGAAGTCGTACTTCGCGCTGCGCTCGTCGTTGATCGAGACCTGGTTGGCGATCACGTCGAAGCGGCCGCCGTCCAGTCCCGCGAACATCGCGTCCCACTGCGTCTCCTCGAACTCCGGCTCGACGCCGAGCTTCTCGGCGACCGCGGTGATCACCTCGACGTCGTAGCCGGTGAGGTCGCCCGTGCCGCCGTCCGCGTGGAAGGAGAACGGGGAGTAGGTGCCCTCGGTGCCGATGGTCAGCTTCCCGGACTCCTCGACCTCGGCGAGCGTCAGCCCGGAGGCGGTCGAGGCGGTGCTGTCGTCGCTGGAGCCGGAGACCACGTCGTCGGTGGAGGCGGGGGCGCAGCCGGCGAGGACGAGGGCGGCGGCGGCCGCGGTCGTGCCGAGCAGGATGCGCAGCGAGGTGCGGGCGGGGAGGAGCGTCACAGTGTCTTTCCTTCGGTGCATCGCGGTGTCTCACGACCGGATCGCGGCCGGAGCCGCGCACGGTTCGGTGGGGTGGGGAGGAGCGGACGGCGATCGATCGCACGCGTCCGCACCCTCCACCCAACCAGCGGGAGGGGGACCGCTATTCCCGGATGTCGCCGTGTGACGCCGGACGGGCACCGAGCCCCGCGAGGAACGACTCCGCGCCGGCGACCTCGTCCGCCGTCAGGCCGGCGGCCGCCTCGGGCACGATCAGGTGGAAGGGGGTCTCCTGCTCGCGGGCCCAGTCGAAGGCGTCGCCGCGGAGGTTGTCGTCGATCCAGACGACGGCGTCGATCGCGAACCTGTCCTCTGCCTGCTCGAGCCAGACGGCGACGGGCTGGAGCTTGCCGGTCTGCCCGGGGAAGCGCGGGTCGCGCGGGAGGCCACCGCCGAAGACGATCGCCTCGGTGCCGGCCGGCAGACCGAGATCGTCCGCGAGCACCGAGGTGAGCTTCGGCGGCCAGGTGGTGGCCCAGACGATCGTGCCGACGGCGGCGAGGCGGCGCACCAGGTCCTCGCGCTCGGGCTCGAGCATCAGCCGGTGGCCGCCCGCCGCGCGGTCGCTCGAGACGGACGGGTTCAGGACGCCGTCGACGTCGAGCAGGATGAGGGCGACCATGGCTGCAACCGTAGCCGCGGCCGCGGTCCGGCGCGAGGCGGGAGCTCCCGCTAGCGTGGGCGGGTGCCCCCCTCCGCCCGTCTCCCCGGTGGAGCACTGGTCTCGCTCGAGCCCGACCCGATCCGCGAGGGCTCGCTGGTGCTGGAGATCGACGGCTCGGAGCAGTCCCTGATCGATCTCCGCGCGCCCGAGCAGCTCGGCCTCGAGTACCTGGCCCGGCTCGGCTCCGCGGTCGACGCGCTCGGGCCGGCGGGAGCGCCCGTGACGGTCCTCCACCTCGGTGCGGGCGCGCTGGCGCTCGCGCGCTACGTCGCCGCCACCCGCCCTGGCTCCGAGCAGACGGTCGTCGAGCGCGCCGCCGGGCTGGTCGAGTTCGTGCTGGCGCACGCACCGCTCCCCACCGGGACGAGGCTGCGCAGCGTCACCGCGGACGCCGCCGGACCCCTCGCCGTGCCGCGGGCCGACCTCGTCGTGCTGGACGTCTACGACGGCGACGAGATCCCGGAGCCCTTCTACCGCACCGAGGTGCTCGGCGGTCTCGCCGGGCTGGTCGAGGGCGTCGGCCTGCTCGCGGTCAACGTCGCCGACGACGCCGATCACCGGCGCCTGCGGCGGCTCCGGCGGGAGGTGCAGCGCGTGCTGCCGGTGGTCGCCGCCGTCGGTCCGCTCAGCTACGCCGAGGGGCGCGGGAGCGGCAACGCGATCCTGCTCGCCTCACGAGGCGATCTCGCCACGCACGCCGCCGCCCGTCTCCTGCAGGCCGGGCCGCACCCGGTCGCGGCCGTTGCGGATCGCGACGTCATGCCCGTCGAGGTGGCGGTAGAAGTCGACCCGTGACTCCAGCGCGATGCCGGCGTCGAGGTACTTCGCCTTGATCCGCTTGATGTAGGTGCGCACGGTGTGCTCGGCGATCCGCATGTCGAGGGCGACGTCCTTGACCGCCGTGCCGGACCCGTAGGAGCGCATGACGCGGCTCTCCTGCCGGCTGAGCACGGGCCGGCGGTGCTCGCCGGCGGCGAGGAAGCGGTGCCGGGCCGCCTCCGAGATCCAGGAGCGGCCGGACGCGACCGACACCAGGGCCGCGACGAGCTCGCCCGGCTCGTCGCCCTTCCAGACGAAGGCGGTGCGCTCGAGGCGGAGCACGGCGCGGACGGCCTCGAGCGAGTCCGACGCGGACAGCACCACCAGGCCGCGATGCCGCGCGCTGACCTCCGCGAGCGTGCTGGTCAGCACCTCGGGCGCGACCCGGTCGAGGTCCAGGACCGCGATCGTGTCCGCCTCGGCGGCGTCCGGGTCCGCGGCACTCAGGTGCGGGAGGACGTCGACGAGGAGCGCCGCGAGAGCCGCGCGCTCGATGGACAGACCGCTCACCACGGTCACAGCGAACTTCTCGAATTCCGCCACGGAAACCCCTTGCGAGGACGGTCGGGTCCGTCCTGGATCGAACCGTAGCGAAAGGAGGACCGGCCGAGCCACGCACGGGACATTCCGTCCCGACGACCATCAGCGCATCTCCGCCGACCGCGGATCCCCCTCCTTGCTCGCACTCCGCCCAGGAGGGCTAGTCTCCGTGACGATGAACGACTCCGACGAGACCGCCCTCCGCTCGACCCGGATCCCCGCCGACCAGGTGCGGACCCGGATGCTCCGCGCCGCCCGCGAGGTCATCTCGGCCCACGGGCTCACGGTCGGCTTCGCCCACCTGCCGATGGAGGAGTACATCCGCCTGGCCGCCGTGCCGCGCAGCTCGGTCTACCGGATCTGGAGCACGCGGGAGGAGTTCGTCGCCGACCTCATCGGCGAGATCTTCGTCGCGGACCGCTTCGCCGACGGCGCGGATCCCGACGCCCAGCGGGCGATGACCGAGGTCTACGAGCGCTCCTCCGCCCACCTCGGCACCGCGGCGGGCCGCCGTCAGGTGGCCTGGGAGATGATCCGCATCGGTGCGAACTCCAGCGTGGAGACCCTTCGCGCCTCCGTCGACTGGTCCTCCTACAACGCCCTGCTGGCGTGCACCTTCTCGATGGAGGAGGGGCCCGCGCGCGAGGCGGTGCGCGCCACCGCCCGCCGGCTCGAGACGATGCTCAGCCAGCGGCTGCGCGACTACTACCAGGACGTCCTGGACCAGTTCAGCGCCTCACTCCGGCCCGGCTTCACCACGCTCCAGCTCGCGCACCTCACCGCGATCGTCACGGACGGGCTGGTGCACCGCGGGCGGCTGCTCGACGACGAGCTCGACGCCGTCGTCACGGCGCCCGGCCTGGACGGCGAGCCCGTCGAGTGGAGCCTCACCGCCTGGACGATCCGCTCGATCGTCGACGGGATGCTCGAGCCGGTCGCCGAGGACGAGCCTCCCGCCGACCGCTAGAGCGCGGCGTCCTCCGCCGGTGCGGACCCGGTGGGCGCGGACGGCACGGGCTCGCAGAAGCCGTCGATCAGCATCAGCGTGCCCGCCACCACGAGCGAGGGCGAGTCCGGCCGGCCCGGATCGATCGGTCCGGTCACCAGCTCGGGCGCGGCGATCCGGGCGACGCAGAGTCCCTCGACGAACGACGAGATCGCGGAGGCGAGCACGGCGTACTCCTCCTCCCGGCCCGAGCGCAGGCGCAGGCCCGCCTCGGCGAGGGTGTGCCGGTAGTACTTCGCCATGTTCTCGATGAAGTGCACCTGGCGCGAGTGCAGGGCCTCGTGGATCGCGACGCGGGCCGACTCCGAGTGCGAGTCGACCGCGCCGATCAGGGCGACGAAGTTACGCCAGTGCTGGGAGGCGAACACGTTGTCGTAGTTCGCCTCGATCGCGACGGTGAGCGAGGCGACGAGGATCTCGCGCATCTGCTCGGGGGTCGGCTGCTCGGCGAGGCGGCGATGCAGGTACGCGTCCCCCGCGGTGAGCGAGGTGGGGTCGAGCCGGGCCGTGAGGATCCGCTCGGGGATCGCGGCGACCAGCTCGTCGTAGAACGCCTGGCGGGTGGGCCAGATCCGGTAGACCGTGCTGCGCGGCACGCCGGCGGAGCGGATGACGTCCTCGAGCGGCAGGTGCGAGACGCCGACGCGCAGGCCCTCCGCGCGGACGAGCGCGAGGGCGGCGTCGAGCAGCCGGGTCCGGACCTGCTCACGGCTCAGACGGGCCGGTCGCGGCGGGACCTCGGGCGGGGTGTCGGTGCCCATCGTGCCTCCGGAGGCGGGTGAGCGGGGCGGCTTCGGCGTCCCCGGTGCACCCGAGCGTAGACGATCGCCGACAGTCGTCGCGCACATCGGCTACTCGGGAGGTCACAGAGGCAGCCGGACGCGCGGGACGGGCGCGGCTCGCGCTCGGCGTGCGAGCCGCGCGAGCCGCGCTGCCTGTCCCCCAGGCGGCCGCCCCTTCGGCCGATCTCGACCGTAGGCGCTCGATCAGGGCGGCGTCAAAACTCCGGACATCATGTCCCGCCGGTCAGGGGCGGAAGGGGCGGCGAGGCTCGTCCGACAACGGCAGGAGGTGCTGCCCGGCGCGCACGGCGCCGAGGCGCGGAATGCCGAGCTCGTCCGCCACCGCACCGGCGACCTCCGCCTCGGCGTGGCCGGCGAGCTCGACGTTGCGCATCAGCTTGGCGTGGTGGCAGGGGCTGGCGTCGATGGCGACCACCATCGCGGAGAAGCGCAGCGCGTCGCCCAGCCGCGCCATCGGGTTCAGCTCCGCGAGCACCGACGGGACGTCCGGCATCGACAGCAGCGTGTAGTAGCAGGTCGACACGACGTAGTCGTCGACGCCCGCCTCGGCCGACGGCGGCGCGACGATGATGTCGCCGAGCGACACCGAGCCCGTCCGCGAGCCCAGGACCGAGGCGATGGTCACGCGGATGTCGCCGGCGAGCGAGACCACGCGCACGCTCTCCGGCCACGGCGGCAGGGCCGCGAGCTGCGTGGAGCCGGTGCGCAGGGCGATCCCCGCCTGCGAGGACAGCGCGTCGATCATGGGCATGCCCGTGCACTCCCCCGCGTTGCCCGCGTCCTGCGAGGCCGCCGCGCCGCAGGAGGCGAGCAGCGCCGAGAGGCCGAGGCGCGACTGCGGCTCGAGTCCGCCGACCACCGCGGGGCTGACCGTGCCGGTGGAGTCGATGATCTGGCCGAGGCGGAGGGCGAGGTCCGAGCCCGTGTTGGGCGTGCCGAAGGTGACGACCTCGCGCACCATCGACTCCACCGGCACGCCGTCGACGCTCTGGCTGAGGGCCTGGCGCGCGGCGAGGCCGCCCATCGAGTGGGCGACGACGACGGCCCGGTGGCCGGTCGCGGCGGTGAGGCAGGCGATCGAGGAGGCCAGGGCGTCGGCGATGCCGGGATCGGTCACCCAGCGGGCCGCGAGATCGCGGTAGTCGAAGGTGTAGACGACGGCGCCCTCGGTGTCCTGGAACGCGCCGATGAGCGAGCGCTGGGAGGTGGTGACCGGCTGGTCGACGCCGTTGGTGGCGATCAGGTCGACCAGGTGCGAGAAGGCGCCCGTGCGCGACGCGTCGTGCGTCGCGGTGCCGAGCCAGCCGTGCAGCACCAGGATCGGCACCAGCGAGGCCGCCGCCGTGGACTCGACCTCGTCGCCCGGGAGGACCGGGGCGAGCTCGGCGATGCCGCAGGTCGCCGGCGGAGGGGCGGCTGCGGCGGCCGCGGCGACCGCGGTGCCCGACGGTACGACGACGGCACCGACCACCACGAGAAGGGCGGCCAGCAGGGCGATCAGGACTCTCATCCGCACGTTTCCTCACCGCCGCGACCCCTGCTGAGCGGGTTCAGGGGATCGACCGGACGAACGTCCCAGAAGTCAATCATCCGGACGCCCCCGTTCGGGCTCTCTGTCGGGAATCGACGGACCCCCAGTCAGGGTGCCCTTACCGCGCGGCGCGCGAGGCACCCGTCGCGCGTCGCTGTGCCCGCACGGTGCCGCTGACGACGAAGGGCCCCGCCGGTCTCCCGGCGGGGCCCTTCGTCACTCAGACCGTGCTCAGCTGTAGTTGCCGGGCTCGTAGCCGTCGCTCGAGAACGAGTCGAAGTCGACGAACGAGAGGTCCGCGTCGCTGAACGCGGCGTCGTCGGCGAAGATGCGGTTGGGGTACCGCTCGGCCTTCGCCTCCTCCGTCGCCTCGACCGACACGTTCCGGTAGCGGGGCAGACCCGTTCCGGCCGGGATCAGCTTTCTTGACCCGCGACACGAAGGCTGTCACGCTTCCGCAATGGAGCGTAAGAGCTCCCCATGGCCACGGGTACTGACATATACAGGACGGGCAATGCCATACGATTATCAGACGTCATCACTTTGGCGACGAACTCTCGGCTCTACTGACTTCGGCGAGAATCAACCTACAGTAAATCGACTTCGAGAAGCCTATTTCGACTTTCGAAGTAACGCAAAACTCCTCGCCGAAGACATCAAGATCTCCATGCCTATGTTCACGGACCACGGCATCGAGCATATAGACTCGCTCTGGGATATGGCCTCGATGATCGTCGACGATGATTTCCCTCTGAACCCGGCGGAAGCATTCATCCTTGGCGGCGCTTTCTTGCTGCACGATCTCGGGATGGGCCTCAATTCATATCCTGGTGGAAAGGACGCCGTCGAAGCAGATCCTACATTTGCACGTGTACTGGAATCCGGCGTGACAGATCCTCCAACAGCGGCGGAAGACGCATCGAATCGCGAGCTTGCTCTGGTGACGACACTGAGGCTGCGACATGCAGAGCAGGCCGCGCGCCTAGTGGACCAAGAATTCGAAACAGATTCAGGACGCAAAGTAACACTTCTTGCCCAGGAAGATCTCCGTCGTTTCTTTGGGGACGATATTGGACGAATTGCCCAGAGTCATTGGGTTTCCGTCGACGAGCTTCCATCTTTTGTGGCCGACAAACACGGGACAGACGGTTCACTCCCCGGCGAGTGGAACATAGACCCGCTCAAGCTTGCTTGCATTCTGCGCCTGGCAGACGCCAGTCATATCGACAGTAGGCGCGCCCCGCTAATGCTTCACGCGTTTCGACCGCAGGTCGGAGTGAGCAGAGATCACTGGGTATTTCAACAACGACTCAACCGCCCCATTGTAAACAAGTCTCGACTTGAATACACATCCAGTAGATCATTTCCTGAGTCAGAATCGCGCGCGTGGTGGCTCGCCTACGACACACTAAAAATGATTGACTTTGAACTCAAACAAGTAGACGCCGTGTGTCGCGACCTCGGCCGCAAACCGTTCAAGGTGAATTCGGTGGCCGGAGTCTCGACGCCAGAACGACTCGCGTCACTCGTCAAGACCCAGGGCTGGACCCCGATTGACGCAACCCTGAAAGTCTCGAAAGTCAACACCGTGGTGGAAACGCTTGGTGGAGCTCAACTTTATGGCGACAATCCAACTATCCCCCTGCGGGAACTGATCGCGAATGCGGCAGATGCCAGTCACCTCTATGCAGCCCATTCCCAACGCGATGTTCCCGCAGTGAGCATCAGGCTTTACCAGCACGGTGGATCCGACTGGCTTGAAGTCGAAGACCACGGCATCGGTATGACGCAGCATCAGATGGCTGAGTCATTGTTGGACTTCGGCAGGTCACAATGGAAAGCTACAACCAACTCGGACCTCGCTGATTTACCCGCGGCGTCTTTTCGACCTCGCGGAAAGTTCGGGATTGGCTTTTTTTCTGCATTTATGATTGCGGATCGCGTGGAAATTAAGTCTCTGCGATATAGGCAGGGTTCGTCGGAGACGGCAATGCTGGTCTTTGAAGATGGTTTGGCCGGTAGGCCACTTTTCCGAAACGTTCCTGTGCGCGAGGAGCTCACTCAGAATGGCACCCTCGTCAGACTAAGATTAAAAAATCCTCCGCTCTCCGAAAAGGGCTTACTGGAAACGGATGCAATTGAGCAATCCGTTTCGCAAATGGTGCGGGATATGTTGATTAACATGTGTGCCTTGCTGGACGTTGATCTGAAGTTCGAGGGACCGGACGATCGAGACGCGAAGAGACTTATTGAAGCCAACGAGTGGAGCACACTACCCGCCGACCAGCTTTTCGATCGTATCTACACTTTCGATATGAAGAACCCGAATTATCAAAAGATGTACATCGAATGGCGAAAGTACTTCATTGAAAATGAGCAGTCTTTGTTCGACGAAGATGGACGCGTAATTGGTAGGGCGGTTCTGGCTAGCGGTTTAGAAAACGAATCGACAGCTGACGTGTGGTGGTGGCCGGCACCAGACGCCAAAACATATGTTGGCGGCTTGCTCAGCGACTATGTCTACAACTGCCTTGGCGCCTTTTCAGGCGCACCGCTCAAAGCTGATCGCAACTCCTCCTTTCCTCTAGCCAACCCATCCGAGCTACAGCGATGGGCTAGTACTCAGATTGACCTGATGGACCGGAAGAGATTCGCCTCATCTTCGACCCGGTATGGGGCCGCCGACCTCGGTCGCTCTGTCGGCGTTTCTTTGCCAAGTATGCCTTGCGGAATTTTACGGTCAGGAGAAATATCGCCTGACCAGCTTGGGGATTGGCTATCAACGCGAAACGAAGTGGTAATCATCCCGGATTGGGAGATCAACACCTATCACAGCGACTCAGGAAGCCTCGTCTTTCGCGAACGCCAGCAGGGGCGGCAACTGGACTTGCCAGATAACGCTATAGTGATTCGTCTTGGTTCGCGAAACTTCTTCCCGGAAGAGATTCAGAAGACGGCAAAAGACTCGCGCTTTGGTGACTTTGGGGATCTGCGCCTAAGAGAATGGAACCCACGCAACTGGTGGTACCAGTATGGCAAATCCGGCTCAACGGCATTGCTATTGGAACACGTTCTTCAGCAATGGGGTGTGACCCCTCATCAGGTGGCTGAGCATTTTGAGCAGCTTGCACTGGTTTCCGACAAGGATACAAGGGCTCCCATCAAGCTATTTGAGAGTGACCAGACGGTCCCTATCGAAGGATTTAGACTACGACGTCCAACCGAGCAGTCTGAATAGCCAAATCGTTCATCGCGCCACGTGACCGGTGACTGGGCGGACGACGAAGGGCCCCGCCGGTCTCCCGGCGGGGCCCTTCGTCACTCAGACCGTGCTCAGCTGTAGTTGCCGGGCTCGTAGCCGTCGCTCGAGAACGAGTCGAAGTCGACGAACGAGAGGTCCGCGTCGCTGAACGCGGCGTCGTCGGCGAAGATGCGGTTGGGGTACCGCTCGGCCTTCGCCTCCTCCGTCGCCTCGACCGACACGTTCCGGTAGCGGGGCAGACCCGTTCCGGCCGGGATCAGCTTTCCGATGATCACGTTCTCCTTGAGGCCCATCAGCGGGTCGCGCTTGCCCTCCATGGCCGCCTGCGTCAGGACGCGGGTGGTCTCCTGGAAGGACGCGGCCGACAGCCACGACTCGGTCGCGAGCGAGGCCTTGGTGATGCCCATGACCTCCTGGCGAGCGGACGCGGTCCGCTTGCCCTCGGTCAGAGCCGCACGGTTGACCTCGCTGTAGCGCGAGCGGTCGACGAGCTCACCCGGCAGCAGGTCGGTGTCGCCGTGGTCGACGACGGTGACCTTGCGGAGCATCTGCCGGACGATGACCTCGATGTGCTTGTCGTGGATCGGGACGCCCTGCGAGCGGTAGACGCCCTGGACACCGCCGACGAGGTGCTTCTGGACCTCGCGGACGCCCAGCACGCGCAGGACCTCCTTGGGGTCGACCGTTCCCACGTGCAGCTGCTGACCGAGCACGACCGACTGGCCGTCCTCGACGAGGAGCTGCGAGCGCTTGAGCACCGGGTAGATGACCGCCTCGTCGCCGTTGTCCGGCTGGAGGATGACCCGGCGGGCCCGGTCGGTGTCCTCGATCGTGATGCGACCGGCGGCCTCCGCGATCGGCGACGCACCCTTGGGGGTGCGGGCCTCGAAGAGCTCCTGCACGCGGGGCAGACCCTGCGTGATGTCGTCGGCCGAGGCCGATCCACCGGTGTGGAAGGTGCGCATCGTGAGCTGCGTGCCGGGCTCGCCGATCGACTGGGCCGCGATGATGCCGACGGCCTCTCCGATGTCGACGAGCTTGCCGGTGGCGAGCGAGCGGCCGTAGCAGGCCGCGCAGACGCCGACGGCCGACTCGCAGGTCAGGACCGAGCGCACCTTGATGTGACGGACCTCGGCACCGACGAGCTTCTCGATGAGGACGTCGCCGACGTCCTCGCCGGCCTCGGCCACGACCTCGCCGGCCTCGTTCGTCGCCGCGGTGGCGAGCGAGCGGGCGTAGACGGAGTTCTCGACGTTGGAGTCCTGGATCCAGGCGCCGGTGGCGTCCTGGAGCATGATCGGCAGGTCGAGGCCCTTGGTCGTGCCGCAGTCGTCCTCGCGGATGATGACGTCCTGCGAGACGTCGACGAGTCGACGCGTCAGGTAGCCCGAGTCCGCGGTGCGGAGCGCGGTGTCGGCCAGACCCTTGCGGGCACCGTGCGTGGCGATGAAGTACTCGGCGACCGACAGTCCCTCGCGGTACGAGGAGATGATCGGTCGGGCGATGATCTCGCCCTTCGGGTTGTTCACCAGACCGCGCATGCCGGCGATGTTGCGCACCTGCAGCCAGTTTCCACGGGCACCGGAGGTGACCATGCGGTTGATCGTGTTGTCGATCGGGAAGTTCGCGCGCATCGCCTTGGCGACCTCGTCGGTCGCCTCGGTCCAGATCTTCACGAGCTCCTGGCGGCGCTCCGCCTGGGTGGTCAGACCCTTGTCGTACTCGGACTCGACCTTGGCCGCCTTCTTCTCGTAGCCCGCGATGATGACGGGCTTCGAGGGCGGGGTGAGGATGTCCGAGAGGGCGACGGTCACACCGGACCGGGTGGCCCAGTAGAAGCCGGCGTCCTTGATGCGGTCGAGCGAGGCGGCGACCTCCACCTTCGGGTAGCGCTCCGCGAGGTCGTTGACGATCCCGGAGATGGTCGTCTTGTCGGCGACCTGCTCGAAGTAGGGGTAGTCGACCGGCAGAGCCTCGTTGAAGAGGGCGCGGCCGAGCGTCGTGTCGAGGAGGACGGGCGCGGTGACCTTGCCCTTGTCGTCGATCTCGACACCCTCGGGGCTCTGACCCTGAGCGAAGTACACGTCCGACATGCGGATGCGGACCTTCGAGTTCAGGTGCAGCGAGCCCTGGTCCTTCGCGAGGATCGCCTCCGAGACGGAGGAGAACGCGCGGCCCTCACCGGCGCCACCCTCGCGGATGGTCGTCAGGTGGTGCAGGCCGATGATCATGTCCTGCGTGGGCAGGGTGACCGGGCGGCCGTCGGAGGGCTTGAGGATGTTGTTCGAGGCGAGCATCAGGATGCGCGCCTCGGCCTGGGCCTCGACCGACAGGGGCAGGTGGACGGCCATCTGGTCGCCGTCGAAGTCCGCGTTGAACGCGGCGCAGACGAGCGGGTGCAGCTGGATCGCCTTGCCCTCGACCAGCTGGGGCTCGAAGGCCTGGATGCCGAGTCGGTGCAGGGTGGGCGCGCGGTTGAGCAGGACGGGGCGCTCGCGGATGATCTCCTCGAGCACGTCCCAGACCTGCGGACGCGAGCGCTCGACCATGCGCTTGGCGGCCTTGATGTTCTGCGCGTGCGACAGGTCGATCAGGCGCTTGATGACGAACGGCTTGAACAGCTCGAGCGCCATCTGCTTGGGCAGACCGCACTGGTGCAGCTTGAGCTGCGGTCCGACGATGATGACCGAGCGGCCCGAGTAGTCGACGCGCTTGCCCAGCAGGTTCTGGCGGAAGCGACCCTGCTTTCCCTTGAGCATGTCGCTCAGGGACTTCAGGGCGCGGTTGCCGGTGCCCGTGACGGGACGGCCGCGGCGGCCGTTGTCGAAGAGGGCGTCGACCGCCTCCTGGAGCATGCGCTTCTCGTTGTTCACGATGATCTCGGGGGCACCGAGGTCGAGCAGGCGGCGGAGGCGGTTGTTGCGGTTGATGACGCGGCGGTACAGGTCGTTCAGGTCGGAGGTGGCGAAGCGGCCACCGTCGAGCTGGACCATCGGGCGCAGCTCCGGCGGGATGACCGGGACCACGTCGAGGACCATCGCGGCCGGCGAGTTGCCGGTGGCGAGGAACGAGTTGACGACGCGCAGGCGCTTGATGGCGCGGATCTTCTTCTGACCCTTGCCCTCGGCGATCTGCAGGTGCAGCGTCTCGGCCTCGGCCTGGAGGTCGAACTGCTCGAGGCGCTTCTTGATCGCCTCGGCGCCCATGTAGGCCTCGAAGTAGACGCCGTAGCGGTCGACGAGCTCGTTGAAGACGGCGTCCTCGGGCTTGAGGTCGCCGACCTTCAGGGTGCGGAACTGCTCCCACACGCTCTCCAGTCGCGCGATGTCCTCGTCGAAGGACTTGCGGATCTGGCCCATCTCCTTCTCGGCGCCGTCCTTGGTGCGGCGCTTCTGGTCGCTCTTCGCGCCCTCCGCCTCCAGGGCGGCGAGGTCGGTCTCGAGGCGCGCCAGGCGGTCCGCGATGCGGGAGTCGCGCTGGTCCGAGAGGGTCTTGATCTCGAGCCGGAGCTCGTTCTCGAGGCCGGGCATGTCGGCGTGACGGCCGTCGTCGTCCACGTCGATGATCATGTACGCCGCGAAGTAGATGACCTTCTCGAGGTCCTTCGGCGCCATGTCCAGCAGGTATCCGAGGCGCGAGGGAACGCCCTTGAAGTACCAGATGTGGGTGACGGGGGCGGCGAGCTCGATGTGGCCCATCCGCTCGCGGCGGACCGAGGACTTGGTGACCTCGACGCCGCAGCGCTCGCAGACGATGCCCTTGAAGCGGACCCGCTTGTACTTGCCGCAGGAGCACTCCCAGTCGCGCGAGGGTCCGAAGATCTGCTCGCCGAACAGACCGTCCTTCTCGGGCTTGAGGGTGCGGTAGTTGATGGTCTCGGGCTTCTTCACTTCACCGTGCGACCAGCGACGGATGTCATCGGCCGTCGCGAGGCCGATGCGCAGCTCGTCAAAAGTTGTTACGTCGAGCAATGTTTTCTCCTTGTCGGAAAACAGGGTGTCTCGTCAGAGACGGGGAGTCGTCAGATGCTGGCGCGGGATCAGATGTCGTCGACGGAGGACGACTCGAACCGGGAGGAGATGTTGATGCCGAGCTCCTCCGCGGCGCGGTAGACCTCGTCATCCGTGTCGCGCAGGCTGACCGCGGTGCCGTCGGCCGAGAGGACCTCGACGTTCAGGCACAGGGACTGCATCTCCTTGATGAGGACCTTGAAGGACTCCGGGATGCCCGGCTCCTGGATGTTCTCACCCTTGACGATGGCCTCGTACACCTTCACGCGGCCGAGGATGTCGTCCGACTTGATGGTGAGGAGCTCCTGCAGCGCGTAGGCGGCACCGTAGGCCTCGAGGGCCCACACCTCCATCTCGCCGAAGCGCTGGCCGCCGAACTGCGCCTTACCACCGAGCGGCTGCTGGGTGATCATCGAGTACGGGCCCGTCGAGCGCGCGTGGATCTTGTCGTCGACGAGGTGGTGCAGCTTCAGGATGTACATGTAGCCGACCGAGACCGGGTCCGGGAAGGGCTCCCCCGAGCGGCCGTCGAACAGCTGCGTCTTGCCGGACGAGCCGATCAGGCGCTCGCCGTCGCGGGTCGGGGTGGTGGAGTCGAGGAGCCCTGCGAGCTCCTCCTCCGCCGCACCGTCGAACACCGGGGTGGCGACCTTGGTGCCGGGAGCGGCCTCGCGGGCGTGCTCGGGCAGGCGCTTGGCCCACTCGGGCTTGCCCTCGACCTTCCAGCCCTGCTTCGCGATCCAGCCGAGGTGGATCTCGAGGACCTGGCCGAAGTTCATCCGGCCGGGGACGCCGAGCGGGTTGAGCACGATGTCGACCGGGGTGCCGTCGGCGAGGAACGGCATGTCCTCGACCGGCAGGATCTTCGAGATGACGCCCTTGTTGCCGTGGCGGCCGGCGAGCTTGTCGCCCTCGGTGATCTTGCGCTTCTGGGCGATGTAGACGACCACGCGCTGGTTGACGCCCGAGCCGAGCTCGTCGTCGCCGTCCTGCGCGTCGAACACCTTGACGCCGATGATGGTGCCCTGCTCGCCGTGGGGCACCTTCAGCGACGTGTCGCGGACCTCGCGGCTCTTCTCGTTGAAGATCGCGCGGAGCAGGCGCTCCTCGGCCGAGAGCTCGGTCTCGCCCTTGGGCGTGACCTTGCCGACGAGGATGTCGCCGGGGCGGACCTCGGCGCCGATGCGGATGATGCCGCGCTCGTCCAGGTCGGCCAGGAGCTCCGGGCTGACGTTGGGGAGGTCGCGGGTGATCTCCTCCTTGCCGAGCTTGGTGTCGCGGGCGTCGACCTCGTACTCCTCGATGTGGATCGAGGAGAGGACGTCGTCCTTCACCAGGTTCTGGCTGAGGATGATCGCGTCCTCGAAGTTGTGACCCTCCCACGGCATGAACGCGACGAGCAGGTTCTTGCCGAGCGCGAGCTCGCCGTTCTCGGTCGCGGGACCGTCGGCGACGATCTCGCCGACCTCGATGCGCTCACCGGCGGAGACGACCACGCGGTTGTTGTACGAGGTGCCCTGGTTCGAGCGGTCGAACTTGCGCAGGAAGTAGGTCTGCGTGCCGCCCTCGTCCAACTGGACGGTGACGGAGTCGGCGGAGACCTCCTGGACCACGCCGGCCTTGTCGGCCGTGATGACGTCGCCGGCGTCGATGGCCGCGAAGCCCTCCATGCCGGTTCCGACGACGGGCGACTCGCTGCGCAGCAGCGGGACGGCCTGACGCTGCATGTTCGCGCCCATGAGCGCGCGGTTCGCGTCGTCGTGCTCGAGGAACGGGATCAGCGACGTCGCGACCGACACCATCTGGCGCGGGGAGACGTCCATGTAGTGCACGCGCTCGGCGTCGACGAGCTCGACCTCTCCGCCCTTGGGGCGGACCAGGACCTTGCCCTCGGCGAAGCGCATGTCGGAGGTGAGGGGGGCGTTCGCCTGGGCGACCAGGTACTCGTCCTCCTCGGACGCGGTGAGGTAGTCGATCTGCGCGGTGACGACGCCGTCGACGACCTTGCGGTACGGGGTCTCGATGAAGCCGAACGAGTTGATGCGCGCGAAGGACGCGAGCGAGCCGATCAGGCCGATGTTCGGGCCTTCCGGGGTCTCGATCGGGCACATGCGGCCGTAGTGCGACGGGTGGACGTCGCGGACCTCGACGCCGGCGCGCTCACGGGAGAGACCGCCGGGGCCGAGCGCCGACAGGCGGCGCTTGTGGGTCAGACCCGCGAGCGGGTTGTTCTGGTCCATGAACTGCGACAGCTGCGAGGTGCCGAAGAACTCCTTGATCGCGGCCACCACGGGGCGGACGTTGATCAGGGTCTGCGGGGTGATCGCCTCGATGTCCTGCGTGGTCATGCGCTCGCGGACGACGCGCTCCATGCGGGACAGACCGGTGCGGACCTGGTTCTGGATGAGCTCGCCGACCGCGCGGATGCGGCGGTTGCCGAAGTGGTCGATGTCGTCCACGTCGAGGCGGAGGTCGACCGCGGCGCCGTCGCGCACACCGGGCAGGTTGGTGCGGCCGTCGTGCAGCGCGACCAGGTACTTGATGGTCGCGATGATGTCCTCGACCGTGAGCACCGAGTCGGACAGCGCCTTGTCGATGCCGAGCTTGCGGTTGATCTTGTAGCGACCGACCTTGGCGAGGTCGTAGCGCTTGCTGTTGAAGTAGAAGTTGTCCAGCAGCGCGCGGGCGGCCTCGGCGGCGACCTGCTCGCCCGGGCGGAGCTTGCGGTAGATGTCGCGGAGGGCGTCCTCCTTGGTGAGGATGTTGTCCTTCTCGAGGGTCAGCTCGATCGACTCGTAGCCGGCGAACTGCTCGAGGATCTCCTCGCTCGTCAGGCCCAGGGCCTTGAGGAAGACGGTGACCGACTGCTTGCGCTTGCGGTCGATGCGGACGCCGACCTGGTCGCGCTTGTCGATCTCGAACTCGAGCCAGGCACCGCGGCTGGGGATGACGCGGGCGGAGTAGATGTCCTTGTCGGACGTCTTCTCCTGCTGGCGCTCGAAGTACACGCCCGGGCTGCGGACGAGCTGGGACACGACGACACGCTCGGTGCCGTTGATGATGAACGTGCCCTTCTCCGTCATCAGGGGGAAGTCGCCCATGAAGACCGTCTGGGTCTTGATCTCACCCGTGAGGTGGTTCATGAACTCGGCCTCGACGTACAGCGGAGCGGCGTAGGTCTTGCCGCGCTCCTTGCACTCCTCGATCGTGTACTTCTCGGGCTCGAGGTACGGGTTCGTGAAGCTCAGCTGCATCGTCTCGCTGAGGTCCTCGATCGGGGAGATCTCCTCGAAGATCTCGTCGAGTCCGGAGTTGGCGGGGAGATCCTCCCGGCCGACGGCCTTCGCCTCGGCGACGCGGGTCTTCCACGCCTCCGAGCCGACGAGCCAGTCGAAGCTCTCGGTCTGCAGCGCGAGCAGATCCGGAACCGTCAGGGTGTCGCTGATCTTGGCGAACGAGAGACGCGAAGCTCCGCGTCCGTTCTTGGGTGAGGTGGTGGTTGCGTTGGGCGCAGCAGCCAAGGAAGGAACCTCCGTAGACCCTCGCGGGTCTCAATCTGTGGGATGTGTGGAGTGGGCTCCCGCCGGGCGGGCCGACACGTCCTGCTCCCCGTTCCGTGACCGCGGTGACGCGGCCGCAGCGACGAAGCGACCGGTTTGACGCGGCCTTCGGGGCGGGGGCTAGAGTGTGGCATCGGCATCCACCATCTGATGCCGGGTTCCGATGGCTGGTCGACCGCAATATGACGACTCGGCACTCGGGAGCGCAAAGTACAACTATAGATGCACTGCGCCACGCCGCGCAAGTGCAGGTGCTTGCGCCCGGCACGGGCCTCGGGTATACGGCCGGGTCGAGGGTCTCGCCCGCTCCGTCTTCCTCCCCGCCTCTCCTGCTCCTCCTCTCCCGCTCCGCCTCCCCTCCTGCGCGGCACGGCAGACTGGTCGGATGGCCGAACGCACCGGTCGCCGACGCGGCGACGACTCCGAGCACCCCCGCGCCGTGCTCGCCAGCGGATTCCTCGCGCAGATCGAGCCCGACCGGCACTCCTCCGACGCGGCGACCCTCGTCGTCGACGGGACCCCGCAGTCGCACGTCGACCTCGCCGACCCCACGCACCTCTCCTTCGAGTACGTGCGGCGGATCGGCCACGCGATCGACCTGCTCGCGCCCGAGGGCGAGGCCGTGACGGCGCTGCACCTGGGCGCCGGCGCGCTGACCCTCCCCCGCTACGTCGCGGCGACCCGGCCCGGCTCGCGCCAGCAGGTGGTCGAGATCGAGGCGGCGCTCGTCGACCTGGTGCGGGAGGCGCTCCCGCTGCCCCGCGGCGCGCAGATCCGGATCCGCCAGGGTGACGCCCGCGAGGTGCTCGGCAAGCTGCCGCCGGGGCTGCTCGGCACGGTCGACGTCGTGGTGGTCGACATCTTCTCCGGGGCCAGGACACCCGCGCACGTCACGAGCGCCGAGTTCTACCGCGAGATCGCGCCGCTGCTCGCGCCCACCGGCGTCGTGGCGGTCAACGTGGCCGACGGCGGCGCGCTCGCCTTCGCCCGCGCCCAGGCCGCCACGCTCGCGGCGGTCTTCGCGCACACGGCGATCATGACCGACACCCAGATGCTGAAGGCCAAGCGCTTCGGCAACGTGGTGATGCTCGCCTCGCCCTCTCCGCTGCCGGTGGACGGGCTGCCGCGGCGGCTCGCCTCCGATCCCGCGCCCGCGAAGCTGGTGCAGGGGCGCGAGCTGGAGAACTTCCTCGGCGGTGCCTCGGTCGTCACCGACGACACCGCCACGCCCTCGCCGCTGCCGGCCCGCAGCATCTTCCAGGTCCGCCGGGGCTGAGGAGCGGCGCCGGGGCCGAGGAACGTCGCCGGGGCCGACCTCGACCCCGCGCGTCCGGGCCGGGCGGCCCGGCCCGGTTGCCCGTACAGTGGACGGGGGCCAGAGCCCCCTCCGTCCTCTCGCCGCAGCGTGCGCCGATCCGGATCCGCATCCACGAGGAAGAACCGCCCTGAGCATCATCATCCGCCACGACCCCGCGACGCTCCGCGAGGAGATCGACGTCGACGCCGCCCAGGACCGCCTGGAGGAGATCGGCGCGCTGCGCTCCCTCGCCGCGCTCACCGAGAAGGCCGAGCTGCTGCGCCTGCTCGGCCGCCTCGACGAGGCCTGGGACATCGCCACCGAGGCCGTCCGCCGCACCCGCTTCTCCGGCGACCGCGCCGAGCTGCTCACCGCGCGCGTCCGCCGCGCGCGCCTCATGCAGCTGCGCGACCGCTCGGACGAGGCGCTCTCCGAGCTGACGCTCTGCGTCGAGGAGGCGCGCACGCACGAGTGGCACGTCGAGCACTCCTTCGCGCTCAAGCACCGCGGGCTCGCGCTCTTCGAGAGCGGCGAGTACAGCCAGGCCGCGCGCGACTTCGACGCGGCGACCGCGCTCGGCGAGCGCGTCGGCGTGGAGGAGGAGGAGCTCGAGGTCGCGCGCCTCGGCTTCGCCGCCGCCTCCGAGTTCCAGGACGAGTCGACCCGCGGCCCCCGGGCGGACGGCGCCGTGCGCGGCCGCCGCCGCGCCGAGGGCGACGAGGCCTGAGCCCCGGAGCCGATCCGACCGATGGCTGAGCTCGACCAGGTCGCCCGCTGGGCGGACGCGCTGCTGCGCGAGCACCTGGACGCCTCGTGGAGCTTCGCCTTCGATCACGCCCGCACCCGCGGCGGCGCCTGCCACTGGAAGGACCGGCGCATCACCGTCTCGCGGCACCTCGCCGCGCGGTGGAGCGACGAGGAGGTGCACCAGACCCTGCTGCACGAGGTCGCGCACGCGCTCGCCGGCCCGAAGGCCGGGCACGGGCCCGCGTGGCGGCGGATCGCCACCGCGCTCGGCTACACCGGCGACCGCACGCACAGCAATCCGACCGCGGACGAGCTGGCCCCGTGGGTCGGCAGCTGCCCGAGCGGGCACCTCTTCTACCGGCACCGCCGCCCGAGCCGGCCGCTGGCCTGCGGGAGGTGCGCCCGGCGCTTCGAGGCCGCGAACGCGATTGAGTGGCGGCGCCGCGAGGTGCCGGCGCGACCGGCCGCGAGCGAGCGCTCGGCGTGAGCGAGGGCGCACCGCATCGCGTGGTCCGCGGCCGGGTGCCGAGCACCGGGCAGTGGTTGGTCGACGCGGGCGGACTGCGCTGGTGGTTCGACTCCGGCAGCCTCGCGCTCGACTTCGCCTGCACCGGGCCGCTGCGCGGGATCCCCGGCGAGCGCCTCGACTCCGACGAGGCCCTGGCGGCGTGGCTCGCCGAGCGCTTCGACGCCGTCGACGCCACCGCCCGCGACGCGCGGCTCGACGACGCGCTGATGCTGCGCGGCGCGGTCTCGCGGCTGGCGGTCGCCGCCGAGCGGGGTGTCGTGGGCGACCCGGCGGACGTCGACGTCGTCAATCTCTTCGCCGCGATGCCGGACGTCCCGCCGTCGCTCTCCGGCGGCTCGCGCCAGGCCGGCCGCTCGCACGCGGCGGCGCGGCAGGCACTCTCGACCCTCGCCCGCGAGGCGGTGGACCTGCTGGGCGGCGGCACTCCGGGGCGGCTGCGCCGCTGCGACGCGGAGGACTGCCGGATCCTCTACCTCGACACCTCCCGGGCCGGCTCGCGGCGCTGGTGCTCGATGCAGCGCTGCGGCAACCGGGCGAAGGTCCGCGCGCACCGGCGCCGGAGCGCCGAGCGCGCGGACCGCGTCGAGGGCTAGTCGACGACCTTCACGTCCTTCCAGAACGCGAGATAGCCCGAGAAGTCCTTGCCGACGCGGTCGAACGCGGTCGGGTACGGCGTCGGGTAGGACCAGGCGCGGTCCTTGAGCATCCCGTCGTCGGACTTCACGTCGTAGTACTGCGCCTCGCCCTTCCACGGGCAGGTGTACTGGGTGCTGCTCGGCACCAGGTAGTCGTTGTTCACGCTCGTGGGCGGGAAGTACCAGTTGCCCTCGATGGAGATGAGGTCGGAGTCGGGGGCGTCGGCGATGACGACGTCGTTGAGGACGGCTTTCATTCGGGCCAGCTTTCCTGTCGCGGAGACGATCGGCGGAGGCGGTCCTCCGCTCCCGGGGAACGCTACGCCGCTCCGGCCCCGCGGGTCGAGCGCGGCCGCACCCCTTGCGGAGACGCTCAGGCCCGGTCCGTCAGCGCGGGGAGCGCAGGACCGTCACCGTGTCGACGGTGTCCACGCGGGCGGCGGCGGAGATCTCCGCCCCGCGGCCCTGCGCCGTGAGCAGGCGGCCGGTGGCGGAGGCGGTCAGCAGGTGGACGCACGCCCGGCGGAGTCCCTCGTAGGAGGCCGAGGCCACGGCCGCGTCGGGCGAGACGTGGTCGATGCCGAGCCCGATCAGGGCGTCGATCAGCGCGCCCGCGGCCAGCTGGTCCTCCACGGCGAAGCGCGGCTCGCCCGCCGCGTCGACCTCGCCGACGGCGACGACGTTGACGCTGGTCCGCCCGCCGTTCTCGTGCTGGCGCTCGAGGATCCAGCGGGCGACGGCGGTGCGGTCGGCCAGACCGGCGCGGACGACGTGGCCGTCGATCGCGTCGGGGTCGACGGCGTCGTCCGCTCCTCCCGGGAGCGCGTCGACCAGCACGGTGATGTGCGCGGGGGCGAGGGCGCGGAGACCGCGGGCGCCCCAGTCGAAGCGGATCTGGTACGACCCCTGGTCGAAGGCGGTGGCCGGGGCGGCGGCGGTGCGGTCGGAGTCGGGGAGCGCGGCGTTCACTCCTCCACGGTACCGACCGCTCCGCCGCCGCCTACACGCCCGCGGCCCGGCGCGCACCCGGTTCCCGCCCGGAAGAACCCGGAGGAGGATGGACTCCGTGAAGGTGATGCTCAAGCACGTGCTCGACACCGACCCCGACTCCGCCTGGCGCGCCCTGCAGAGTCCGGCCGTGTTCCGCGAGGTGATGTCCCCGTTCCTGACCGCGGCGTCCCTGGACGAGGGCGGCTTCCGGCCGACCTGGGGCCTCGGGCCGCACGACGTCGCGATGGACGCGCTCGGGATCGTGCCGATGGGCGCGCAGGAGATCGACCTCTCCTACCGCCGCGTCCCGTCGATGCCCGACGTCCGGATCCTCCGCGACAACGGCGCTCCGCTCTCCGGCGCGCTGCGGCTGATCACCGCGTGGGACCACCGGATGGCCGTCGCGCCGCTCCCGGACGGGCGCACGCTCTTCCGCGACCGGCTGGAGTTCAGCGCCGGACTCGCCTCGCCGGCGCTCTGGCCGTCGATGTGGGCGTTCTGGCAGTGGCGCGGGATCCGCATCCGCGCGCTGGCCCCGACCTGGCGTCACGACGTCGGCGCCGATACCCGCCCCCGAGGGGAGGACGCACCGTGAGCCCCGACGGATCGGCCGAGGAGGCCGTCGAGCTGTCCCGCGCGGACCTGCTGCGCTTCCGCTGGCCCGCCGGCGAGGACGACGGCAGCGAGGAAGAGGGCGCCGTGTCGCCGCGGCGCCGGCTCGCCTCCGCCATCGAGGTCGCCGACTGGCGCCGCCACGTCCAGGCGATGTACGCCGAGGTCCGCAGGCTCTCGAACGTCGACCTGCTCGCCGCGCACGCGTCGTGGATCCGGGCGCGCAACGCGCTGTTCGACCGACACCCCGCCACTCCGCTGCTGCCCGCCGACCGGGCGCACTTCCGCTCGCTGCCGATCGCACCGTACGACGCGGCCTGGCGGTTCGAGCTCGAGGTCGCGCCGGCCGAGGAGGCACGGCGCATGGACGTGGAGACCGGGACGGACGGCGTCGTGCCGTTCGAGCTGGTCGGGACCGTCGAGGTCCCCTCCGCAGGGACCCTGGACGTCTGGAAGCTCGGCTCCTACGGCGGCGGGCTCTTCGTGCCCGTCAAGGACGCGCTGGCCGGAACACCGGGCGGCACCTACGGGGGCGGCCGCTACCTGCTCGACACCGTGAAGGGCGCCGACCTCGGCACCGGAGCGACGCCGTCGACGCTCGTGCTCGACTTCAACTTCGCCTACAACCCCTCCTGCGCGTACGACCCGGCCTGGGCCTGCCCGCTCGCGCAGGCCGGCAACACGCTGCCGGTCGAGGTGCCGGTGGGCGAGCGCTACAAGGGCTGACGCGGCGGCGACATGCTGATCGAGCAGCCCTCGCAGAGGGCGTATCGAGATCCCGCCCGCCGATGCTGACCGTTCTCGGAGGCTCCGCCGATAGCCTCCGGGCGGCGCGCCCCCGCGCCGGAAAGCAGGAATCAGCATGCCCCGACCCGTCCTCCTCGTCACCGGAACCTCGACCGGCATCGGCCGCGCGACAGCGATCGAGGCCGCCCGCTCGGGCTGGCAGGTGGTCGCGACGGTCCGCGACGTGGAGCACGCCGACGGACTGCGCGAGGCGATCGGCGGGGCCGGGGTGGAGCTCGACGTGCAGCGGCTCGACGTCACCGACGCCGACTCCGTCACCGCGTGCCTCGAGCGGATCCAGTCCGTGCACGGCGGACTCGACGTCCTGGTGAACAACGCCGGCGCGGGCCACGTCGGCATCACCGAGCTCGAGGACCCGGCCGAGCTGCGCCGTGTGATGGAGGTCAACTTCTTCGGCACCGTCGCCGTGACCCGTGCCGCGCTGCCGCTGCTGCGCTCCTCGCGCGGGCGGATCGTGACCGTGTCGAGCGTCGGCGGCGCCGTCGGCCAGCCCTTCAACGAGGACTACTGCGCCGCGAAGTTCGCGATCGAGGGCTTCTTCGAGGCGCTCGCGCCCGTCGCCGCGGCCGTCGGCGTGCACGTCTCGCTGATCGAGCCGGGCGCGGTCCGCAGCAGCTTCGTCGAGAACGTCGGCATCGACTCCTCCGCTCTGATGGCCGAGGCCGGCCCGTACGCCGGCGCGCTCGGCGCCTACCTCGACCGCACGGCCTCCGCCTTCTCCTCCAGCCATGCCCAGGAGCCGGCGGAGGTCGCCGCCGTGATCCTGCAGACCCTGCGCGACCCGGAGCCGCCCTTCCGGGTGCAGACCTCGGACTGGGCGCGGGACTTCGTCGGCCTGAAGCTGGCCGACCTCGACGGCTCCCGCGTGCAGTCGACCATGCGGGGATGGATCGGCACCCACTAGGGTGGGAGGGTGCGAGCGCGACGACTGCGCTCCCCCGCGTCGTAGAACGCCCATTTTCCGTTGCGGATCCCTCTGGATCCCGACCATCTGGCGCACGTGCATGAGGCCCCCGGCCGCGCGCACCGCTTCGTACGGCGAACGGATGTGACCACCGTCACCTTCGCCCGAACAGCCGATCACCCGCGCCCGGCCACCGCCTGCGCTGTCAGATCGGCATGATGCCCCGAAAGGCACCATCCATGTCGACCATCCCCACCTTCGCCGCACTCGGCGTCCCCGCACCCCTCGTCACCGCCCTGACCGCGAACGGCATCACCGAGCCCTTCCCGATCCAGGTGGACACGCTCCCCGACACCCTGAACGGCCGCGACGTGCTCGGCCGCGGCAAGACCGGCTCGGGCAAGACCCTCGCCTTCGCCATCCCCATGGTCGCCCGCCTCGGCGGCGCCCTCGCCGGCGGACGCCGCCGCCCGGGCCGCCCGCTCGGCCTGATCCTCGCGCCGACCCGCGAGCTCGCCACGCAGATCACCGCGGCCATGCAGCCCCTCGCCGACGCCTACGGCATCGTCACCACCACGATCTTCGGCGGCGTCTCGCAGCAGCGCCAGGTCGCCGCGCTCAAGCAGGGCGTCGACATCGTCGTGGCGTGCCCCGGCCGCCTCGAGGACCTGATGAAGCAGGGCTTCGTCAACCTCGACGCCGTCGAGATCACCGTGCTCGACGAGGCCGACCACATGGCCGACCTGGGCTTCCTGCCCGTCGTCACGCGCATCCTCGACAAGACCCCCCGCGGCGGACAGCGCCTGCTGTTCTCGGCCACGCTCGACAACGGCGTGGACAAGCTGGTCAAGAAGTACCTGCAGAACGAGGTGCTGCACTCGGTCGACGAGGCGAACTCGCCCGTCGCGCTGATGACCCACCACGTCTTCGAGGTCGACGGCCTCGACGCCAAGAACGCCCTCGTGAAGACCCTCGCGTCCGGCACCGGCCGCCGCATCCTCTTCATGCGCACCAAGCACCACGCGAAGAAGCTCGCCAAGCAGCTCACCGGCCAGGGCATCCCCGCCGTCGACCTGCACGGCAACCTCTCGCAGGTCGCCCGCGACCGCAACCTCGCCGCCTTCGGCGCAGGCACCGTCAAGGTGCTCGTCGCCACCGACGTCGCCGCCCGCGGTGTGCACGTCGACGACGTCGAGCTGGTCATCCACGTCGACCCGCCCATGGAGCACAAGGCGTACCTGCACCGCTCGGGCCGCACCGCCCGCGCCGGCAGCGAGGGCGACGTCGTCACCGTCGTGCTGCCCAGCCAGCGCGGCGACGTGAAGACCCTCCTGCGCAAGGCCGCCATCCAGGTCACCCCGCAGCTCGTCACCGCCGACTCGGCCGCCGTGTCGAAGCTCGTCGGCGACGTCGCGGCGTACGTCACCCCGACCGCCGTCGTCGAGCCCGTCCGCGGCCAGTCGCAGGGCGGCCGCTCGCAGGGCGCCAACGCGCAGCGCAAGCGCGCCGCGCGCACCGACGGCGGCACCGCGCCCCGCGGCGGACGCGGCGAGCGCTCGGCGGCTCCCGCCGGCGCCGGCTCCGACCGTCCCCGCCGCGGCACCGGCGGGAGCTCCGACGGCGCCGCTCGCGGCGGACAGCGCGGCGGCCGCGGCCGCTCCGCCGCCGCAGCGACCACCTCGGGCGGCTCGCGCTCGTACTACAGCACCGGCTCGGGCTCCGGCAGCTCCGCCCCGGCCGGCGCCGAGCGCCGCCCTGCGCGACGCGCTCAAGGCTGATTCGCGCGCCGCGCAGCGGCGCGCCGCAGTCGGCAGGGCGGGTGGTTGCGTTCCTTAGAGCGTCTCGCCACCGGCTACGGCGATTCGCTTGGCACGCGAATCGCCGCTCCGCCTTGCGAGGGGCGGCTGGTCCGGGGGCGCAGCGTCTGACGACGTGCGCGTGCCGCGACGACTGCACGAAGAGACATGAAGAAGGCCGGGAGTCCTTCCGCGACACAGTCGCGGGTCGGAGTCCCGGCCTTCGTCGTCTCTCAGTCGTCAGCGGTGTGCACAACTAAGGCTGAACCGCCCGTTCCGCACGAAAAAGGACGTGAGAACGCTCTTCAGCCTTCGTTGTGTACGGGTCGCCCGCTTGAGGCGCACCTCTCGACGGGATGCTCGCGCGCAAGCGCGGCCCACCCGCACCGAGACCTCTGAGACCAGAGGACCGCGGACGATGCCTGCCAGGTCACGGCGGGTCTCCTAGGAAAGTTCACCAAGTCCGTATGGGAAAGCCATGCTGATCGAGTAGCCCGCGGAGCGGGCGTATCGAGATCCACCATCGCTAAAAGACGAGTCTGCAGACCCGCCCATGCTGGCGACGGCGGGTCTCGATACGCCCCTGCAGGGCTACTCGACCACCATGACGCGGCGCCGCCGTGTCCTTTTCCTCACCACCGAGACGCGAAGCGGCTTCGCCGCTCGAGACGCGCTCCGCGCTACTCGGCCAGCATGTCGCGCGCCGCCCCGCGCCGCACCGGACGACTCAATGGAGGCGGCTGCCTCGTGCCAGCGAATGCGAAGCCCCTCGCCCCTAGTCTCGGCGCGAGAGCGCGCTTCGAGCCGTAAGAGGAATTCGCGTGCCAGCGAATTCCGCCAGGCGGACGTCGGACGCTCTACGGGGCCCGACCACCTGCAAGAGCCGACCGCGGCGCGCCGCCCCGCGGCGCGCGAGGAGGCACGCTGCGCGCTACCGGAGCTTCCCCACCGATGCGAGTGCGGCGCGCAGCAACGCGCCGCGCCCGCCCTCCATCTCGGCGGAGACGGCGTCGGAGCAGGCCTCGTCGGGGGTCATCCAGGTCAGTTCGAGGGCGTCCTGGCGGGGGTCGCAGGTGCCGGTGACGGGGACGACGTAGGCGAGCGAGACGGCGTGCTGCCGGTCGTCGGTGAAGGGGCCCATGCCGGGCATGGGGAAGTACTCGGCGACGTGGAAGGGCAGGGGGCTTGCCGGCAGCAGCGGGAACGCCATCGGGCCGAGGTCCTTCTCGAGGTGGCGGAAGAGCGCGTCGCGGAGGGTCTCGCCGTACATCACCCGGCCGGAGACGATGGTGCGCGTGATCTGCCCCGAGGCGGTCGCCCGCAGGAGCACCCCGACCTCGGTCACCTGGCCGAGTCCGTCGACGCGGACGGGCACCGCCTCGACGTACAGCAGCGGGAGCCGACGGCGGATCTCGGCGAGTTCATCGTCGGACAGCCACCCGGAGTTGGGATCAGGGGTACGCACGCTCATAGGGCCATTCTTACCCGACGTTCATGTCAGTCCGGTTTCGGCTCGCATCCGGCGGGCTCGGCGATGATGGTCCGATGGCTATCGACGCGAACGCAGTGCTGTGGTCCTCCTCCGCGAAGGACCGGGCCGGGCGGCCCCTCCTGGTGCTCCTGCACGGCTACGGCTCGCACGAGGGCGACCTGTTCTCGCTCGGCGCCTACCTGCCGCTGGAGCCGGTGCTCGCCTCGCTCCGGGCGCCACTGGCCCTGGACGGCGGCGCCAACGCCTGGTGGCCGCTGCGGGTGCCGCTGGATCCGGATCAGCCCCGGACCGACCCGGTCGCGGTCGAGGAGGCCGCACAGGGCGTCCTCGACTGGCTCGACGCGCTCGAGCACGACGGTCCTGTCGGCCTGCTCGGCTTCTCGCAGGGCGCGGCACTGGCCGTGCAGCTGCTGCGGCGAGCCCCCGGGCGGTTCGCGTTCGCGGTGGCCCTCTCGGGCTTCGTGGTGCCGCTGGCGGAGGGCGACGCGGCCGACGAGGTCCTCGCCGAGGAGCGTCCGCCGGTGTTCTGGGGGCGCGGCACGCTCGACGCCGTGATCCCGCCGGAGCTGGTCGCGGCGGCGGCGGAGTGGTTCCCGGCTCACACCGCGCTCGACGCGAGGGTCTACGAGGGCGTGGCCCACGGCGTGAGCCAGGCCGAGCTCGCCGACATCGGCACCTTCGTGCGGCTGGGCTTCGCCTGACTCCGGTGCCGCCCGACGAGGTCCCGCCGCGGCGACCGCTCGTCAAGGGCTCGCCCGCGGGGCCCGCGCACGGCAATGTCGGTGGTGGCAGGGAGGATTCACGCATGCCGCACGTCCTCGATCGCTTCAGCCCCGCCACGCGGGCCTGGTTCGAGGGCGCCTTCCCCGCGCCGACGGCCGCCCAGGAGGGCGCATGGGCGGCGATCTCGAGCGGCGCGCACGCCCTCGTGGTCGCTCCGACCGGCTCGGGCAAGACGCTCTCGGCGTTCCTGTGGGCGATCGACCGGCTCGTCCAGGGCCCGCCGCCGGAGGACCCGCAGCACCGCACCCGCGTGCTCTACGTCTCGCCGCTGAAGGCGCTCGGCGTCGATGTCGAGCGCAACCTCCGCTCGCCGCTGGTCGGCGTCACGCAGACCGCGCTCCGGCTGAGCGCCGAGGGCATCGGCAGCGCGCCGTCGACGGTCACGGTCGGCGTCCGCTCCGGAGACACCCCCGCGGCCGAGCGCCGGGTGCTGCAGAAGACGCCGCCGGACATCCTGATCACCACCCCCGAGTCGCTCTACCTGATGCTCACCTCGGCCGCGCGGGAGTCGCTGCGCGGGGTCGAGACGGTCATCGTCGACGAGGTGCACGCGGTCGCCTCCACCAAGCGCGGCGCGCACCTCGCGGTCTCGCTCGAGCGGCTGGACGCGCTGCTGCCCCAGCCCGTGCAGCGCATCGGGCTCTCGGCCACGGTCCGTCCGCGCGAGGAGGTCGCGCGCTTCCTGGCCGGCCGCTCCCCCGTCACGATCGTCGCCCCGGTCTCCGAGAAGCAGTGGGACCTCAGCGTCGTCGTCCCCGTCGAGGACATGTCCGAGCTCGGCTCCACCGCCTCGCAGGACGGCTCCACCATGGGCGCCACCGGTCCGCAGAGCGGCTCGATCTGGCCGCACGTGGAGGAGTCGATCGTCGACCGCGTGCTCGCGCACACCTCGTCGATCGTCTTCGCGAACTCGCGGCGGCTGGCCGAGCGGCTGACGGCCCGGCTCAACGAGATCTACGCGGAGCGGCGCGAGGCCGAGGCCGAGCGCGCCCGCGAGGCCGGCGAGCCGGTCGCGGTCGGGGCGCTGCTCGGTGAGGCGGTCGGCGCCTCCGCCCGCCGGAGCCCCGCCGCGACGATGGGCGCCGCCGGAGCGACCAGCGGTACCGGTCAGGCCGCTCCCGAGGACGAGCCGCTCCTCGCCCGCGCGCACCACGGCTCGGTCAGCAAAGAGCAGCGGGCGATCATCGAGGACGACCTCAAGTCGGGCCGGCTGCGCTGCGTGGTCGCCACCTCGAGCCTCGAGCTCGGCATCGACATGGGCGCCGTCGACCTCGTCGTGCAGGTCGAGACCCCGCCGTCGGTGGCGAGTGCGCTCCAGCGCGTCGGCCGGGCGGGGCACCAGGTGGGCGAGGTCTCGCGAGGCTCGTTCTACCCCAAGCACCGGGCCGACCTGCTGCACTCCGCCGTCACCACCGAGCGGATGCGCGCCGGCCTGATCGAGGCGATCATGGTCCCGGCCAACCCGCTCGACATCCTCGCGCAGCAGACGGTCGCCGCCACGGCACTGGAATCGCTCGACGTCGACGAGTGGTTCGACACCGTCCGCCGCAGCGCCCCCTTCGTCGCCCTGCCGCGCTCGGCCTACGAGGCGACGCTCGACCTGCTCTCCGGCCGCTATCCCTCCGACCAGTTCGCGGAGCTGCGGCCCCGCGTCGTCTGGGACCGCGACGAGAACACCCTCACCGGCCGGCCCGGAGCGCAGCGCCTCGCGGTGACCAGCGGCGGGACGATCCCCGACCGCGGGCTGTTCGGCGTGTTCATGGTCGGCGAGCCCGGCTCGACCGGCAACCGGGTCGGCGAGCTCGACGAGGAGATGGTCTACGAGTCGCGCGTCGGCGACGTCTTCGCGCTCGGCGCGACCAGCTGGCGGATCCAGGAGATCACCTACGACCGCGTCATCGTCACGCCCGCCTTCGGCGAGCCGGGACGCCTGCCGTTCTGGAAGGGCGACTCGCAGGGCCGGCCGGCCGAGCTCGGCGAGGCGATCGGCGCCTTCACCCGCGAGATCGGCGGCGCCGCGGTCGAGACCGCCCGCGAGCGCTGCACCGCCGCGGGCCTGGACGAGTACGCGACCAACAACCTGCTGTCCTTCCTCGACGAGCAGCGGCTGGCCACCGGCCGCATCCCGGACGACCGCACGCTCGTGCTCGAGCGCTTCCGCGACGAGCTGGGCGACTGGCGTCTGGTGCTGCACTCGCCCTACGGGATGCAGGTGCACTCCCCCTGGGCCCTCGCCATCGGCGCGCGGGTCCGCGAGCGGCACGGGGTCGACGGCGCCGCGATGGCGGGCGACGACGGCATCGTCGTCCGGATCCCCGACACCGAGTCCGAGCCGCCCGGTGCCGAGCTCTTCCTCTTCGACCGCGACGAGCTCGAGCAGCTGGTGACCAGCGAGGTCGGCGGCTCCGCGCTCTTCGCCGCCCGGTTCCGCGAGTGCGCGGCGCGGGCGCTGCTGCTGCCCCGCTACAACCCGGGCAAGCGCTCGCCGCTCTGGCAGCAGCGCCAGCGCGCTGCCCAGCTGCTCGACGTGGCCCGCACCTACCCGACCTTCCCGATCATCCTCGAGACGGTGCGCGAGTGCCTCCAGGACGTCTACGACCTGCCCGCGCTGCTGCGCCTCGCCGCGCGGCTCGACGGCCGGGAGCTGCAGATCCTCGAGGTCGAGACGCCGACGGCCAGCCCGTTCGCCCGCTCGATGCTGTTCGGCTACGTCGCCGCCTTCATGTACGAGGGCGACAGCCCGCTCGCCGAGCGCCGCGCCGCCGCGCTCTCGGTCGACGCGACGCTCCTCGGCGAGCTGCTGGGCCGCGCCGAGCTGCGCGAGCTGCTCGACCCGCTCGTCCTGGCGCAGATCGAGCGCGAGCTGCAGCGGGTCGAGCCGGAGCGGCGCCTGCGCGGCCTCGAGGGAGCGGCGGACCTGCTCCGCCTGCTCGGCCCGCTGACGATCGACGAGCTCGGCGAGCGGCTGGTCGACGAGTCGGTGACGTCGGCCGACGTCGCGAAGGCCGCGCCGATCGCGCGCGGGACGCTCGAGGCGATCGTCGCCGAGCTGGTCCGCGCCAAGCGCGTCCTGCCGGTCGGTCTCGCGGGCGAGCAGCGCTACGCCGCGATGGAGGACGCCTCGCGCCTGCGCGACGCCCTCGGCGTGCCGCTGCCCATCGGCGTCCCCGTCGCCTTCATCGACCCGGTGCGCGACCCGCTCGGCGACCTCGTCGCCCGCTACGCCCGCACCCACGGCCCGTTCACCGCCGTCGCGGTCGCCGAGCGGCTCGGCCTCGGCGTCGCGGTCGTCAACGACACCCTTCGCCGGCTCTCCGGCGAGCGGCGCGTCTCCGAGGGCGAGTTCCGCCCGAACGGCACCGGCTCGGAGTGGTGCGACTCCGAGGTGCTGCGCCGCCTGCGCAGCCGCTCGCTCGCCGCGCTGCGCAAGGAGGTCGAGCCGGTCGACGCCGCCGCCTACGGCCGCTTCCTGCCGGCCTGGCAGCACCTCGGCGGCTCGCTGCGCGGCATCGACGGCGTCGCCTCCGTCATCGACCAGCTCGCGGGCGCGCCCATCCCCGCCTCGGCCTGGGAGTCGCTGATCCTCCCCGCGCGGGTGCGCGACTACTCGCCCGCCATGCTCGACGAGCTGACCGCGACCGGCGAGGTCCTCTGGGCCGGCGCCGGCACCCTCCCCGGCAACGACGGCTGGGTGAGCCTACACCTCGCCGACACCGCCGGGCTCACGCTGCCCGTCCCCGCGGCCGAGGCGGTGCCGCTCGGCGAGCTGCAGCAGGAGATCGTCGGCGTGCTCGGCTCCGGCGGCGGCTACTTCTTCCGCCAGCTCTCCGACGCGGTCGGCTCCACCGACGACAAGACGCTGGTCGAGGCGCTGTGGGAGCTGGTCTGGGCGGGCCTGCTCACGAACGACACGCTCGCTCCGCTGCGCACCCTCGTCGGCTCGACCGGGGGCGCGCACCGGCAGCCGCGTGCCCCCGCCCGCGCCAGGGCGCCACGCGGCCGGATGACCGCCAGGCCCACCATGGCGACCCGCGTCGGCCCGCCCACCGCGGGCGGCCGCTGGTCGATCGTGCCGCTGGCGGAGTCGGACGCGACGATCCGCGGGCACGCGCTCGGCGAGACGCTGCTCGAGCGCTACGGCATCGTCACCCGCGGCTCCGTCCAGGCCGAGGGGGTGCTCGGCGGCTTCGCGCTCGCCTACAAGGTGCTCAGCGGCTTCGAGCAGCAGGGCCGCGCCCGCCGCGGCTACTTCATCGAGAAGCTCGGCGCCGCGCAGTTCGGCACCGCGGGCAGCGTCGATCGGCTCCGCACCTTCGCGCCGCAGGACGAGGCCCAGCAGCGCGCGCGACCGGTCTTCGCGCTGGCCGCGACCGACCCGGCGAACCCCTTCGGCGCGGCACTGCCGTGGCCGCAGGGCGAGGGCCACCGGCCCGGTCGCAAGGCGGGCGCTCTGGTCGCCGTCGTCGACGGCGAGCTCGCCGTCTACCTCGAGCGCGGCGGCAAGACGGCGCTGACCTTCTCGGCCGACGAGACCGTCCTGGCGGACGCGGCCGGAGCGCTCGCGCAGCTGGTCCGCTCCCGTGGGGTCGAGAAGCTCACCGTCGAGAAGATCGACGGCGTCTTCGCCCTGGGCACGCCCTTCGGCGACGCCCTGACCGCCGCCGGGTTCGTCGCGAACCCGCGCGGCCTGAGGCTGCGCGCGTGAGCGCCGGCCGCCACGAGAGGACCGCCCGTGCCCGAGGGTGACACCGTCTACCGCTCCGCCCACAACCTCGCCGACGCCCTCGACGGCCAGGTGCTGACCCGCTGCGACGTCCGCGTGCCGAAGTTCGCGACGGTCGACCTCACCGGCGAGACCATCGACTCCGTCGTCCCGCGCGGCAAGCACCTGCTGATGCGCATCGGCGACGCGCTGATCCACTCCCACCTCAAGATGGAGGGCAGCTGGCACCTCTACTCGCTGACCGGCGACCGGCCGAAGTGGCACCGCCCCGCCTTCCAGGCGCGCATCGTGCTCGAGACGGACGAGTGGCAGGCCGTCGGCTTCGAACTCGGCCTGCTCGAGATCGTGCCGCGGTCCGCCGAGGAGGACGTCGTCGGCTACCTCGGCCCCGACCTGCTCGGTGCGGACTGGGACGCCGACGAGGCACTCCGTCGCCTCACCGCCGACCCCGAGCGGCCGATCGGCCTGGCGCTGCTCGACCAGCGGATCATGGCCGGGCTCGGCAACGTCTACCGGGCCGAGCTCTGCTTCCTCCGCGGTGTGCTGCCCACGCGTCCCGTCGGCGAGAGCGGCGACCTCGTCCGCACCATCGCCCTCGCGAAGAAGCTGATCACCGTCAACCGCGAGCGCATCGAGCGGACGACGACGGGCAACCTCCGCCCCGGGCAGCAGCTGTGGGTCTACGGCCGCGACCGCAAGCCGTGCCGGCGCTGCGGCACCGCGATCCGCCGCGGCGAGCTCGGCGACGACGAGCTGCAGCTGCGGGTCACCTACTGGTGTCCGCGCTGCCAGACCTGACGCCCGGCGCTGTCGCGCTGCGTGCCCGCTACTCCTCGACGGCGGCCGAGCGGTGCCCGGGGACGTGCTTGACGTGCAGGGCGACGTCGCTGAGCCGCTCGATCCGGTCGACGTGGCGGGCGGCGCTCGCGTCCTCGGCGACGATCCAGCTGCCGACGAGCAGGTAGGGGTCGCGGCCGCCGGCGGTGAGCGGCCCGGTCACGGTGAAGGAGCCGATCGTCGGCGTCGAGAAGGTCACCCGCACCGGGTCTCCGTGGGCGAGCCCGTCGACGGACCGGTTCCCGTCGGCTCCCGCCTCCGGCTCGGGTGCGAGCGCGATGCTCTGGATCTCGGTCCCCGTGTTGAGGAAGACGTCGGCGACGACGAGCTCTCCGCCGACCGCCTGCCGGACGACGCCCTCGATGCCGTAGAGCCCGTAGCGCGGCGAGCGGACGAGCACCCGCACCGAGTCGCCGATCGAGACCTCCGCGAGGGCTCCGCGGATCGACGCGACGTCCCGCCGGGCGGGAGCTGCGGACAGGGCCTCGAGGATCGCACTGGACATCCCGCCAGGCTAGCCGGTCGAGCGAGAAAGATGCGCTGAGACGAGTGCTGCACGACCCTCGATGATGCAGGCACCGGAGGAGCAGAGGGCTATCGGCCCGCGGGGAAGCGGGCTCTCGAGGAGTGCGGAGACGGTGGGATTTGAACCCACGGAACCCAATAAAGGGTTCTCCACCTTAGCAGGGTGGTGCACTCGACCGGACTATGCGACGTCTCCTGAGCGCCCGCCAGGCGAACGCACGACGACCACTATAACCGCACCCGGGAGCCGGGCGTGACACCCGGCGCTGCGGCGCTACTGCTCGTCGAGGGTGCGGCCGACGGTGCAGGTCTGCTGGTCGGCGGTCTGGCCGGTGACGTCGCTCGGGAGGGCGACGGCGGTCTCGCCCGGAGCCGGCGTCGCCGGGTCCGCGGTCGCAGCGGGGTCCGAGGTGGCCGCGTCCGAGGTGGCCGGATCCGAGGGAGCCGCCGAGCCGGTCGCGGCGGGCGTCGACCCGTCGGCCGACTCCGAGCCGCCGCCGGTGTTGCCGGTGAGGGCGATCGGCTGGTCGGCCAGGAGGGCGGCGTTCAGCGTCGCCGACGCCTCCTCGCTCGGGTAGACGCCGTCGCCGTCGATGTAGGTCGGGTACTGGACGAAGACGACGCTGGCGAGGTCCACGTCCTTCACCGCGAGGCCGATCGAGACGAGGGTGTTGACGTTCTCGAGCGAGGTGGAGAGCTGCATGTTCGAGACGGCCGCCTTGCCGAGGCCGTAGAGGGCGACGGGGTTCGAGAGCGTCGAGGCGTCCTTCACCTTGCGCACCAGCGACGACAGGTACACCTGCTGGCTGGAGATGCGCGTGAGGTCGCTGCCGTCGCCGACGCCGTGCCGGGTGCGCAGGAAGGCGAGCGCCTCGGCGCCGACCAGCGTGTGCGTGCCGGCGGTGAGGTTCAGGCCGGTGTACTCGTCCTCGATCGGGGTGGCGACGCAGACGTCGACCCCACCCACCGCGTTCGACATCTCGATGACGCCGTCGAACTGGATGAGGGCGGCGTAGGGGATGTCGAGGCCGGTGAGCTGCTCCACGGTCTGCACGGTGCAGGCCAGCCCGCCGTAGCTCAGCGAGGTGTTGATCTTGGCGGAGCGGAGCGCGTCCGAGACGGTGCCCGTCGCCGGGTCGGTGCAGGACGGGATCGGCACGTACATGTCGCGGGGGAAGCTGATCACCTCGACCGTGGAGTGGTCCTCGGAGATGTGCATCAGCATCGTGACGTCGTTGAGGTTCTCGGAGCGGTCGCCGTACGCGCCCGCCGCGGAGCCCTCGGCGCTGTCGCTGCCCGCGAGCAGGATGTTGACGCCGCCCTCGATCGCGCCGATCTCCGGGACGGCGGAGCCGGCGTCGGTCGAGCCGATGCCGAGGTCGACGGAGGGACGCGCGCTGCCCGCGATCATCGAGAGGGCGATCACCACGATCGAGATCGTGCTGAGCACGCCGACGCCGACGCAGGCCGCGAGGATCCGCCCGGCGAACCGGAGTCCGCTGTGCGGCCGCAGCCGCCCGTGACGGGCCGCTGTCCGGCGCGAGACGACGGGGTCGGTCATCGGTTCCGCCTCCGGCGTCAGCCGAAGAACCCGACCGAGCAGGTCTGCTGATCGGCGGGCTGGCCGGTGATGGCCTCCGGGAGCTCGACCGGTGCGCCGGCCGCGGGCGTGCCGGGCGCGGCGGTCGCGCCGGGAGTCGCCTCCGCGGTCGCGAGCGGGTCGGTCGTGGCGGGGCCGGCGGCGGGGGCCTCGGTCGCCGCAGGAGCCGCGGGCTCACCCGAGGTCGTCGCGCCGGCGCCGGTGCCACCGGTGAGGGCGATCGGCTGGTCCGTCTGCAGGGCGGTGGCGAGCACGTCGCCCGCGGTGCGGTCGGGGACGACGCCACCGGACACCGAGCCGGTCGGGTACTGCGCGAACACGACGTTCGCGATGTCGACGTCCTTGAGCGCGAGGCCCATCTGCACGAGGGTATTGACGTTGTTGAGCTCGGTCGAGAGCGTCATGTTGCCCAGGGCGGCCTTGGCGAGTCCGTAGAGCGCGACCGGGTTGAGCAGCGTGTCGGCGCTCTTGACCTGGCGGACCAGCGAGGAGAGGAAGACCTGCTGGTTGCTGATCCGGGTCAGGTCGCTGCCGTCGCCGATGCCGTGCCGGCTGCGGAGGAACTGCAGCGCGGCCATGCCCTCGAGCGAGTGCACGCCGGGCTCGAGGTAGGTGTTGGTGTACGGATCCGCGATCTCGGTCGCGACGCAGACGTCGACTCCGCCGATCGCGTTCGACATCTCGATGACGCCGTTGAACTGCACGACCGCGCCGTAGTCGACCCGGACGCCGAGCAGCTCCTCCGCGACGCCGGCGACGCAGCCGAGGCTGACGTCCTTGCCCATCGCCTCGTTGATCTTGGTGTCGTAGCGGGCGGGGATGGTCTCCCCCGTCACCGCGTTGACGCAGGACGGGATGTCGACGTACATGTCGCGGGGGAAGCTGACGACGGTCGCGTTGCTGTGGTCGGCCGAGACGTGCATCAGCATGTTCACGTCGTTGAGGACGCTGGTCTCCTCGTCCGGGTCACCGTAGGCGTCGCCCTGACCCTGGCGCGAATCGCTGCCGACGACGAGGACGTTGAATCCGCCCTCGAGGGCGCCGATCTCGGGGACCGAGCCGGCCGCGACCTCGGAGCCCGCCGCGATCGGGTGCAGGCTGACGGACGGCTGGGCGGACTGCACGAGCAGCGTCGCGGCGATCGCGACGATCGAGATCGAGGCGACGATGCCCACTCCCGAGACGGTCGCAGCGGCCTTGACGAGGGTCCGCGGCAGGCTGTGGCGCTTCTGCCGTCCGTGCCGGACGTGGGGTCGCGGCGTGCGCGCCGACTCGTCCGCGGCGGAGTGGTCCGTCGAAGGGCGCGTCGTGCGCATCCGTCTCCCGTTCGTCTGTGGGCTGGGGGTGGTGGGGCTGGGGTGTGGAGCTGAGGGCGGGCCTGGGACCCGCGGGCGCGGAGGAGGGGACTCCCACCGCGTCGGGACATAGTACCCAGAGCGCTCCGGAAAGCCATCCGTCGCCCGGAATTCGCGCCGGAGGGCAGGGGCGGCCGCGCCACACGGCCACCCGCCCCGCGCTCAGCCCTGCTGCTCGACGACGCTGATCGCCCAGACCACCCCGAAGCGGTCGGTGAGCATGCCGAAGCCGGCCGACCAGGCCGACGCCGCGAGCGGCTCGACGACGCTCGCTCCGTCGATGAGCGCGTCCCAGTGGCCGGTCGCCTCCCCGAGCGTCGCGGCCTGCAGGGCCAGGAAGAAGGGACGGTCGGTGATCGTCGTGCCGTTCTCGCGGCGCGTGGCTCCCGCCTGCAGGTCCGCCTCGCTCGAGGGGACGTCGTACGCCATCACGGTGAAGCCGCCCGCGCCGACGACCTGGCCGTGGACGACGCGATCGGTGTCGGGCAGGCCCGCCGGCATCCCGAAGTCGCCGTATGTGCGGACGACGGCCCGGCCGCCGAAGACGGCGGCGTAGTACTCGAGGGCGGCGCGGGCCGCTCCGGTGAAGTTGAGGTGGGCGACGACTGCTGCGGTCATGGGTGTGCTCCTTCGCTGCGCGGTGGTGGGGCCGCGGTTCTCCCCGTTCTTCCGGGGCTTGAGAACACGATCTCGTCGGTACCGGCCAGGGAACGTCCGCTTCGCGCGCGATGATCGATCCGTGCCCACCTCCTCCTCGCCCTCCACCTCGAAGCGGCTGCTCACCCTCCTGTCGCTGCTGCAGTCGCGCCGCGACTGGTCGGCACCGGTGCTGGCGGGGCGACTCGAGGTGAGCGAGCGCACCGTCCGGCGCGACGTCGAGCGGCTGCGCGAACTGGACTACGTGATCGAGACCACGCGCGGCCCCGACGGCGGCTACCGCCTGGCCGCCGGCACGGAACTGCCGCCGCTGCTCTTCGACGACGAGCAGGCCGTCGTGATCGCCCTGGCGCTGCGGACCGCCGGCGCCCTCGGCACCGACCTCGACGAGGCGGCCGAGCGGGCGCTCCGGACGATCCGCCGACTGCTGCCGAGCCGCCTCGCGCACCGGATCGACGGACTCGCGGCGAGCGCCGGCACCGCGACCCGCCCGGCCGAGGCGCACGCCGACGCCGGGGTGCTGCTGCGGATCGGCGACGCGATCCGCGACGCGCTGACCCTGCGGTTCGACTACGACTCCTTCGCAGGACCGGCCGACGCCGAACCCGCCGCCCGCACGACCGAGCCGCACCACCTCGTCCTTGCCGGCGGCCGCTGGTACCTGATCGGCTGGACTCCCGAGCGCGACGACTGGCGCACCTACCGGGTCGACCGGATCCGGCTCCGCAGTCACACCGGCGCCAGCTTCACCCCGCGGTCCGTGCCGGGCGGCGACCCCGCGGCGTTCCTCTCAGCCCGCTTCAAGGGCTCGACCGGCGCAGACACCTGGCCGTGCGGGGGCTCGGCGATCCTCGACGCCGACGCCGTGCAGATCGCCCCGTACCTCGGCGACGGCACGCTGAGCGTCGAGCCGGACGGCCGCTGCCGGATCCGCGTCGGCTCCTGGTCCTGGCCCGGCGTCGCCGCGTCGATCGCCCGCTTCGACGCGCCGATCACCGATGTGGAGCCGGTCGAGCTCCGCGCGGCGTTCGCCCGCCTGGCCGCGCGAGCAGTGGACGCCGCGCGCCCGGGCGACGACACCGGCTGACCGACGCGCCGACGCCCGGGCTCAGGGCCGCAGCGTCCGCCGGAGGAACCGCACCTGATCCTCGAGGCTGGCCTGCGACACGGCGGCGTCCGGCACCAGCTGATCGAAGACGTGGTACGTGCCGGCCCAGAGCCGCAGATCGACGGGGACCCGGTCCTCGAGGAGCCGCGCTCCGAATCGGAGCGCCTCGTCGCGCAGGGGATCGAGCTCGGCGGCCAGGAGATAGGTCTCGGGCAGTCCGATCAGCGACTCCCGTCGCGCCGGTGCCGCGTACTCGTCGGCCGGCGCACCGGCGAGGTAGAGCCGCCACATGACCGCGGCGTTGCGGTTGTCCCAGACCGGCGTGGCGTCGAACTCCCGCATCGACGAGCTGTGCAGGCGGTCGTCCAGCACGGGGAACAGCAGCAGCTGCGCCCGCGGCACCCGCTCCCCCTCGTCGAGGGCGAGCATGCTCACTCCCGCCGCCAGTGCGCCGCCGGCGCTGACGCCGGCGACCGCGATCCGGGCGGGATCGATCCCGAGCTCGGCCGCTCGCTCGATCATCCACCGGAGCACCGCCCGGCAGTCGCGGAGGCCGTGCGGATACGCGTGCTCCGGCGCGAGACGGTAGTCGACCGAGACGACGAGGCAGCCCGCGTCCCCCGCGTAGCGCAGGCAGCGGGCGTTCTCGGAGAGGGTGTCCCCCGCGACGAAGGCGCCGCCGTGCAGGAAGAGCAGCGCGGACCCGACGGACGCCGACGGGCGATAGAGCCGGAGGCCGATGTCGTGTCCGTCGAGGCGCACCGAGCGCGACTCGATCGCGACGGACCCGCCGAATTCCACCTCGGCGGACGACGGCTGCATCGTCGACGAGCCCATCAGTCGCCGGGTGCCCTCGACGTCGTTCAGATCGGGCCGGAGCATCAGCTCGGTGGCGGCGGCGAGCTCAGCGTCCACGGCGGCCACCGCCTGCCGCGCCCAGGGCGCTCACGCCTCGTCCGGCTCCGCCTCGGCGATGCGCAGCAGCTGCAGCGCGAGCCACGCGTCGTTGCGCTGCACGGCGTCGAACACGTCGATCCCCAGCTTCGCGCCCACGTTCTTCAGCCGGTGCCCCAGCGAGCTGTGGTGCAGCAGGAGCTCCGTCGCCGCCGCGCGGACGTTCGCGTGGCGGCAGTACGCGTCCAGGGCGAGGATCTCGCCCAGACCGACGGGCGTCCGCACCAGGAGCTGCATCCGCTGCACGAGCTCCGAGCCGGCGGCCTCCGCCGGGGAGACCCGGGCGAGGCAGCGCAACGAGCCGAGCGCGTCGTGCGCGAGCGCGCGCGGACCGAGCACCGGCGAGCACAGCCGCAGCGTGCGCAGCGCGGAGAGGTAGGAGTCCCGCGGCGAGAGCGCCGAGGCCGTCGCGCCGACGGCGACGGTCTCGGCGCCCTCGGGGAGCGTGCCCGGCCGCGTCCCGGGACCGTGCAGCAGCACCGCGTGCGCCGTCCCGAAGCGCACGGGAGCGGTGCAGCGGTGCTCCGGCCCGCACCACTCCCGCCAGCCGCGCGGATCCGAGAGCGGTCCGCTCGCGCCCCGGGCGAGGACGACGCGCACTCGCCAGTCCGGCCGGAAGCCCAGCCGCCGGAGCGCCTCCTCCCGGTGCTCCGTGATCGAGGGCAGCGCCTCGATGAGCATCCGCAGCGGCTCGCCGTCGCCCAGCCGGGCCGCGTCGGCCTGCCGGATGAGGATCGTGGCCGCTGTCAGGGACATGCGCTCGAGGATCAGCTGCGCCATGTCCGGGTCGCTGCTCGCGGGCACCACCCAGACCAGGCCGGCGTCCGCCGTGTCCCCGCCGATCGTCGTGCTGATCGCGCCGGTCGGCGGATCGTGCGGCCTCGCGCGTCCGAGGCTGTCGAAGCCGCAGCCACCGCCCGGACCAGCGAACCCCGCCTCGGTCCCGATCAGCATCGCCGTCGAGCGCACCAGCTCGTCGATCCCGGCCCGGAACTGCTGGAGCTTGTCGAAGAAGCTGACGACGCGCAGCGCGTCCGCACCGCTCTCGCCGCCCTCGGACAGCCGCCGGAGAAGACCCTCCATGCGTCACAGCCTCACTCGTCATCGCGTGCTCGCAACCGGTCGATCGCCAGGGCGAGCACCAGCACGGTCCCCGTCGCGATGCCCTGCCAGTAGGACGATACATTCAGGATCACGAGGCCGTTGCTCAGCGTCGAGAGGAAGACGATGCCGAGCGCCGTGCGCGGAATGCTGCCGCGGCCGCCGAAGAGCGAGGTCCCGCCGAGCACGACCGCGGCGAAGATGTCGAACTCGGCGCCCTGGCCGTTGTTCGCGGATCCGGAGCCGAGCCGCCCCGCGAGGAGCACGCCGGCCACCGCCGAGAGCGCCCCGGCGACCACGAAGACCTGCATCGCGTGCAGGTTCACCCGCAGCCCCGCGACCCTCGAGGCCCGCCCGGACGAGCCGATCGCGTAGGACCGCAGTCCCCAGGTCGTCGTGCGCATCACGAGCCACGCGACGACGTAGAGGACGGTCACGAGCACCACCGCGACCGGGAGCGGGCCGATCGACCCGGTGCCGACCCAGAGCAGGAGGTCGAAGCCCTCGACGACCGGCGCCGCGATCGACTGCCCGCTGGTCCAGACCTGAGCGGCACCGCGCACCACCAGCGCCACCGCGAGCGTCGAGATGAACCCCGGGATCCGGAGGCTCTCGGTCAGGACGCCGTTGACGAGGCCGAGCAGGGCCCCGAGCGCGATCGCCCCGAGGACGGCGACGAGCGGCGGCAGCCCGGCCTGCAGGAGCGAGACGCAGGTGATCCCGGACGCCGCGATCAGCGCGCCCTGGCTGATGTCGAGCCGGCCGGCGATCAGGATGATCGTCGCGCCGATCGCCGCGACGCCGAGCACCGCCGACTGCCGCAGCACGACGAAGAGGTTGTCCACGGTGAAGAACGTCGTCGAGCTGACGGCGAAGACGACGATCATCACGGCCAGCGCCACCGGGAGGACGATCGTGGCGAGGCGCTCCTGGTCGAACCCGCGGCGCGGAGCGCGGGCCACTCCGGGAACGGGCGTGTCGAGGCGGGTCATGACACGCCTCCGGTCGCTGCGGACAAGAGTTCTCCTTCGGTGGCGGTGGTCGCCGGGAGCTCCCGGACGACGGCGCCGTTGCGGACGACGACGATCCGATCGCAGGCGGCGCGCAGCTCGGCGATCTCCGAGCTGATGAGCAGGACGGCGACGCCCTGCGCGGTGAGATCCCAGACCGTGTCGATGAGATCGGCCTTGGCCCGGACGTCGATGCCGTGGGTGGGCTCGTCGAGGACGAGCAGGGACAGGTCCTCGGCGAGCAGGCGCCCGACGAGGACCTTCTGCTGATTGCCCCCGGAGAGCGAGCGGATGTCGAGGGCGTCGCTCGCGGCCTTGATCCGCAGCCGGGACGTCATCTCGGCGACGAGGGCGGTCACCGCGCGCCGGTCGAAGACGCCGCCTCGAGCGACGTTCCGCGGCGCCCGGACGATCATGTTCCGCCGCACGCTGAGGTGCGGCAGGATTCCCTCGCTGCGGCGGTCCTCGGAGAGGTACGCGACACCGCGGGCGAAGCCGGCGGCGGCGGAGCGGGGACGGTAGGGCCGGCCGGCCAGCTGCATCGAGCCGGACTGCAGGGCCTCCAGCCCGGCGATCGAGCGGCCGATCGACGACTTGCCCGCGCCGACGAGCCCGAAGACGCCCAGCACCTCGCCCCGCCGGATCGCGAGGTCGACGGGCGGGCGTCCCTTGACCACCAGAGCACTGCCGACGAAGGCGGGCTCGCCGAAGACGGCCGCCCGCTCGACCCGGGTGACAGCGGCGGACCCGGGCACCATGGCGTCGACCACCTGCGGCAGCACGGCCGCGGTGGCGCCGAATTCGCCGGCGACGCGCCCGTCCCGCAGCACGACGATGCTGTCGCAGAGCTGGACGACCTCGTCGAGCCGGTGCGAGATGAAGACGACGCCGACGCCCTCGTCGCTGAGCGAGCGCATCACGCGGAAGAGGCGAGCCGCCTCGAACGGCGTGAGCGAGGACGTCGGCTCGTCCAGGAGCAGGACGGATCCGGCGCTGCGCAGCGCGCGGGCGGCCGCGATCAGCTGGCGGTCGCCGATCGACACGTCGCACACCGGGGTGTCGACGTCGTTCTCGAGCCCCATCCGGCGCAGCAGCGCGCGAGCGGCCTCGCGCATCCGCCGCCGGTCGAGCCGCAGCGCCCGCTGGAACACCCGCTCGTCGCCGAGGAAGAGGTTCTCGGCGATCGTGAGATCGGGAACGAGATCCAGCTCCTGGCGCACCACGCCGATGCCCTTCTGCTGCGCCTCCCGAGGGCTGGAGAACGAGACGGGCTCCCCGTCCACCCGCAGCTCGCCGGAATCGGGTGGCAGCTGGCCGGTCAGGATGTTGATCAGGGTGGACTTGCCCGCCCCGTTGGCGCCGGCCAGTCCGAGGATCCGGCCCGCGTGCACCGTGAGATCGACGCCGGTGAGGGCCGCGACCCCGCCGAAGGACTTGCTCACTCCGCAGACGGTGAGGACGGGGGCGCTGCCGTGCAGTGCCGTCATCCGAGGGAGTCCAGGATCCCCTGGGCGTTCTCCGCCGTCACGAGCTCGACGGGCACGATCTGCTCGCGCTCCACGTCGCCGCCCGAGGAGAGCTCGAGGACCGCTCGGGCGATGATCTCGCCCTGCTGGACCGGGAAGAGTCCCACCGTCGAGACGACCTCCCCGGACAGGACGCCCTGGAGGATCCGCGCGTCCTCGCCGCCCGTGACGATCGCCACGTCCTCGCCGGGGGTGCGTCCCGAGGCCTTGACCGCGGAGAGCGCCCCGAGCGCGCTGGAGTCGTTCAGGCCGACGATCAGGTCGAGATCGGGGTGCGCCTGCAGGACGGTCGAGGTCTGCGCGTTGCCGGTGTCCTCCTGATACGCCTCGACCTCGCTGACGAGCGTCCACTCCCCCTCCCCGAGCGCCGCGTCGAGCCCCGCGATCACGCCCTCGTGCCGGGCGATCAGCGGTGCACCGCCCGAGTCCTGGTGCAGGATCGCGACGGTGGGCTTCTCGTCCGCGCGGTTCGCCGCGAGCCAGCCGCCGGCGCTCTCGCCCTCGAGCTCGCCGAAGGCGCGGTCGTCGAGGTTGAAGACGACATCCGCCTCGGGGATGTCGGTCGCGAGGCCGATGACGAGGACGTCCTGCCCCGCCAGGCGGCGCGCCACCGGCGAGATCGCCTTCGGGTCCGTCGGGCACACGATCACCGCCTTGGCGCCGGCCGCGACGAGGTTCTCGATGCCGGAGACCTGCTCGCCGGACTCGCCGTCGGGGTCGGAGGTGACGACGTCGATGCCGCAGTCGCCGAGGACGCTCTGCAGTCCCTTCTCGACCAGCGGGAAGTAGCCGCCCGAGTTGGAGTACGGCGAGTAGCCGACGCGGGTGAGCCCGACGCCGTCGCACTCGGCCGGGCGCTCGCCGGCCGGGGGCGACGGGGTCGCGCTCTGACAGCCGGTCAGCGGCAGCAGCACCACCACGGCCGCGGCAAGTGCCGACGTCAGGCGGCGGGATCTCGTGGTGGGTCCGTGGACGTGCATCGTGTCTCCTTCGACAGGCAGAGCGGGTGGGGCGACTCCTCGCGAGGGGATCGACGCCACCGGCCACTCTGCCGACGCAGCGGCCCGGAGTCATCCGGACAGCGACGCGCTTTCGCCCGCCATCTGGCGGATGGCAGCGCCACCACGGATGCGCCGAGCGGTGGGGTGACCGAGCTCGGATCCCGGTCACCCGTTCATCGGAGGGGTGGGCCCGACGGTGACCGGCGCAGGGTCGAGGAGACGCCTCGGGGATCGACCCGGGCGCGACGCGCACCGAGTGAAGGAGAAGAGACCATGAACGAGAAGCACCTGACGGACGTCCGGGACCTGCCGATGACCGTGTTCGAGGTGGCGGACCAGGGCGGGGTCGTCGAGTCCCTCACCGCCGGTCATGGCATGAAGGAGCTCGCCGACTCCAACTGCGTCTGCTACATCTGCTGCGGCGGCCCCGCCGCCTGAGCGCCGAGGGCGCGCCGGTCGCCCCTTCGACGCGGCAAGCGAGCACGCGTCCCTCCGCGTGCCGCACCGGGCTCCCGTCCCGCTTCACGCAGGACGGGAGCCTTCTGCCGTCCGCGGCGACGCCGGAGGGGCAGCCCACCGGCCCTCCGGCGAGACCGTCTCGGCCACCGCCGCTGCGTACTCGGCGTGCCGGTCGTGGGTCGGCTGCCCGAAGGACCGCTGCAGGACCGTGCCGAGGAGCCGGGCGCAGTCGCCGTTGCGATCCGCGTCGCCGGCGCCCTCGGGCCGCAGGACGAAGCCGCCGACGACCGCTCCGACCGCCAGCCGCCCGGATTCCGAGCGCGCGTCGCCGAGCACGAGGTGGTGGCGGCTGAGGGCGCCGAGGTAGCCCGGATCGGAGAGCCGGGAGACGAGCGAGAGCCCGAGCCGGTCGGGCGCTCCGGGCCGGGCGCCGCGCGAGCCGAGGACCGCGCTGTCCCCTCGGTTGTAGGCGCTGAGCAGCGGCACCGCCATGGTCCCGTGGTAGAGCATCGCGGCCGTGAGGCCGAACGCGACCAGCTCCGGCCGGCGCAGGAGGGCCGCCCCGAGCTCGGCGTCGATCCGGCCCGCCTCGCGGACGAGGACGGCGTCGAGGAGCTCGTCCTTGCTGCTCCAGTGCAGGTAGAGCGTGCCCTTGCCGACGTGCGCGGCGTCGGCCACGTCCTGCATGCAGACCTTGCGGTAGCCCCAGCGGAGGACGAGATCGCGCATCGCGTCGAGGATGCGCTCGCGCCGCCGCGGGTCTGCGGTCTCGGGTCGGCGCGGATGGGCGACCTCCGAGCCCCGGCGGAGACCCGGGTCGGTCGACGCGTCAGCTCCGCTCCCTGATGACGGCGTCACGGGAACGGGTGCGGATCGGGGTTCAGCTCGTCCGGGAGCAGGTCGCGGTCGAGCCGACCGAGCCGACGCGGCAGCTCGAGGAGCCGGGGAAGCCCGTCGATCCTGCGATTGCGGTGGCCGAACGTCATCGGCACGGCGCCCGGCACGAGCACCTTCACGCAGGCGAATCCGCCCGCGCGGTGCTCCGGCGTGGTCTGGTCGACGACGAGCACCTCGCCGATCCGGTCCACCGCGGCGCGGAGATCGACCGCCAGGTCCGAGGCGTCCGGGCGCACGCGATCCGCTCCGCCGATGTCGTCGGTGCGGATCGTCGGACCGCCGCGGAGGAAGTCGAGGCGGTGGCGGGCGTCCGGGTGCGCGTAAAGGGCGGAGTGGTCGAGCATCGTGCGCACGGCGGAGGGGTCGCGCACCATCTCCGCGGCGTGCGCCTCCTCGCCCGGGTAGCGCCGGAGGAGGTCCGCCAGGATCGGGCCGAGCTCGTTCATCGCGCCGAGCAGGGCGCGCTCGGGGTCCAAACCCGCCCCGGCCGTGCTGAGGGCGGCCGGTCCGGAGCCGCCCTGCCGCGTCGCCAGCAGCCACACCGCCGGGATGCCCCAGTCCGTCGTGACGTCGAAGGCGGCGACGTCGTAGCCGGTCGCCGCCGTGATCGCCGCCGCCTGCTCCGCGACGAGCGGGTCGCGGCAGCTGCTCAGGTCGATGCCGGCCGGCGTGCTGCGGGTGTACCAGGTGCAGAGGAAGGCGTCGCGCTCGACCGTCTCCAGCAGGCCGTGCAGGGCGGCCTCCTCCCAGGAGGAGCCGAGCGCGCAGCCGTTCGAGACCTCGTAGTAGGAGACGGGGTCGTCCCCGCGCAGTCGCTGCGAGAAGTAGTAGGCGAGGGCCTCGGGGACCAGGCGCGCGCGGCCCTCGGCGAAGGAGTGCGCCCAGACCCACTGGATCGGCACGTCCTCGTCGAACCGCCGGTAGCGGAAGGCCGCATCGTCGTAGGACTCGTCCGGATGCCGGCCGAAGACGTCGGGATGCACGGCCTCGGCGGCGAGATCCCGGTAGCTCCCGCGCACCGTCGACCGGCGTCCGCCCGGGGCGACTCCCCCGTAGCGCTCGAGCGCCTCCAGCACCGCGGTGACCTCGGCGGACCGGTAGTCGCGGCCGCGTCCGTAGCCCGGCTCGACGAGGCCGTCGAGCCGCATCGGCATCGGCGCGGCCGCCATGACCAGCCCGCCCTCGTCCCCGCGCCGCGTGGCGGCGATCGTCCCGCAGAAGGGGTCGATGTAGAGGGAGCAGAGGGCGTCGGCCTCGCCGACGACGTCGCGGATCCGCGCTCCGAACGGAACGGTCTTGGGCTGCGGCGCGAGGACGTGCTGGGCAGCCGCGGCGGTGTCCTCCGGGAGGTCGCCGCAGAGCACGCAGAGGGGCTCGGGGAGGAAGGCGTGGAACTCCACCGCCAGGGTGTCGAGGCGGACCACCGCGACCCGGCGCTGGGCACCCGCAGCCTCGCGCTCCCGGGCCAGGAGGCGCTCGAGCGCGATCGCCGCGACGTCGGTCGCCAGCTCGTCGAGCGCCTCGGGGCGGCGGCTCTCGAGCTGCTCCGCGTACTCCGCCGTCAGCCGCACCCGCCACGGCTCCGCGCCGCCGAGGCGTTCCCGCCGGAGCGCCAGGCACCGCGGGCAGCCCGGGAGTCCGGGGCGGACGAGGGGCCCGATGACGATGCGGTTCACCTCGACGTGCACGGGCAGCCACGGGACGTCCGCGGCAGGACGACTCGGGATCCGCCAGGTGTCGGACGCCCGGACGACGACCCCGCTCGCCGCGCCGACGCCGGCCAGTGCGCCCTGGAGCAGTCCGTCCGCGGCGTCCGCAGCGTCGATCTCACCCGTGCTCACGGCAGGATCACCACCTTCCGGACGACGAGCCCGAGTCGCGCGACGACGGGATCGTGGTCCAGGTCGACCACGACCGCCCGCGGATCGGAGGTGGGAGCCGCTTCGACGGCGAGCCTCAGCGCCTCCTCCTCGGTGGCGGCGACCCCGAGGCCGCCAGTCGCCGGAGGGGCGTCCGAGCAGCGGAAGGCGAGGGAGACCGGTATCCGGACGGTCGCGCTGTCGGCCAGGCGCCGGCCCGGCACGGTGCACTCCGCGGGTGCGGCGACGATGTCGCGGACCGCCGCGCGCAGCTGCTCGAGGGTCGCGGTCGGCGCGGCGACGGCGCGTCCTGCGGCGTCGAGCACCCGGCGCGGATCGAGGACCGACTCCGCGCGGATCGCGAGTGCCCGGCGCACGGCGTCCGCCCGTGCCTCCGCGAAGTCCGCGCCCTCGCCGACGACCTCGACGTCGCGCCGGTCGGTAACGGCGTCGCAGGCGACCAGCGCTCGGGAGTGGTGCCGCGGCACCTGCGGCAGGTCCGCCTCCTCGATCAGCCGGACGACCCCGAAGTCGGGATCGACGAGCGTCATCGCGCGCTCCTCGAACGGGCCGGTCGCCTCCGGCTGCCCGGCCTGCCACGGGTGCGGGCTGATCCGGGTGAGCACGGTTCCGTCCGCAGTGACCGTCGTGGCCCGCCACGGATCCGTGCGACCGGAGGCAGCGCGGCGGACCAGCTGGGCGACGGCCAGCCGGAGCACGTGCCCCTCGGGCCTGCCCGCCTCGACCCCGCGCTCTGCCGCTGCCACCAGCACCGGGAGCAGCTCCGCGCCGGGCGCCGGGCCGACGACCAGCGCCGCGCCGTCACGCAGCAGCACCGCCCCGTACGTCCGCTCCGGGTGCTCGCGGACCTCGTCGATCAGCCACCGCCCCCCGACCGGGCCGACCGCGAGCGAGCACTCGGGGAGCGCACGGCCGCTCCGCGCCACCGCGCGCTGCAGGAGCTCTGTCTCGCCGAGGAGGCGGACGCGACCGGCGACGGGAGCCTCCCGGAGGAGGCCGAGGCTGAGCATCGCGCTCCGCACGCGCCGGACCTGATCCGCCCGGGCGGGATCGAGCGACCGCGCCCGCTCCTCGACGTCGTCCCCGGCCAGGATCCACGCCGCGATCACGCGCATCCAGCCCGCCACCTCGCCGGTCAGCTCGATGTCACCGGCGGCGGTCATGCCGTAGGTGCGCCCCTCGTGGTCGATGACGCAGGCGCTGGTGTCCACGGTGAGGGTCATCGCGTCACCGCCGGCACCGGTCGCGGAGTCGAGCCGACGATGAACTGGCCCACGCTGCACTCGAGGAGCGGGTCGCGACCGGTCGCCTCGGCGAAGGCGACGGGGTCGTCGGTGCCGAGCGGGCAGCCCGCCAGTCCCATCGCGCTGCACGCCCCGGCGAGGGCCTGGTAGAGCACCCCGGTGTCCTTCAGCACGAGCTCGAGCGCCATCCTCTGGTACTTCCACATCACCCGGCCGACACGGGCGGAGACGACGATCAGGACCTGCGGGGTGACCCCGGTCGCCGCGACCCCACTCGCGACCTGGACCATCCGGCGCACGGCGGGAGCGCCGATGCCGCACACCTCCTCGAGCTCGTGGCGGTGCGCGTCGTAGTGGTAGAACGCCGGCCCGAGCCCGGCGCAGCGCGAGACGGCGAGGTACAGCTCGAGCTCCGCGAGCGAGCCGCCGGACGGGCGCGGCGAACTGACCACCTCCGTCCCGTGGTCGATGCGCAGCCCGCGGACCCGGGCCGTCCGGAACAGGAGCTCGCCGAGCTCGGCGACGTCGATCGGCGCGGCGTCGTCGTGCTCGCGCAGGGACGCCCTGCGCTCGACGACCTCGGCGTAGGGCGGGTCGCTCGCGCGCAGGGCGGCGAGATCGACCGCGGGGAGTGCGACCCGGCGCCCGCCGAACGGGACCGGGGCGGCGCCTTCCGGAGGGAAACCCGCCTTCCCACCCCACCAGGTGCCTCCGAAGTCGGCGGCCGGGCCGCGATAGCCCTGCCTGCTGCGGTCGTGGAAGAGCAGCTCGTGGGGTGCCCACTGCCGGTAGCGGAACTCGGTGTCCTCCGGTCCGCCCGGCAGCGCGAGGAACCCGTGCCGCTGGAGCTCGCGGCGCAGGGCGGCGGCGAGACCGCCGGAGCCCGAGAGTGCGTCGGCGAGCAGCGATCGCCGCTGCAGCACGATCTCGGCGCTGGCCAGCGGGGACTCGACGAGCAGGTCGGCGCCGTCGCGGCGGACCACCGCGAACCTCGAGAGGTCGAGGTCGGCGGACGGCTCAGGAGCGGGCTCGACCGCGGCCCGCAGCGGGCGGACGACGAAGCCGGGACCGTCGTCGTCCCCGAACTCCTGGACGAGCCAGCCTTCCTCGCGCAGCCGCGCAGTCACGGCATCGTCGGCACCGCCCGGCCCGCCCTCGACGAGCTGCCGGAGTCGCTCGTCGACGTCCGCGCCGTCGCCGAGCGCCAGGGCTCGTGGCCACGCCATCACGGTCGTGCCGTTGGCGTCCCGTGTCGCGTACACCCCCGCTCGCAGGCGCTCAGTGCGAGGTCCCGGCACGTTCTCGTCGCTCATGACGGCTCCTTCTCCCTCGAGAGGCGGGCGGCCCGAAGCTCAGAAGGTGCGTCTCGGCGGAGGCGACCCGTCTCGAATATCGACAGAACGTCACTTTAGCGTCGGGGCCCGACGACGCGATCGCTGTGCGCCAGGGACGCGCAACAGGCCCTCCATGCTGATCGAGCAGCCCGCGCAACAGGCGCTCCATGCTGATCGAGTAGCCCGCGCAGCGGGCGTATCGGTGATTGCCTTGGTGTGTCGCGGGGTTCTGACTCGTCTGCGTATCTGACGCCTGGCAGGGCTGT
>NZ_JALGRS010000010.1:0-167827 GCF_022815565.1 Rathayibacter sp. VKM Ac-2926 | reverse complement strand
CAATCACCACCGACCCCACACCGGAATCGGCGGATCAACCCCCGCAGAACGCGTCCACAACCTCACGGGGAACTACACCTAGCGCTCCACGGCGCGGGTCCTCCACCCCGCACCACCCACAGGGTCGATCCTCACGGATCGGCCCTTTTTTCGTGCTCGGACGCTCCCCGGGAGTGCGATTCCCCTCCACTGTGCTCCACCGAGCTGGGTCCGCAGAACGACGCGGATCGACGGGGGCGCCGCGGCGCGCCGCGACGGTTCGGAGGGTTGTGGGTGGGGGGAAGTGGAGTACTGTGGGGCCCACACCAACCTTGGCCGGAGAGAAGTGGGGGCAGTCCGTTGTTCCTCGGCACTCATTCCCCCAAGCTCGACGAGAAGGGCCGCGTCATCCTTCCCGCCAAGTTCCGCGACGAGCTCTCCTCCGGAGTCGTCGTCACGCGCGGCCAGGAGCGGTGCCTCTACGTCTTCAGCCAGCGCGAGTTCGAGGCGATGCACGAGAAGATCCGCCAGGCGCCGGTCACCAGCAAGCAGGCCCGCGACTTCCTCCGCGTGTTCCTCTCCGGCGCCAGCGCCGAGACGCCGGACAAGCAGAACCGCATCACCCTCCCGGCGCCGCTGCGCGCCTACGCCGGTCTCGACCGCGACCTCACCGTCATCGGTGCGGGCAATCGCGCCGAGATCTGGGCCCAGGACGCCTGGGACAGCTACCTCACCGAGCAGGAGTCCGTGTTCTCCGACACCGAGGAGGAGGTGATCCCCGGACTGTTCTAGCTCCTGCCGCGCGACTCCCAGCCACTCGGCGCCCGGACGCACCTTCCCCGGTGTCCGGTCGTGAGCTGGATGGGGATCGGACGGCAGGAACAGGACGGCGGGACCGCCATGACAGAGAGCACCGAGAGCACCCCTGCGCACCGCGCCGACGTGAGCGCGGACGACGCGACCAGCGCCGACGCACCCCGCGCGGGCGTGCGCCCGACCGAGGAGCGGCACCTGCCCGTGCTCCTCGAGCGCTGCGTCGAGCTGCTCGCTCCGGCGCTCGAGCGCGACGGCGCCGTGCTCGTCGACGCGACGCTCGGCATGGGCGGCCACTCGCTCGCGCTGCTGGAGCGCTTCCCGCGCCTCCACCTGGTCGGCCTCGACCGCGACCGGGAGGCCCTCGAGCTGGCGGGCGCCCGGCTCGCCGCGCACTCCGCGCGGATCGACCTCGTGCACGCCGTCTACGACGAGCTGCCCGACGTCCTCGACGAGCTCGGCATCGACACGGTCGACGGCGCACTGTTCGACCTCGGCGTCTCCTCGCTGCAGCTCGACGAGACCGAGCGCGGCTTCTCCTACTCCAAGGACGCTCCTCTGGACATGCGGATGGACGCGTCGGCGCCGCTCACCGCGGCGAGCATCCTCGCGGACTACGACGAGATCGCGCTCCGGCGGATCTTCCACGAGTACGGCGAGGAGCGGCTCGCGGCGCGCTACGCCAAGAAGATCGTCGAGGCCCGCGCGTCGGCGCCGATCGTGCGCTCCGGCCGGCTCGTCGAGATCATCCAGGCGGCGACCCCGGTCGCGATCCAGCGCAACGGGCACCCGGCCAAGCGCGTCTTCCAGGCGCTGCGCATCGAGGTCAACCAGGAGCTCTCCGTGCTCGAGCGGGCGATCCCCGCCGCACTCGGCCGCATCGCCGTCGGCGGGCGCCTCGTCGTCGAGGCGTACCAGTCGCTCGAGGACCGCATCGTCAAGCGCGCCCTGCAGGCCGCCTCCTCCTCCACGGCGCCGGTCGGCCTGCCGATGGAGCTGCCCGAGCACCGACCCGAGTTCCGGCTCGTCATCCGCGGCGCAGAGCTCGCCTCGGACGACGAGAAAGCCGCCAACCCCCGAGCAACACCCGTGCGACTGCGCGCGGCCGAGAGGATCAGGAGCACCGCATGAGCGCGACCGCCGTCATCGACCCCGTCATCGACCGCAGCACCGCACGACCGGCGCAGCCCGCCGAGCCGGCCCAGCGACCCCGCATCGAGGCGGTCCCCGCTCCGGCGCGCCAGGCCCGGCCGAAGCTCGTCTACGGGATCGTCGCCGTCGCGGGGCTGTTCGCGATCATCGTGATCCAGCTCCTGGTCAGCGTCGGCCTCTCCGAGGGCGCCTACCAGATCGCGACGCTGCAGGGCGAGCAGAAGACGCTCACCCGCGGCAACGCGGAGAAGCAGGACGCGGTCGACACCCTCAGCTCGCCGCAGAACCTCGCGACCGCCGCGCAGGGCCTGGGCATGGTCGCGAACACCGCGCCCGTCTACCTCCGCCTCTCCGACGGTGCCGTGCTGGGCGATCCCGCCACCGCCGCCGCGAGCGAGGTCGGCACCGCCGCGACCGCCTCCGCCGTGCCGAACGCGCTGATCGCACCGCCGGCCGCCGCGGCCGCACCCGGCTCCACCACCGCGGTCGCACCGCTGCAGGGCGAGCTGCCCGCCCCGATCACGCACTGACTCCGCCCGAGCACGCACTGAGCCGCTCCGACCACGCACCGAAGGGCCCCTAGCGCCGTGAGACACCACCGTTCGAGCAGGCGACGCACCGCCGTCACCTTCCTCGTCATCGCCGCCGTCGTCGGACTGTTCATCGGCAAGCTGGTCGACATCCAGGTCGTCCGCGCCAACGAGCTGACCGACGAGGCGGCGCAGAACCAGTCGAACAGCGTCATCACCTACGGCACCCGCGGCTCGATCGTCGACCGCTCCGGCACGGTGCTCGCCGACGCCACGACCCGGTACCGGCTGACGACCTCGCCGAAGAACGTCGCGGAGTTCCTGCGCGAGATGCCCGACGGCCAGGAGGTGATGGTCAGCGTCGAGCAGGCCGCCTCCGAGATCGGCGCCATCACCGGGCAGACGGTCCCGCAGATCGTCACGGCCGTGAGCGACGCGGTCGCGAAGGACCCGAAGGCGAACTACCTGATCCTCTCCGAGGGCCTCGACCTCGAGGCGTACCAGAAGCTCGTCGCCCTCGACATCCCGTGGACCTACTTCGAGACGCAGCAGGGCCGGACCTACCCGAACGGCGCGGTCGCCGGCAACCTGGTCGGCTACGTGGGCGGCGACGGCGCCGCCCAGGAGGGCATGGAGTACGCCGAGAACGCGTGCCTCGCCGGGGCCAACGGCTCCGAGAGCTACGAGCGCAGCGCCGACTACGTCCGCATCCCCGGCAGCACCGTGGCGGAGACCCCCGCGGTCGACGGCGGGACGCTCGAGCTGACCATCGACGCCGACCTGCAGTACTACTCGCAGCAGGTGCTCGCGCAGCGGGTCGCCGAGGTCGGCGGCAGCTACGGCATCGTCGTGGTGCAGGAGGTCAAGACCGGCAAGCTCCTGACCGTCGCCGAGACCCCGACCGTCGACCCGAACAACGTCTCGGCGAGCGCTCCGGCCGACCGCGGCTCGCGCGCCTTCCAGAGCCCGTTCGAGCCCGGCTCGACCTTCAAGCCGATGACGGCGGCGATGCTGATCGACCAGGGCCTCGCGAGCCCGACGAGCCAGGTCGTCGTCCCCGACACCTTCGAGAAGGACGGCGCCTCGTTCAGCGACGACTTCGCGCACACGCCCACGAACTACACGCTGACCGGGATCCTCAAGGACTCCTCGAACGTCGGCATCGCGATGATGGGCTCCAAGCTCTCCGCCTCGCAGCGCTACGACTACCTGAAGAAGTTCGGCCTCGGCACTTCGACGGCCGTCGACTTCCCCGGCGAGACCGGCGGCCTCCTGGCCGACGCGAAGGACTGGGACAACCAGACCAACTACACGACGATGTTCGGGCAGGGCGTCTCGGCGACCGCGGTCCAGGTCGCGAGCATCTACCAGACCCTCGGCAACGGCGGGGTGCGCCTGCCCGCGCAGCTGGTCGAGGGCTGCACCATGCCCGACGGCTCGGTGATCGACGTGCCCGACACCACCGGGACCCCGGTGGTCTCCGCCGGTGCCGCGAAGGACGTCGTGGACATGCTGCAGACCCACTACAACGAGGGCTGGCTGGCGAACGACATCCACGTCGACGGCTACAACATCGCCACCAAGACCGGCACGGCGCAGCAGCCGGACGGCAACGGCGGCTACTCGAAGAGCTACACCGTCTCGCTGGCCGGCCTCGCGCCCGCGGAGGACCCGGAGTACGTCGTGACGGTCACCATCGCCGATCCGGTTAAGATGAACACGTCCCAGGCGACGGCCCCCGTGTTCCAGCAGGTCATGACGCAGGTGCTCAAGACCAACCGGGTGGAGCCGTCCACGGTCCCGCCGGTGGAGTACCCCACCACGTGGTGACCGCCCTCTCCAGGACACGACCCAGCAGACCAGAACCAGCACGAGCACCAGCACGAGAGAAAGAGCGGGCATTGCACGACACTCGCCCGCAGTCCTCCCTCCGGCCCGAGCACCCGGCGCCCCGCGCGCTCGCGCAGCTCGTCGCCGAGTTCTCGCTCGGGCCCGTCCGCGGGGTCGAGGGCGTCGAGGTCAGCGGGGTCACCCTCGACTCGCGCTGCGTCGAGCCGGGCGACCTCTACGTCGGCGTCGCCGGCCGGGCCGCGCACGGCGCCGCCTTCGCCGCCGGTGCCGCCGCCGCCGGTGCGGTCGCGGTGCTGACCGATCCCGAGGGCGCCGAGCTGGCCGCCGGCAGCGGCCTCCCCGTGCTGGTCACGCCCGACCCCCGCGCCGCTCTCGGCGACGTCGCGGCCTGGATCCACCGCACCCGCGAGGACGCGCCGACGCTGTTCGGCGTGACCGGGACCAACGGCAAGACGAGCGTGGTCTACCTGCTCGACGCGCTGCTGCGCCGCCTCGGCGTCGTCTCCGGTCTCAGCTCGACCGCCGAGCGCCGCATCGGCGACGTGGCGGTCGTCAGCTCGCTGACCACTCCGGAGGCGAGCGAGCTGCACGCCCTGCTCGCCCGGATGCGCGAGTCCGCGGTGCGCGCGGTGTCCATCGAGGTCTCCGCGCAGGCGCTCACCCGCCACCGGATCGACGGCCTCGTCTTCGACGTGGTCGGCTTCACCAACCTGACGCACGACCACCTCGACGACTACACCGACATGGCGCACTACTTCGAGGCGAAGGCCGACCTGTTCGGTCCGGACCGCGCGCGCCGCGGTGTGGTGACCGTCGACAGCAGCTGGGGCCGCGAGCTCGTCGAGCGCAGCCGCATCCCCGTGACGACACTCGCCAGCTCGCCCGTCGTCGGAGTCGCTCCGAGCACGCCGGCCGACTGGTCGATGACCGTCGTCGAGAGCACCGCCGACGGCACGACCTTCCGCCTCGAGGGGCCCGAGAACCGCTCGGTCGTCGTGAGCATCCCGCTGATCGGCTGGTACATGGCGGCCAACGCGGCGCTCGCGATCGTCATGCTCGTCGAGTCGGGCTTCGACCTCGAGGCCATCGCGCACGCTCTGGGCGAGGGCGCGCTGGACGTCTACATCCCCGGTCGCGCCGAGCGCGTCTCCGGGGACCGCGGTCCGCGCGTCTACGTCGACTACGGCCACACCCCGGACGCGTTCTCGAACGCACTCGAGGCGCTGCGGGCGCTGACGCCCGGCCGGCTGATCATGGTCTTCGGCGCCGACGGCGACCGGGACACCACGAAGCGGGCCGACATGGGGCGCATCGCCTCGGAGCTGTCCGACGTCGTGATCGTGACCGACTTCCATCCGCGCTGGGAGGACCCGGCGGCGATCCGCGCCGTCCTCGTCGGCGCGGCGACCGAGGCCGTGCCCGGCCGGGAGATCCACGAGATCCCCGACCCGCGCGCCGCCGTGCGGGCGGCCGTCGCCCTCGCGGACGAGGGCGATGCGATCCTCTACGCCGGACCCGGCCACGAGGACTATCAGGAGATTGCAGGAGTGCACATGCCGTATTCGGCCAGAGACGACGTCCGGCAGGCCCTGCGCGAGGCGGGCTGGCTCTAGATGATCGCCCTGACCCTCACCGAGATCGCCGCGGCCGTCTCCGGCCGGCTGCACCTCGCCGGCTCCTCCGCGAACGCGAGCACCGTCGTCGACGGCGCGACCGAGACCGATTCGCGCGAGATCGCGCCCGGCGGGATCTTCGTCGCCAAGCGCGGCGAGCACACCGACGGCCACCTCTTCGCTCCGGTCGCCGTCGAGCGCGGCGCCGCCCTGCTGATCGTCGAGCGGCCGCTCGACCTCGACGTGCCGCAGGTGCTCGTCGACGACTCCGTCGAGGCGCTCGGCGCCCTGGCGACCGAGGTCGTCCGCCGCGTGCGCGCGCTCGGGAACCTCACCGTCCTCGCGGTCACCGGCTCCAACGGCAAGACGACCACCAAGAACCTGCTCCGCACGATCCTCGAGCGCGAGGGCGAGACCGTCGCCCCGCAGGGCTCGTTCAACAACGAGGTCGGTGCGCCGATCACGATGCTGAAGGTGTCGCCCTCGACGCGCTTCCTCGTGGCCGAGATGGGCGCGAGCGCGGTCGGCGAGATCCGCCGCCTCGTCCGGATGGCGAAGCCCGACGTCGGGATCGTCCTCGCGGTGGGCCTCGCTCACGCCGGCGAGTTCGGCGGCATCGAGCGCACGCTCGAGGCGAAGACCGAGATGGTCGCCGACCTGACGGCCGACGACGTCGCGGTGCTGAACGCCGACGACGGCCGCGTCGCCTCGATGCAGGCGAGGACCGCCGCCCGGGTGCTGTGGTTCGGCCACGGCGAGCAGGCCGACGTCCGCGCCGTCGACATCGAGCCGACGGCCGAGGGCACCCGCTTCACCGTCGAGATCAGCGCTGGGGAGGGCCGCGAGGCCGCCCGCGCCGAGCTCTTCCTCCGCGTCCTCGGCGAGCACCACGTGATGAACGCGCTGGCGGCCACCGCGGCCGCGCTCTCCGTCGGCGTCCCGCTCGACGCGATCGTCGCCGCGCTCGGGACCGTCACGCTCGCCGAGCGCTGGCGCATGCAGGTGCTCGGCGGCGCCGACGTCACGGTCGTCAACGACGCGTACAACGCCAGCCCCGACTCCACCGCCGCCGCCCTGCGGACCCTCGCTCAGATCGCGAAGCCGGAGGGGCGCACCGTCGCGGTCCTCGGCGAGATGAGCGAGCTGGGGGAGTGGGCCGACGAGGAGCACGACCGCGTGGGCCTGCTCGCCGTCCGGCTCAACATCGCGCAGATCGTGGTGGTCGGCGCGAAGGCGCGACGGATCCACGTCGCCGCCGAGCGCGAGGGCTCCTGGAGCGGCGAGTCCGTCTTCGTCGAAACCGCCGACGAGGCCTACGACCTGCTCGACGGCTATCTTCGGAGCGGCGACACCGTCCTGGTGAAGTCGTCCAACTCCGCCGGGCTGCGATTCCTGGGCGACCGACTGGGAGAGCGCCACCGATGAGAGCACTCCTTCTGGCCGGAGCCTTCTCCGGCGCCTTCACGCTGCTGCTGACGCCCCTGTTCATCCGGCTGTTCCACCGCCTGCAGTGGGGCCAGTTCATCCGCGAGGACGGACCGAAGTCGCACCACGTCAAGCACGGCACGGCGACGATGGGCGGCATCGTCATCATCATCGCCACCGTGGCGGGCTACTTCCTCGGCTCGCTCTTCGGCAACCGGGCGCTCGCGCCGTCGGCGCTGCTGGTGCTGTTCATGATGGTCGGGCTCGGCTTCGTCGGCTTCATCGACGACTTCCTGAAGACCCGCAACCAGCGCAGCCTCGGGCTCGGCGGCTGGGCCAAGATCGCCGGGCAGATCATCGTCGCCGCGGCCTTCGCGGTCATCGCGATCATGGTGCGCGACTCCAACGGACTGACGCCGGCCTCGACGTCGATCTCGTTCATCCGCGACCTGCCGTTCGACTTCGCGACGCTCGGCTGGATCGGCATCGGGCTGTTCGTGCTCTGGATCTGCGTGATCGTGACCAGCACGTCCAACGGCGTCAACGTCGCGGACGGCCTCGACGGCCTCGCGACCGGCTCCTCGATCCTCGCGATCGGCTCCTACGTCATCATCGGCTTCTGGCAGTCCAACCAGTGGTGCTTCGACGCGCAGCTCAACCCGGAGGTGGCCGACAAGTGCTACCAGGTGAGCGATCCGTTCGACCTCGCGATCATCGCCGCGGCGATCTCCGGCGCGCTCGTTGGCTTCCTCTGGTGGAACACCTCGCCCGCGCAGATCTTCATGGGCGACACCGGCTCGCTGGGCCTCGGCGGCGCGCTCGCCGCCCTCGCGATCCTCACCCGCACCGAGCTGCTCGTCATCCTGATCGGCGGCCTGTTCGTCATCGTCACCGGCTCGGTGATCGTGCAGCGGATCTACTTCAAGCTCACCCGGGGCAAGCGCATCTTCCTGATGAGCCCGCTCCACCACCACTTCGAGCTCAAGGGCTGGGCCGAGATCACGGTGGTGGTCCGCTTCTGGATCATCGCCGGCATCTTCGTCGCGGCCGGCGTCGGGCTCTTCTACCTCGAATGGCTCTCCCTGGCATGACCGCTCCCGCCTCGTCCGCCCGCCCCGACTCGCTGACCAGCTGGCACTCCGACTGGCGCGGTCTCCGCGTCGCCGTGCTGGGGCTCGGCGTCACGGGCTTCTCCGTCGCCGACACGCTGACCGAGCTGGGCGCCGAGGTGCTCGTCCTGGCCGACCGCGCCGACGAGGAGCGCGAGCGCCTGCTCGAGGTGATCGGGGCGCGCCTGCACCGGGCCGAGCGGCTCGACCGCGTCCCGGAGGAGCTGGCGTCGTTCGACCCCGAGCTCGTCGTCGTCTCGCCCGGCTTCGCGCCGACGCATCCGATCGTCGCGTGGGCGGGGGAGTCGGGCATCGCGCTCTGGGGCGACGTCGAGCTCGCCTGGCGCGTGCGCGACAAGGTCGTCCGCGCCGACGGCACCCCGGCCGACTGGGTGCTGGTGACCGGCACGAACGGCAAGACCACGACCGTGCAGCTCACCGCGACGATGCTGATCGCCGGCGGGCTGCGGGCCGCCCCCTGCGGCAACATCGGGATCCCGGTACTCGACGCGGTCCGCGACCCGCAGGGCTTCGACGTCCTGGTGGTCGAGCTCTCGAGTTACCAGCTGCACTACCTCGGCCGGATCGAGCCGCTCGCGAGCACCTGCCTGAACATCGCCGACGACCACCTCGACTGGCACGGCACCTTCGAGGCCTATCGCGCCGCGAAGGCGAAGGTCTACGCGAACACCCGGGTCGCCTGCGTCTACAACCGCGCCGACGCCGCCACCGAGCAGATGGTGGTCGACGCCGAGGTGATCGAGGGCGCGCGCGCGATCGGCTTCGGCCTGGGGGTCCCCGGGCCGAGCGACTTCGGCGTCGTCGACGGCATCCTCTGCGACCGCGCCTTCCTCGAGGACCGCGCCACGAGCGCGATCGAGATCGCGACCGTCGACGAGCTCGCCGCCCGCGGACTCGCCGCCCCGCACATCGTGCAGAACGTGCTGGCGGCCGCCGCGCTCTCGCGGGCCTGCGGCATCGAGCCCGCCGCCGTCCGCCGCGCTCTCGCGAGCTTCGAGCTCGACGCGCACCGCATCCAGGTGGTCGCGGAGAGCTCCGGCGTGGTCTGGGTGAACGACTCCAAGGCCACCAATCCGCACGCCGCCGACGCCTCGCTCCGGGCCTACCCGTCCGTCGTCTGGCTCGTCGGCGGGCTGCTGAAGGGTGTCGACATCGACGCTCTCGTGGGCGCCCACGTCGGCCGCCTGCGCGGCGCCGTGGTCATCGGCGCGGACCGCGCGGAGGTCCTCGAGGCATTCCGGCGACACGCGCCCGCCCTCCCCGTGACCGAGGTGGTCCCGGATGACACTGGGGCGGTGATGCAGGCGGCCGTCGAGGCCGCCGCGGTGATCGCCCGCACGGGTGACGTCGTCCTGCTCGCACCTGCCGCGGCGTCGATGGACCAGTTCCGCGACTACGCGGAGCGGGGCCGCTTCTTCGCGGCCGCCGTGGCGACGTATCTGGGAGGGGGAGCCGATGACCGCTCCGACGACGAACCGCAGCCCGGGCCGCTCGCGCACTGACCGCTCGCGCGCCGAGGCGACCGAGGGCGAGCAGCACAAGGAGCGCGGCGGACTGCGCACCGCGCGGATCGTGCTCGCCCGCGTCCTCGCCTCGGGATCGCCGAACTTCTTCCTGCTCTTCGGCACGACGCTCTTCCTCGTGCTCTTCGGGCTGACGATGGTGCTCTCCTCCTCGTCGGTCACGTCCTACGTCCGGAGCGACGACTCCTTCGGCGGCTTCTTCCGCCAGGGCGGCTTCGCCCTGCTCGGCGTGCCGCTGATGCTCGTGGTGTCGCGCGTGCCGATCCGCTTCTGGAAGAAGGCGACACCCCTCCTGCTCGGGGCCGGCTGCTTCCTGCAGCTGCTCGTGCTCTTCTCCCCGCTCGGCTGGGAGGTCGGCGGCAACCGCAACTGGCTGCGGATCGGCGGCTTCACGATGCAGCCGTCCGAGATCATCAAGCTCGCGCTCGCGCTCTGGCTCGGCCTGCTGCTCGCCCGCCGGTACCGCGGCCCGAAGGACTGGAAGGACGCGCTGATGCCCGTCCTGATCGTCGCGGGCGGCTCGATCGGCCTCGTCCTCGGCGGCGGCGACCTCGGCACCGTCCTGATCCTCGCCGGCATCGTCCTGGCTGCGCTCTTCTACGCGAACGTGCAGATGAAGGTGCTGATCCCGATCGTGCTCGTCGGCGCGGTCGGCGCCGTGCTCTTCGCCGTCTCGAGCGAGAACCGGCTGACCCGGATCATGTCCTTCCTCGGCGACTGCTCGGGCTCCGAGCAGTACGAGACCTCCTGCTGGCAGCCCGTGCACGGCACCTGGGCGATGGCCTCCGGCGGCATCTTCGGCGTCGGCCTCGGCAACTCCAAGGCCAAGTGGTCCTGGCTGCCCGCGGCCGACAACGACTACATCTTCGCGATCATCGGCGAGGAGCTCGGCCTGATCGGGGCGATCGTGGTCCTCGCGCTCTTCGTCGTCCTGGCGATCGCGTTCTTCCGCATCATCCACGCGTCCACCGACCCGTTCGTCCGCATCACGACCGGCGCCGTCATGGTCTGGCTGATCGGCCAGGCGTTCGTCAACATCGGGGTGGTGCTCGGGGTGCTCCCGGTGCTCGGAGTGCCGCTGCCGCTGATCTCCTCCGGAGGCACCGCCCTGCTCAGCTCGCTCCTCGCCATCGGCGTCGTGCTCTCCTTCGCGCGCCACCAGACCTCGCCGAGCGACGGCGCCGCCGCGCGCGCCGCCAAGAAGGCCGCCGCCCGATGACCCGCTTCCTGCTCGCCGGCGGCGGGACCGCCGGCCACGTCAATCCGCTGCTCGCCACGGCCGACGAGATCCGGGCGCGCCACCCGGAGGACGAGGTCCTCGTCCTCGGCACGGCCGAGGGACTCGAGGCCCGACTGGTGCCTCTGCGCGGCTACGAGCTGTCGGTGATCCCGCGCCTGCCGTTCCCGCGCCGTCCGAACGGCGCCGCCCTGCGCTTCCCATCGGCCTTCCGCGCGACGATCGACGGCATCGTCCGCACCCTCCGCGAGCGCCGGATCGACGCGGTCGTCGGCTTCGGCGGCTACGCGGCCGCGCCCGCCTACCTCGCCGCCCGGCGCGCCGGGATCCCGTTCGTGGTGCACGAGGCCAACGCCCGGCCGGGGCTCGCCAACCGGCTCGGTGCCCGCTTCACGCCGTACGTCGGCGTCGCCTTCGAGGGCACGCCGCTGCGGAACGCGCAGGTGGTCGGCATGCCGCTGCGCCGGGAGATCGCGCAGCTGGACCGCGCGGCCGTCCGCGACGAGGCGATGGCCGCCTTCGGTCTCGATCCCGCACGCCGCACCCTGCTCGTCACCGGTGGCTCGCTCGGTGCCCGGCGGATCAACGCGACCGTGCACGCGAGTGCCGATGCGCTCGTCGCGACCGGCTTCCAGGTGCTGCACATCACCGGCGACCGTGCCGAGATCGCCGACCCCGCCGTCCCCGGCTACCACCTCCTCGCCTACTGCGACCGGATGGACCTCGCTCTCGCCGCCGCGGACGTCGCGGTCTCCCGCGCCGGAGCGGCCACCGTGAGCGAGCTCAGCGCGCTCGGCCTCCCTGCGGTGTACGTGCCCTACCCGGTCGGCAACGGCGAGCAGCGCTTCAACGCGCGCGGTGTCGTCGATGCGGGCGGAGCGCTCCTCGTCGAGGACGCGGCGTTCACCCCGGCGTGGGTCGCGAGCGACCTGGTGCCGCTCCTGCACGACGCTCCGCGCCTCGCCGAGATGGGCCGCCGTGCCGCGTCCGTCGGCGTGCGCGACGGCTCCGGCCGGCTGGTCGACCTCATCGGGTCCGGTCTCCGTCCGCACTGATCCCTCCGCGGTTAAACTGATCCCTTCGTCCGGCCTGCGGCACCCCGCACGCCGAGCCGTCCACCCGAAAGCGAGAGCCCCGTGATCAAGCCCGACCTCGGCATCACCGTCCCCGACGAGCTCGGCTCGGTCCACTTCATCGGCATCGGCGGCTCGGGGATGAGCGGGATCGCGCGGCTGTTCCACCGCGCCGGTCACCGCGTCACCGGCTCCGACGTGCGCGAGTCGCACCCGATCGAGCAGCTCCGCGAGCTCGGCATCCCGGTCGCCATCGGGCACGACGCGGCGCACCTCGGCGACGCCGAGGCCGTCGTCGTCACGTCGGCGCTCTGGCCGGACAACCCCGAGTACCTGCTGGCGAAGGAGCGCGGCCTGCCCGTCCTGCACCGCTCGCAGGCGCTCGCCTGGCTCGTCCGCGGCAAGCGCCTCGTCGCCGTCGCCGGCGCACACGGCAAGACCACCTCGACCGGCATGATCGTCACCGGTCTGCTCGGCCTCGACGCCGACCCCAGCTTCGTCAACGGCGGGATCATCGAGGGCCTCGGCACCTCCTCCGCGGCCGGCTCCGGCGAGGTCTTCGTCGTCGAGGCGGACGAGTCCGACGGCAGCTTCCTGCTCTACGACACCGCGGTGTCGCTCGTCACCAACGTCGACCCGGACCACCTCGACCACTACGGCTCGCTCGAGGCGTTCGAGGAGGCGTTCGTCACCTTCACCTCGAGCGCGCGCGAGCTGGTCGTCATCTCCTCCGACGACCCCGGCGCCGTCAGCGTCACCCGCCGCATCGACGGACCGAAGGTCCTGACCTTCGGCGAGGCGGAGGGCTCGGACGTCCGCGTGGTCGATCTCGAGCTGGTCGGCCCGGTCGGCTTCACCGTCGAGTACGAGGGCCGCCGCTACACGACGCGCCTGCGCATCCCGGGCCGCCACAACGCGATCAACGCGGCGGGCGCCTTCGCCGTGCTCGTCGGCCTCGGCTTCGAACCGGCTCCGGCCCTCGCCGCGATCTCCGAGTTCGGCGGCACCGAGCGCCGCTTCGAGCTGCACGGCGCCGTGCGCGGCGTGAGCGTCTACGACGACTACGCGCACCACCCCACCGAGGTCGCCGCCGCCCTGTCGGCCGCGAGGACCGTCGTCGGCACCGGCCGGATCATCGCCGTGCACCAGCCGCACCTCTACAGCCGCACCCGGCTCTTCGCCCGCGAGTTCGCCGAGGCGCTGGAGACCTACGCGGACGAGACGATCGTGCTCGACGTCTACGGCGCGCGCGAGGACCCCGAGCCCGGCGTCACCGGCGCGCTGGTGAGCGAGAAGTTCGCCGACCCCTCGCACGTCTCGTTCCTCGCCGACTGGCAGGAGGCGTCCCGCCGCACCGCGGAGATCGCGCGCGAGGGCGACTTCGTGATCACCCTCGGCTGCGGCGACGTCTACCGGATCATCCCGCAGCTGCTCGAGTCGCTCGGCGCGAGCGAGGTCGCGCCGGTCGCGCGATGAAGCGGCCGGACGGCGTGCGGCCGCCGAGCGGAGTGCGTTCCGCGCCCGATCGTCCGGCGAGCCCTCCGCCGGCGCAGTCGCGTCCGTCCGGCGACGACGAGCACCCCACCGAGCCGATCCGGCTGACGACGCCGGCGTCACTGCGGCTGCCGTCCGCTCCCCGGAGCGCGGCGGGGAAGCTGCAGGCCGAGCGGATGAAGGCGGAGAAGGCGGCGGAGGCCGGGAGACCGGCGAAGGCCGCACCGGCGAAGGTCGCACCCGCGAAGCTCGCACCCGCGAAGCTCGCACCTGAGAAGGTCGCACCCGCGAAGGCGACGTCCGAGAAGGCGGTACCCGCGCGTGCCGAGCCCGCCACGGCCGAGTCGGAGAGGACTCCGCCCGGGACGGCGGCCGAGCCGCGGAGGACGCCGCTGTCCCGGCTCCGGGGTCTCCCACTGCCCGGGTCGGAGGGTCGCGCGCTCGCGAAGGCGGCCCGGGAGCGCCGCCGCTTCGAGCGCGGCGAGGTCCGCCGCTTCACCAGGCGCGCACGCCGCCGCCGCACCATCGCCCTGGTCACGGCCGGCTCGCTCGTCCTCCTCGCCCTGGTGGTCGCGGTCGCGGCCTACTCGCCGCTGATGGCGGTCAAGACGATCGAGATCACCGGGACCCAGCGCGTCAGCGCCGAGGACATCCAGAGCTCGCTCGCCGACCAGGTCGGGGTGCCGCTCACGCTGGTGGACCGCGCCGCCGTCGGACGGGTGCTCGGCAGCTACCCCCTGGTGCGCAGCTACTCCGTGCAGACGCGACCGCCGAGCACGCTCATCGTCAGCGTCGTCGAGCGGACCCCGGTCGGCGTGATCGCCGACGGCGCCGCGTTCGACCTCGTCGACCCGGCGGGCGTGGTGATCGAGACGGCGCCGGCCGCGCAGGAGGGCTACCCGCTGCTCAGCACGCCGACCGGCTCCGCCTCGGGAGCGGCGTTCCGCGCGACCGCACGCGTGCTGCTCACCCTGCCGGAGTCGCTCGAGAGCCAGGTCGCCTCGGCGGCCGCGACCACGGGGGACGACGTCTCCCTGACCCTCGCGGACGGCGCGGTCGTCTTCTGGGGTGGGTCGGACGACTCCGCGCTCAAGGCCGTCGTCCTGGAGAAGCTGATGGCGGCGACGGACCCCGCGGCCGTCGCCTCCTACGACGTCTCCTCGCCCGAGGCCGCCGTCGTCGCCCGGCGATGAGCGGCGCGCCGGACGGATCCGCGCGGCTCTTTTCCGATTGCGGGCGTGTCTGTCGCAGCGCGGCGCGCACTCCGCCTACCGTCGAGCCCACACCCCAAATGCATACTCAGCATAACTTTAAGCCTCAACTATAGGTTTAAGGTTCAGCCCGGAGGCCGGACACGTGACTTCAAACCAGAACTACCTCGCCGTGATCAAGGTCGTCGGCATCGGCGGTGGCGGCGTCAACGCCGTCAACCGCATGATCGAGCTCGGCCTCCGCGGCGTCGAGTTCATCGCGATCAACACCGACGCGCAGGCGCTGCTGCTCAGCGACGCGGACGTCAAGCTCGACGTCGGCCGCGAGCTGACCCGTGGACTCGGCGCCGGCGCCGACCCCGAGGTCGGCCGCCGCGCCGCCGAGGACCACGCGGAGGAGATCGAGGAGGTGCTCGCGGGCGCCGACATGGTCTTCGTCACCGCGGGCGAGGGCGGCGGCACCGGCACCGGCGGCGCGCCCGTCGTGGCCCGCATCGCGAAGTCGATCGGCGCGCTCACCATCGGTGTCGTCACGAAGCCCTTCGGCTTCGAGGGCCGCCGCCGCCAGACCCAGGCCGAGGCGGGTGTCGCGACCCTGAAGAACGAGGTCGACACCCTCATCGTCGTCCCGAACGACCGTCTGCTCGAGATCAGCGACCGCGGCATCTCGATGCTCGAGGCGTTCGCCACGGCCGACCAGGTCCTCCTCGCCGGTGTCCAGGGCATCACCGACCTGATCACCACCCCGGGCCTGATCAACCTCGACTTCGCCGACGTCAAGTCGGTCATGCAGGGCGCCGGCTCCGCGCTGATGGGCATCGGCTCGTCGCGCGGGGCGGACAGGGCGATCAAGGCGGCCGAGCTGGCCGTCGCGTCCCCGCTGCTCGAGGCGAGCATCGATGGCGCGCACGGCGTGCTGCTCTCCATCCAGGGCGGATCGAACCTCGGCATCTTCGAGATCAACGACGCGGCGCGCCTGGTACAGGAGGCCGTGCACCCCGAGGCGAACATCATCTTCGGTGCCGTGATCGACGACACCCTCGGCGACGAGGTGCGCGTCACCGTGATCGCGGCGGGCTTCGACGGCGGTGAGCCCGGCGCGACCGGTCCCGCGGCCGTCGCCGCGCCGCGCCCGCAGCAGAGCCTGCCCGCGGAGGCGTCGTCCGAGCCCGCCCCGGCCCCGGTCGCCGCGCCGTCGGCCGGGTCGATCTGGTCGAGCACCCCCGTCGCCGCGCCGGCTCCCGTCGCCGACCCGTCGTTCGACGACGACGAGAGCGACCTCGACATCCCCGACTTCCTCAAGTAGTCGCCGCCGTGGTGGATCGCGAGCTGGCCGAGCGCTGGGCCTCGGTGACCGAGCAGGTCACCGCCGCCGCCCGCTCGGCCGGTCGCGACCCGTCGGAGCTGACCACGATCGTGGTCACCAAGTACCACCCCGTCTCGCTCCTGCGCGACCTGCTCGAGCTCGGCGTCGCCGACTTCGGCGAGAACCGCCACCAGGAGGCGCAGGAGAAGGCGTCCGAGCTCGTCGGCACGCCCGCGCGCTGGCACTACATCGGCCAGCTGCAGAGCAAGAAGGCGCGCCAGGTCGAGCGCTACGCGAGCTCGATCCACTCCGTCGACCGGCTCGCCCTCGTGCCGCTGCTCGACGCCGGCCCGCCGGAGCCCGGGCAGGTGCCGCTCGACGTGTTCCTGCAGGTCAATCTGACCGACGACCCCGACCGCGGGGGAGCGGCCCTCGGCGAGGTCGAGCCGCTCGCGGAGGCCCTCGCGGCCGCCCCAGGGCTCGCCCTGCGCGGCGTGATGGCCGTCGCTCCGCTCGGCGAGGAGCCCCGCCCGGCCTTCGCGCGGCTGCGCGCGATCTCGGAGCGGGTGCGCTCGATCGACCCCGGTGCGACCGGCATCTCCGCCGGCATGTCGCACGACTTCGCCGACGCGATCGCCGAGGGTGCGACACACCTGCGAATCGGGTCGGCAATCACCGGCAATCGGCCCGCCCGCCCGTAGCCTCGTCGTGACCCAGCTGTGGGTGCGACGACAACACGGAGGACACTGATGGCCAACCCGCTGAAGAAGACGATGGTGTACCTCGGACTCGCCGACGAAGAGGTCGAGTACGAGCGTGCCGAGACCGTCGAGGCGGCCCCCGCGACAGCGCACCGCGCCCCGGTCTCCCCGGTCCAGCCGGTCCCGCCGGTCGAGCCGACCCCGCAGCAGCCCCGCGCGACGGTCACCCCGCTCCGCAAGCCCACCCCCCAGACCCCGAAGGCGACGGCACACGCTGAGATGAACGAGATCCTCACCGTCCACCCCAAGCAGTACCGCGACGCTCAGGTGATCGCGGAGAACTTCCGCGACGGCATCCCCGTCATCATCAACCTCTCGCAGATGAGCGACGCCGACGCGCGCCGCCTGATCGACTTCGCCAGCGGCCTCTCGCAGGGCCTCTACGGCCGCATCGAGCGCGTCACGAGCAAGGTGTTCCTCCTCTCCCCGTCGCACATCACGGTCGCGGGCGATTCGGCCTCCGCCGAGAGCGACGCCGACGCGTCGTTCTTCGCGAAGTCCTGATCCCGGGAGCCCTGTCGTTCGGTGAGCTCCGTCATCTCGCTCTTCGCGAGCGTCCTCTACTTCGCGCTCCTGCTGTACTTCTTCGCCATGTGGGCGCGGTTCGTCCTGGATCTCGTCCGGGTGATCCGCCGCGAATGGCGCCCTCGCGGTGTGGGACTCGTGGCGGCCGAGACCGTCTACACGGTCACGGATCCGCCGATCTCCTTCTTCCGCCGCGTGATCAAGCCGGTCTCGATCGGCCCGATCGCCCTCGACTTCGGCTGGAGCCTCACCATGCTCTGCGTCATCGTGGGCATGTACATCGCCACCTGGCTCCAGCGCGTCTGATGCCCGGCGGTGCACGGGTCGCCCGCGTCCCCTGTATCGTTGGCGTCGATCGGACGTGCTCCGCTGTGCCCGCACTGCGCCGCGCGCTCCCAGTTGCTAGCTTTAGTCGTTGCTAGCTCCAGCCGAACGTTCTTGAACGTGTACCTACTTGAAATCGAAGGTGGAAAGCCATGGCGCTCACTCCCGAAGATGTTGTCAACAAGCGGTTCCAGCCGACGAAGTTCCGCGAGGGATACGACCAGGACGAGGTCGACGACTTCCTCGACGAGGTCGTCGTGGAGCTCCGCCGCCTGAACCAGGAGAACGAGGAGCTGCGCCAGCGCCTCTCCTCCGGTGACTCGCGGCCGATGGACGCCCCCGTCGCGTCCACGCCGGCCCCCGCTCCCGTGGTCGACGAGACCCCGGCTCCCGAGCCGGAGCCCGAGCCCGAGCCGGAGCCCACCCCGGCCCCCGCCCAGGCCGCTCCCGCCGCCTCGCAGTCGGCTCCGGTCGACGAGGCCGAGAGCTCCAGCGGACTCCTGCAGCTCGCGCGCCGTCTCCACGAGGAGCACGTCCGCGAGGGTGCCGACAAGCGCGACGCTCTCGTCGCCGAGGGCCGTGCCACCGCCGCGCGCATCGTCGCCGAGGCCGAGGCCAAGCAGCGTGCCCAGGTCGCGAAGCTCGAGGAGGAGCGCGCGACGGTCGAGCACCGCATCGACGAGCTCCGCACCTTCGAGCGCGAGTACCGCCAGAAGCTGAAGAGCTACATCGAGGGCCAGCTCCGCGACCTCGACACCCAGCCGGTGTCGGCCGAGTCGTCCTCGTTCCCCGGCTTTGGGGCGTAGCACCACCGCAGCGAACGTCAGGCCGAGGGTGCTCGTCACCCTCGGCCTCGTTGCGCTCGCGGTGTTCGCGATCGACCAGACCGCGAAGCACCTCGTCAGCACCGGGCTCACGCTCGGTGAGGACGTGCACGTCCTCGGCGACGTGCTGATCCTGCACTACGTGAAGAACCCCGGAGCCGCGTTCTCGCTCGCGAGCGGCTCCACCTGGATCTTCTCGATCATCGCCGCGTGCGTGGTCGTCGCCGTGATCTGGTTCTCCCGGCGCATCCGCTCGACGGCGTGGGCGCTGTTCTTCGGCCTGCTGCTCGGCGGCACGCTCGGCAACCTGTTCGACCGGCTCTTCCGCGAGCCGTCGTTCGGTCTCGGCCACGTGGTCGACTTCCTCTACACGCCGTGGCTGCTGCCGGCGATCTACAACGTCGCCGACATCGCGATCTGCACGGCGATGGGGCTCTTCGTGATCCTCAGCCTGCGCGGCGTGAACCTCGACGGCACGCGCTCCTCGCGGAAGGCCGAGCAGGCCGCCGCGGAGGACGGTGCGGACACCGACAGCACCGCGGCGATCGACTCCGAGCCGCGCGGCGGCGCCTGATGGTGCAGTCCCGCTCGCTGCCCGTCCCCGACGGACTCGCCGGCCTCCGCGCCGACGCGGCCGTCGGCAAGCTCCTCGGCTTCTCGCGCACCTTCGCCGCCGAGGTCATCGACGCCGGCGGCGTCACCGCCGACGGCCGGGTGCTCGACAAGAGCGACCGCGTCGCCGCGGGCGCCTGGCTCAGCGTCGAGTGGAGTCCCCGCGAGGAGCCGCGCATCGTCCCGATCGCGGTCCCCGATCTGGGGATCGTCCACGACGACGACGACATCGTGGTGATCGACAAGCCCGTCGGGGTCGCGGCGCACCCGGCCGTCGGCTGGGAGGGCCCGACCGTGCTCGGCGCCCTCGCCGCGGCCGGCTTCACGATCTCGACCTCCGGCGCCGCCGAGCGGGCGGGCATCGTGCACCGCCTCGACGCCGGCACGAGCGGCCTGATGGTCGTCGCGAAGTCCGAGCGCGCGTACACCCACCTCAAGCGCGCCTTCCACGACCGGCTGGTCGAGAAGATCTACCACGCCGTCGTGCAGGGGCACCCCGATCCGCTGACCGGCACGATCGACGCGCCGCTCGGACGTCACCCCTCCTCGGACTGGAAGTTCGCGATCCGCGCCGACGGCAAGCCCTCGGTCACGCACTACGAGACGATCGAGGCGTTCCCCTTCGCCTCGCTCCTCGAGATCCGGCTCGAGACCGGCCGGACGCACCAGATCCGCGTGCACATGGCGGCCCAGCGCCACCCCTGCGTGGGCGACGCGATGTACGGGGCCGATCCCACGCTCTCCAAGCGCCTCGGCCTCACCCGGCAGTGGCTGGACGCCGTGCGGCTGGCCTTCACCCACCCGGGCACGGGGGAGTGGGTGCAGTTCGAGGCGACCTACCCGGACGACCTCGCGCACGCGCTGGACGTCCTCCGCGGGGAGTGACGCGGGTAGACTTTCGGTCTCCCTGCCCGCAGTCCGTCGGAGGCGCATCCTTTGCCGAGTAACGATTCCTTCGTCCACCTGCACGTGCACAGCGAGTACTCGATGCTCGACGGTGCCGCCCGGGTCAAGCCGCTGATCGACGCGGCGGTGGAGGAGGGCATGCCGGCGATCGCCGTCACCGACCACGGCAACGTGTTCGGCGCCTTCGACTTCTGGCGCACCGCGACGGCGGCGGGGATCAAGCCGATCATCGGCACCGAGGCGTACATCACCCCCGGGACGCACCGCTCGGACAAGACCCGGATCCGCTGGGGCGACGGCGGCGGCGACGACGTCTCCGGCTCGGGCGCCTACACGCACATGACGCTGCTGAGCTCGACGACGACCGGCATGCACAACCTCTTCCGGCTCTCCTCGCGCGCCTCGATCGAGGGCTACTACTTCAAGCCCCGGATGGACCGCGAGATCCTCGCCGAGCACTCCGAGGGCCTCATCGCGACCACCGGCTGCCCGAGCGGCGAGGTGCAGACGCGTCTGCGCCTCGGGCAGTACAAGGAGGCGCGGCAGGCGGCCGCCGACTACCGCGACATCTTCGGCAAGGAGAACTACTTCGCCGAGATCATGGACCACGGCCTCGAGATCGAGCGCCGCGTCATCGGCGACGTGATCCGGCTGGCGAAGGACCTCGATCTGCCGCTGGTGGCGACGAACGACCTGCACTACACCCACGCGCACGACGCCACCTCGCACGCGGCGCTGCTCTGCGTGCAGTCGGGCACCACGCTCGACGACCCCAAGCGCTTCAAGTTCGACGCGGACGAGTTCTACCTCAAGTCCCCGCGCGAGATGCGCCAGGTCTTCCGCGACCACCCCGAAGCCTGCGACAACACGCTGCTGATCGCCGAGCGCTGCGACGTGCAGTTCGACACCTCCGCGAACTACATGCCGCGCTTCCCCGTCCCCGAGGGGGAGACCGAGGACACCTGGTTCGTGAAGGAGGTCGAGGCCGGGCTGAACGAGCGGTACCCGGACGGGATCTCCCAGGAGGTGCGCGACCGCGCGGACTACGAGTCCCGCGTCATCCTGCAGATGGGCTTCCCGGGCTACTTCCTCGTCGTCGCCGACTTCATCAACTGGTCCAAGCGCAACGGCATCCGCGTCGGCCCGGGCCGCGGCTCCGGAGCCGGCTCGATGGCCGCCTACGCGATGAAGATCACCGATCTCGACCCGCTGAAGCACGGCCTGATCTTCGAGCGCTTCCTCAACCCCGACCGCGTCTCGATGCCCGACTTCGACGTCGACTTCGACGACCGTCGCCGCGGCGAGGTCATCCGCTACGTCACCGACAAGTACGGCGACGAGCGCGTCGCGCAGATCGTCACCTACGGCACCATCAAGGCGAAGCAGGCGCTCAAGGACGCCTCGCGCGTGCTCGGCTTCCCGTTCGGGATGGGCGAGAAGCTCACCAAGGCGATGCCGCCCGCGATCATGGGCAAGGACATCCCGCTGACCGGGATCAACGACCCCGAGCACCCGCGCTACAAGGAGGCGCTCGACGTCCGGAACGTCATCGCCGAGGACCCGCAGGCGAAGCTCGTCTTCGAGACGGCCCTGGGCCTGGAGAACCTCAAGCGCCAGTGGGGCGTGCACGCGGCCGGCGTGATCATGTCGAGCGATCCGCTCAAGGACATCATCCCGATCATGAAGCGGGAGCAGGACGGCCAGATCGTCACGCAGTTCGACTACCCCGCCTGCGAGTCGCTCGGCCTGATCAAGATGGACTTCCTGGGGCTGCGGAACCTCACGATCATCGACGATGCCCTCGACAACATCCGCGCCAACCGCGGTCAGGACCTCGTCCTCGAGGACCTCGCGCTCGACGACCCGGCCGCCTACGAGCTGCTGGCCCGCGGCGACACGCTCGGCGTCTTCCAGCTCGACGGCGGGCCGATGCGCGGGCTCCTGCGCCTGATGAAGCCCGACAACTTCGAGGACATCTCCGCGGTCCTCGCGCTCTACCGGCCGGGCCCGATGGGTGCCGACTCGCACACCAACTACGCGCTGCGGAAGAACGGCGTCCAGGAGATCACCCCGATCCACCCGGAGCTCGAGGAGCCGCTCGCCGAGGTGCTCGGCGGCACCTACGGGCTGATCGTCTACCAGGAGCAGGTGATGTCGATCGCGCAGAAGCTCGCGGGCTTCACGCTGGCGCAGGCCGACCTGCTCCGCCGCGCGATGGGCAAGAAGAAGAAGTCCGAGCTGGACAAGCAGTTCGAGGGCTTCTCCGGCGGCATGGCCGACAACGGCTACTCGATGGCCGCGGTGAAGACCCTCTGGGACATCCTGCTGCCCTTCTCCGACTACGCGTTCAACAAGGCGCACTCGGCCGCGTACGGCGTCATCTCCTACTGGACCGCCTACCTCAAGGCGCACTTCCCCGCGGAGTACATGGCCGCGCTGCTCACCAGCGTCGGCGACTCCAAGGACAAGATGGCCGCCTACCTCAACGAGTGCCGGCGGATGGGCATCAAGGTGCTGCCGCCGGACGTCAACGAGTCGATCGGCTTCTTCACCGCCGTGGGGCCCGACATCCGCTTCGGCCTCGGTGCCGTTCGCAACGTCGGGACCAACGTCGTCGAGGGCATCCGAGTCGCCCGGGAGGAGAAGGGGCGCTTCGAGTCGTTCCACGACTTCCTCCGCAAGGTGCCGCTCCCGGTCGCGAACAAGCGCACCATCGAGTCGCTGATCAAGGCGGGCGCGTTCGACTCGCTCGGCTCGACCCGGCGCGCGCTCGTCGAGGTGCACGAGGACGCGGTCGAGGCCGCCGTCGGGGAGAAGCGCAACGAGGCCAACGGCCAGGTCGGGTTCGACTTCGACAGCCTCTGGGACGAGCCGCAGGCCGCGATCCAGGTGCCGACCCGGCCGGAGTGGGCCAAGCGGGACAAGCTCGCCTTCGAGCGCGACATGCTCGGCCTCTACGTCTCCGACCACCCGCTCGCCGGGCTCGAGACGGAGCTGGCCAAGCACTACAGCACGACGATCGCCGACCTCCTGGTCTCGGAGTCGATCGGCGACGGCGAGACGGTGGTCGTCGCCGGACTCGTCACGAGCGTGCAGCACCGGATGGCGAAGGCCTCCGGCAACCAGTACGGGATGATCCAGGTCGAGGACTTCGGCGGCGAGATCACCTGCATGTTCATGGGCAAGGCGTACCAGGAGTTCGCTCCGGCGCTGACGAACGACTCCATCGTCGTCGTCCGCGGCCGCGTCAGCATGCGCGACGACGGCATGAACCTGCACGCGTTCAGCCTCTTCGCCCCCGAGATGAGCCAGGACGGCGACTCCGGGCCGCTGACCGTCTCGATGCCGGAGTCGCGCGCGACGACCGACACCGTCTCGCAGCTCAGCGACGTGCTCATCCGCCACTCCGGCCGCACCGAGGTCCGCCTGAAGCTGATCAAGGGCGACACGGCCCGCGTCTTCGAGGTCCCGTTCCCGGTCCGGATCACCCCGGACCTCTTCGGCGAGCTGAAGAGCCTGCTGGGTCCGAACTGCCTGTACTGAGCCGCGCCGACGCGGCGCGCGCTGCACATGCTGGTCGAGCAGCTGCGCAGCGGCGTATCGAGACCCGGTGACCGGCGTGCGGGCGGCGTCTCGAGATCGCGCTCGGACGGCGCGGGAGGCGCCCGCGGGGGAGCGGCGCGAGCGCGGCCGGTAGGCTGGGGCGGCCATGATTCAGACTCTCGATCTGCGGGGGCGGCGTCCGTCCGCCGCCGAGCTCCTCGCCCTCGTTCCGCGCAATCCGGGCACCTCCGCCGCCGTCGGGCCCGTCGTCGCCGAGCTGATCGCCGACGTCCGCGCGCGCGGCGCCGAGGCGCTGCTCGAGCAGGCGGAGCGCCTCGACGGCGTCCGCCCGCCGCACCTGCGCGTGCCCGCCGAGGAGATCGCCGCGGCGGTCCGCGACCTCGACCCCGCGATCCGTGCGGCCCTCGAGGAGGCGATCGTCCGCGTCCGCAAGGCCAGCGCCGCGCAGATCCCGCCGGCCCGCACCACGGTGCTCGACGACGGCGCCACCGTCACCCAGCGCTGGCAGCCCGTCGGCCGCGCCGGCCTCTACGTCCCCGGCGGCAAGGCCGTCTACCCCTCCAGCGTGATCATGAACGCTGTGCCCGCCCAGGTCGCCGGCGTCGGCTCCGTCGCGCTCGCCTCGCCGCCGCAGAAGGCGTTCGGCGGCTCCGTGCACCCGACGATCCTCGCCGCCGCCGGGCTCCTCGGCGTCGACGAGGTCTACGCCATGGGCGGCGCGGGAGCGGTCGCCGCCCTCGCCTACGGCGTCGACTCCCTCGGCCTCGACCCGGTCAGCATCATCACGGGCCCCGGCAACGTCTGGGTCACCACCGCCAAGCGCCAGGTGCTCGGCCAGGTCGGCATCGACTCCGAGGCCGGACCCACCGAGATCCTCGTCATCGCCGACTCCAGCGCCGACCCGCGCCTGATCGCCGCCGACCTGGTCAGCCAGGCCGAGCACGACGAGGCCGCCTCCGCCCTCCTCGTCACCGATGATCCGGCCCTCGCCGAGGCCGTCGGCCGCGAGATCGTCGAGCAGGCCGCGCGCACCCAGCACTCCGAGCGCGTCGGCATCGCCCTCTCCGGCCCGCAGTCGGCCCTCGTGATCGTCGACGACCTCGAGATCGCCTGCGCGTTCAGCGACGCCTACGGCCCCGAGCACCTCGAGCTGCACACCGTCGACCCCGAGGCCACCGCCGAGCGGATCCACGACGCCGGTGCCGTCTTCCTCGGCCCGACCACCCCGGTGAGCCTCGGCGACTACCTGGCCGGTTCCAACCACGTGCTGCCGACCCTCGGGCAGGCGCGCTTCTCCTCCGGTCTCGGCGCGCACACCTTCCTCCGCCCGCAGCAGCTCGTCTCCTACGACCGCGCCGCCCTGCAGCGCGTGGCCCCGCACATCCGCGCGCTGAGCGACGCCGAGGCGCTCCCCGCGCACGGCGACGCCGTCGACGCCCGCTTCGCCTGACCTCGAGAGGCACCCGAGATGTTCTGCCCCTTCTGCCGGCACCCCGACTCCCGCGTGATCGACTCGCGCACCAGCGACGACGGCCTCTCCATCCGCCGCCGCCGCCAGTGCCCGTCCTGCGGCCGCCGCTTCTCCACCACCGAGACCGCGAGCCTCGTCGTGATCAAGCGCAGCGGAGTCGTGGAGCCGTTCAGCCGCGAGAAGATCGTCAGCGGCGTCCGGAAGGCCTGCCAGGGCCGCCCGGTGACCGACACCGACCTCGCCGTGCTCGCCCAGCGGGTCGAGGAGAACCTCCGCTCCACCGGCGCCTCGCAGATCGACGCGAACGACATCGGCCTCGCCATCCTCGTCCCCCTCCGCGAGCTGGACGAGGTCGCCTACCTGCGCTTCGCGAGCGTCTACCAGGCGTTCGACTCCCTCGACGACTTCGAGTCGGCGATCGCCCTGCTGCGCGCCGAGCGCCCCGCCGCCCTGCACACCGCCGACGAGCTGTGAGGGCCGCCGTGTACCCGCTGCTGTTCTCCACCGTGCTCACGCGCCTCGATCCCGAGCGGGCGCACCACCTCGCCTTCCCGGTGATCCAGGCGCTCGGCCCCGTCGCCCCGCTCGTCCGCCGGCTCACCGTGCCGCGCGCCGACCTCTCGGTCGAGGCGCTCGGCCTGCGCTTCCGGACGCCGTTCGGCGTGGCGGCCGGCTTCGACAAGGACGCGACCGCCGTGCTCGGTCTCGGCGCGCTCGGCTTCGGCCACGTCGAGGTGGGCACGCTGACCGCCCGCGCCCAGCCCGGCAACGACCGCCCGCGGCTCTTCCGGCTGATCGCCGACCGCGCGCTGATCAACCGGATGGGCTTCAACAACCACGGCGCCCGTGCGGCGGCCGGTCGCCTCGCCCGCCTGCGCAGTGCCCGGGGCCGCCCCGTGATCGGCGTCAACATCGGCAAGAGCCGGGTGGTCGACGTCGACGACGCGGTCGAGGACTACCTGGTCAGCGCCCGGATGCTCGCGCCGCTCGCCGACTACCTGGTCGTCAACGTCAGCTCGCCGAACACCCCGGGCCTGCGCGGCCTGCAGGAGATCGACAAGCTCGAGCCGCTGCTCGCCGCGGTCGCCGAGGCGGCGGACACGACTCCGCTGCTCGTCAAGATCGCGCCGGACCTCTCGGACGAGGAGGTCGTCCGCGTCGCCGAGCTCGCGGTGCGCCTCGGCCTCGCCGGTGTCATCGCCACGAACACCACCCTGTCCCGCGAGGGACTGCGCACCGACCGCGCCGTCGTCGAGCGCGCGGGAGCGGGCGGGCTCTCCGGCGCTCCGCTCGCCGCGCGCGCGCTCGAGGTGCTGCGGGTCATCCGCGGTGTCGTCCCCGCGGAGTTCTGCGTGATCTCCGTCGGGGGAGTGGACACCGCGGAGGACGTGCAGGAGCGGCTCGACGCCGGCGCGACGCTGGTGCAGGGCTACTCGGCGTTCGTCTTCCGCGGCCCGCTCTGGGGCCGTCAGATCAACCGCGGGCTCGCCAGGCTGCGCGCCGCGTAGTCCGACACCGCCGGGACCGGTCCGGCCTCTGCCGGCCCGGTTCGTGCCGCCGGGTCAGGCCGGGAACGCTCCGCGCTTGACCTGAGGCTTGGGCAGGCGCATCACGCGCAGCTGCAGGGCGCGCATCGCGGCGTACCACGGGATGCCCTTCTCGACCTTGTCGGCGCCGCCGAAGCGCTCGGCGAGCTTCTTCTTCAGGCGGCGGCCCAGCAGGATGCAGTCGAGGACGGCGAGCAGGAAGAACGCCCACAGGATGATCAGGGTGAGCGAGGCGAGCTCGGGCTGCGGGAAGAAGCTGATCAGCAGCACGACGACCATCACCGGGATGAGGAACTCGCCGAAGCTGAAGCGCGCGTCGACGTAGTCGCGGACGTACTTGCGCTGCGGGCCCTTGTCGCGCACCGGCAGGTAGCGCTGGTCGCCGGCGGCCATGCCGACGCGGGCCTGCTCGCGCAGCTCCGCGGTCTTCGAGCGGGCGTCCCGCGCGGCCTGCTTGCGGTCGGTCACGACCAGCGGACGCTTGCGGGCGAGCTCCTGCTCGCGGCGCGTCGGGGTCGGCCGGCCCTTCCCGATGGCCGTCACGTCGGCGTCGTCGGGGGTGTCGGGTGCGATCGGGTGCTTGGCCACAGGGGAACGTCCTTGGAATCGAGGGTCTCTTAAGATTACCTCCATGGCTCACGACGCTCCGACTCCGTCCTCCACCCTGTCCGCCGCCGAGGAGGAGGTGCTCGCCGCCGTGCGCGACGACCTGCCCCGCTCGCTCGGCGAGCTCGGCCGGCTCGTCCGGATCCCCTCCGTCTCCTGGGACGGCTTCGACGCCACCCGCGTCGCCGCCAGCGCCGAGGCGATCGCCGAGCTCGCCCGGGAGACGGGTGCCTTCGACGAGGTCTCGATCCGCAGCTCCACCATCGGCGACTCCGACCTCCTCGGTCAGCCCGCCGTCCTCGCGACGCGGGCCGCCCGCAACGGCGCACCCACCGTCCTGCTCTACGCCCACCACGACGTCCAGCCGCAGGGGGCGGAGGAGGCGTGGGAGACGCCGCCGTTCGAGCCGACCGTGCGCGGCGACCGTCTCTACGGCCGCGGTGCCGCGGACGACAAGGCGGGCGTGGTCTCGCACCTCGCCGCGGTCCGTGCCCTGCGCCGGGTGGCGGGCGACGACCACGACCTCGGCCTCGTGCTCTTCATCGAGGGCGAGGAGGAGTTCGGCTCGCGCTCGTTCCCGACCTTCCTCCGCGAGCACCACGACGCGCTGCGGGCCGACGTGATCGTGGTCGCCGACAGCGACAACTGGGACATCGACACCCCCTCGCTCACCGTGGGCCTGCGCGGCAACGTCACGCTGACCCTCACCGTCCGCACCCTCGACCACGCCTCGCACTCCGGCATGCTCGGCGGCGCGGTGCCCGACGCGATGCTCGCGACGATCCGCCTCCTCGACACGCTCTGGAACGAGGACGGCTCGGTCGCGGTCGCCGGGCTCACCGAGCACGACGGTGTGGTTCCGGAGACCACCGAGGAGGACCTGCGCCGCGACTCCGGCCTCCTCGACGGGGTCTCGCCGATCGGCTCCGGTCCCCTCCTCTCCCGGATCTGGTCGAAGCCGTCGATCACGGTCACCGGCATCGACGCGCCCAGCGTGGTGGACGCCTCCAACACCCTCAGCCCGTCCGTGCGGGTCAAGATCAGCGCCCGCATCGCTCCCGGCCAGGAGGCGCAGGAGGGCTTCACCGCCCTCGAGCGGCACCTGCGGGCGCACGCTCCGTTCGGCGCCCACCTCGAGATCGCCGACGTCGACACGGGGGAGCCCTTCCTGGTCGACACCTCGGGCTGGGCCGTCGGCCTGGTCGAGCAGGCGATGGCCGACGCCTGGGGCCGCGCGCCGCTGGAGACCAGCGTCGGCGGCAGCATCCCCTTCATCGCCGACCTCGTGCGCGAGTTCCCGGACGCGCAGATCCTGGTCACCGGTGTCGAGGACCCGGACTCGCGCGCGCACAGCCCGAACGAGTCCCTCCACCTCGGCGTCTTCCAGCGCGCGGCGCAGACGGAGGCGCTGTTCCTGCTGCGCGCCGCCGAGCACCGGGCCTGAGCGATTCGGAATAGCCCGGCCCGCGCCCGGGTTGCCACCGTAGAATCGTCGGCAGCACGCCGTCCGATCCCGCCGGCTCTGTTCCCGCTCGGCTCCGTTCCGACCGATCCCACCGAGGAGTGACATGTCCGACACGACACTGACCGCCAGCACCACCACCGCGGCGCACGGCGTCTCGATGACCCCCGTCGCCGCCGCGAAGGTGAAGAGCCTCCTCGAGCAGGAGGGCCGCGACGACCTGCGCCTGCGCGTGGCCGTCCAGCCCGGCGGCTGCTCCGGCCTGATCTACCAGCTCTACTTCGACGAGCGCACGCTCGACGGTGACGCCGCGGTCGAGTTCGAGGGCGTCGGCCTCGTCGTCGACAAGATGAGCGTCCCCTACCTCGACGGCGCCTCGATCGACTTCGAGGACACCATCCAGAAGCAGGGCTTCACCATCGACAACCCCAACGCCGGCGGCAGCTGCGCCTGCGGCGACAGCTTCCACTGATCACCAGCGGCGACACGCCGCACGGCCCGCTCGAACGGCGCCCGACTCCCCGCTCCGGCGGGCGGCCGGGCGCCGTTCGCCGTTGCAGCACCACTTCGGCGAGAGGTCAAGAGCGGGTGCCGGTGCACTCCCTGCCGACGACGGCGGGTAGGCTAGGGCCGGTCTAATACAGTTTCGTGTGAACTGGTCCCCAGTCTTCCGAAAGGTCACCGGTGCGCTTCAATCGCCGTCTCCGCCGATGGGTCGCAGTACCCGTCGCAGGAGCTCTCGCCCTCGTCCTCGCGGGCTGCACGCAGGAGCAGCTGCAGGGCTGGCTCCCCACTGAACCCGGCACGACGAACCACGTCGACCGGGTCATCGGACTCTGGGTCACCTCCTGGATCGTCCTGCTCGCCGTGGGTGTCATCACCTGGGGCCTGACGATCTGGGCGGTCGTCGTCTACCGCCGCCGGAAGGGCCAGACCGGCCTCCCCGTGCAGCTGCGCTACAACATGCCGATCGAGATCTTCTACACGATCGTGCCGCTGATCCTCGTGATCGGCTTCTTCGCCTTCACCGCGCGCGACCAGGCCGCCATCGAGCAGGCCTACGACGACCCGGACGAGACCATCCAGGTCTACGGCAAGCAGTGGGCGTGGGACTTCAACTACGTCGACGAGGACGTCTACTCCGCGGGCATCCAGGGCCAGTACGAGGACAGCGCCGACGGCGCCGGCTCGCTGGTCGAGTCCGAGGTCCCGACGCTCTACCTGCCGGTGAACCAGAAGATCAAGATCCAGCTCGACGCCCGCGACGTCATCCACTCCTTCTGGGTCGTCGACTTCCTCTACAAGAAGGACATGATCCCCGGCAAGACGAACTACATGTACGTCACGCCGCTCAAGGAGGGGACCTACGCCGGCAAGTGCGCCGAGCTCTGCGGCGAGTACCACTCCGCGATGCTCTTCAACGTGAAGGTCGTCTCGCAGGGCGAGTACGACGACTACATCCAGTCGCTGCGCGACGCGGGCCAGACCGGCCAGCTCGGCGCCGAGTACGACCGCAACAGCAACCTGCCCGGCACCGGCGCGCCGGCCCGCACCGAGAACGAGGAGTAGAGGGAGCATGAGCACCGCCACAGCACCCGCCCCGTCCCGCTCATTCGGCACACCGCCGGTCGAGCGCAAGGCGAACGTCCTCGTTCGCTGGATGACGTCCACCGATCACAAGGTCATCGGGTACATGTACCTGATCACCTCGTTCATCTACTTCTGCATCGCGGGCGTGATGGCCCTGGTCATCCGCGCCCAGCTCTTCGAGCCCGGCCTCGCCGTGGTCGAGACCCGCGAGCAGTACAACCAGCTCTTCACCATGCACGGCACGATCATGCTGCTGATGTTCGCGACGCCGCTCTTCGCGGGCTTCGCCAACGTCCTCATGCCGCTGCAGATCGGCGCCCCGGACGTCGCGTTCCCGCGACTCAACGCGTTCGCGTACTGGCTCTACAGCTTCGGCTCGCTGATCGCGGTCGCCGGCTTCATCACCCCGCAGGGCGCCGCGTCCTTCGGCTGGTTCGCCTACGCGCCACTCTCGAGCACGACGTTCTCGCCAGGGCTCGGCGGCAATCTCTGGGTCTTCGGCCTGGCACTGTCCGGCTTCGGCACGATCCTCGGTGCGGTGAACTTCATCACCACGATCATCACGATGCGCGCCCCCGGCATGACGATGTTCCGCATGCCGATCTTCACCTGGAACATCCTGGTGACGTCGATCCTCGTGCTGCTGGCCTTCCCGGTCCTCGCGGCGGCGATGTTCGCCCTCGGTGCCGACCGCGTGTTCGATGCGCACATCTACGACGCGGCCAACGGCGGCGTGCTGCTCTGGCAGCACCTGTTCTGGTTCTTCGGCCACCCCGAGGTGTACATCATCGCGCTGCCGTTCTTCGGCATCGTCTCCGAGGTCTTCCCGGTCTTCAGCCGCAAGCCGATCTTCGGCTACAAGACGCTGATCTACGCGACCATCGCGATCGCCGCCCTGTCCGTGACCGTGTGGGCGCACCACATGTACGTCACCGGCTCGGTCCTGCTGCCGTTCTTCTCGCTGATGACGATGCTCATCGCGGTCCCGACCGGCGTGAAGATCTTCAACTGGATCGGCACCATGTGGCGCGGATCGGTGACGTTCGAGACCCCGATGATCTGGGCGATCGGCTTCCTGATCACCTTCACCTTCGGTGGCCTCACCGGCGTCATCCTCGCCTCGCCGCCGCTGGACTTCCACGTGTCCGACTCGTACTTCGTCGTCGCGCACTTCCACTACGTGGTGTTCGGCACCGTCGTGTTCGCGATGTTCTCGGGCTTCTACTTCTGGTGGCCCAAGTGGACCGGCAAGATGCTGAACGAGACCCTGGGCAAGTGGCACTTCTGGCTGCTGTTCATCGGCTTCCACACCACCTTCCTCATCCAGCACTGGCTCGGAGTCGTGGGCATGCCCCGCCGCTACGCGAGCTACCTGCCCGAGGACGGCTTCACCTGGATGAACCAGCTGTCGACGATCGGCGCGATGATCCTCGCGGTCTCGCTCATCCCGTTCTTCCTCAACGTGTACATCACGGCCCGCAAGGCGCCGAAGGTCACCGTGAACGACCCGTGGGGCTTCTCGCGCTCGCTCGAGTGGGCGACCTCCTGCCCGCCGCCCCGGCACAACTTCACCTCCATCCCGCGCATCCGCAGCGAGGCTCCGGCCTTCGACCTCAACCACCCCGAGGCCGGCATCCCCGTCGGCATCGGCCCGGCGAAGGACGCTCCGGACGCCCCCACGTACGACAAGTCCGAAGGCACGGTGAAGTAGGGCCATGCGCGCCAACGTCAATCTGTTCTGGCTGCTCGCCGGGTTCTTCCTCCTCGCTGACGTCACCTACATCCTCTGGTCGCTGATCGACACCGGCCAGGTCGAGTGGGTCGGTACCGTGGGCATCGCGCTCTCGTCGGTGCTGGGCGGCTTCATCGCCTTCTACGTCGGCCGGGTGCACAAGGCCCAGGGCGCCGAGCTGCCCGAGGACCGCCTCGACGCCGACATCGACGACGGAGACCCCGAGCTGGGCTTCTTCAGCCCGTGGAGCTGGTGGCCGCTGATCCTCGGCGGCTCCGCCGCGCTGGCCTTCCTCGGCCTCGCGGTCGGCTTCTGGATCACCTACATCGCGGTCGGCCTCTTCCTGGTCGCCATCGCCGGCTGGGTGTACGAGTACTACCGCGGGTACTTCGCCCGCTAGGCGGGCTGCACGGCTCCGAGGGCCGGGTGCAGGAGGTTTCGACCTCCGGCACCCGGCCCTTTCGCGCGGGGCGAGGGCGCCCGCGGGGCGGGTGCGGGCGTCTGTGGTCTGCCTCGGGCGTCCCGACACCGCGAACGGGCGTGAAACGGGCTCTGAAGGGCCCCCTGAGGCCGCCCCGAGTCCACTCGTGCTATCGCTGGGCCGCGAACGGACCCGTCACGGGCCTCAGCCGACTGCCTGCGTCCGTTCCGGAGAGTCTCGAAGGGCGGAGCACCCTTCATGCTGGTCGAGTAGCCCCGCAGCGGCGTATCGAGACCCGGCTTCCTCAACAGGGCGGGTCTGCAGACTCTCGCTCTGACGTGGGTGGATCTACTTGGAAGAGACGCCCGCAGACATGCTGGTCGAGTAGCCCCGCAGGGGCGTATCGAGACCCGCGCACCCCAAGGACGTCGTTCTCTTCCCCGCTTGCACTGGCGCCGGAGGCGCCCCCTCCGCTCGATACGCCCGCTTCGCGGGCTACTCGATCAGCACTATCGACTCCACGGCTCGCTCCGCAGTACGGGTCGGCACACTGCGTGTTCTGAGGTGGGTGGATCTCCTTGGAAGAGACACCCGCAGACATGATGGTCGAACAGTTCCGTAGGGGCGTATCGAGACCAGGGGTCCTCAGCAGGGCGGGTCTGCAGAGTCGTGTTCTGACGGTGGTGGATCTCGATACGCCCGCTGTGCGGGCTACTCGATCAGCATGAGGGCGGCGGTGCTGTCCGTGCTGGTCGAGTAGCCCCGTAGGGGCGTATCGAGACCAGGGGTCCTCAGCAGGACGGTCTGCAGAGTCGCGTTCTGACGGTGGTGGACCTCGATACGCCCGCTGTGCGGGCTACTCGATCAGCATGAGGGCGGCCGTGCTTTCCATGCTGGTCGAGTAGCCCCGCAGGGGCGTATCGAGACCAGGGGTCCTCAGGAGGGCGGGTCTGCAGAGTCGCGTTCTGACGGTGGTGGATCTCGATACGCCCGCTGGGCGGGCTGCTCGATCAGCATGAAGGGCGGGCTCTGCTGTGCGGGGGTGCCGCTCGGTCAGTGGTGCGCTCTGTGCGGGATGGTCGACCAGGGGACGACGAAGGGCCCGGACGCTGTGCGTCCGGGCCCTTCGGGAGAGGGAGTCAGTGCTCGCTGTGCGAGCTCTCGAGCTCCTTCTGGGTGACGGGGGTGATCCGGTCCTCGAAGAACCAGCGGGAGAGGCCGGCGCGCACGCGCTCCGGGGCGGTGATGCGACCACGGGAGTCCGGGCGGATCATGAGGGGCTCGTACTCCTCCTGGCCGACCAGCTTCCAGCGCTCGTACGCGTCGAGCTGCTGGTGCACCTCGATGAACTCGCCGCCGGGGAGGCGGACGATGCGGCCGGACTCGAAGCCGTGCAGGGCGATCTCGCGGTCCTTCTTCTGCAGGGCGAGGCAGATGCGCTTCGTGACGAAGTACGCGATGACCGGACCGGCGAAGAGGAGGAACTGCAGGGCGTGGATGACGCCCTCCATCGTGAGGTGGAAGTGCGTCGCGATGATGTCGGAGGACGCCGCAGCCCAGAGGACGGCGTAGAACGTGACTCCGGCGGCACCGATCGCGGTGCGGGTCGCGGCGTTGCGCGGGCGGTCGAGCAGGTGGTGCTCGCGCTTGTCACCGGTGATCCAGGCCTCGAGGAACGGGTAGAGCAGGACGACGACGATGAACAGCCCGACCACGGAGAGCGGCAGGAGGATGTTGAACGAGATCGTGCCGAGGCCCGGGATCGCCCACTCGAGTCCCGGCGGGACCAGACGCAGGGCACCGTCGGCGAAGCCGATGTACCAGTCGGGCTGGGTGCCGGCGGAGACGGGGGAGGGGTCGTACGGGCCGTAGTTCCAGATCGGGTTGATCGTGAACAGCGAGGCGATGAGGACGACGACACCGAAGACGATGAAGAAGAATCCACCGGCCTTGGCGGCGTAGACCGGGAGCACCGGGTAGCCGACGACGTTCTGCTCGGTCTTGCCCGCACCCGGGAACTGGGTGTGCTTGTGGACGACCACGAACACGAGGTGCAGGGCGATGAACGCGAGCACCAGCGCCGGCAGCAGCAGGATGTGCAGGGTGTACAGGCGGCCGACGATGTCGGTGCCGGGGAACTCGCCGCCGAAGAGGAGGAACGAGACCCAGGTGCCGACGATCGGGATGCCCTTGACCATGCCGTCGATGATGCGGAGGCCGTTGCCCGAGAGCAGGTCGTCCGGGAGGGAGTAGCCGGTGAAGCCCTCGGCCATCGCCAGGATGAAGAGGACGAAGCCGATGACCCAGTTGATCTCGCGGGGCTTGCGGAACGCGCCGGTGAAGAAGATGCGGAGCATGTGCAGGCCGATCGAGGCCACGAACAGCAGGGCCGCCCAGTGGTGGATCTGGCGCATCAGCAGGCCGCCGCGGATGTCGAACGAGATGTCGAGCGACGAGGCCATCGCCGCGGACATCTCGATGCCCTTGAGCGGCAGGTAGCTGCCCTCGTAGTGCGTCTCGACCATGGAGGCCTGGAAGAAGAAGGTGAGGAAGGTGCCCGACAGCAGGATGATCACGAAGCTGTAGAGCGCGACCTCGCCGAGGAGGAACGACCAGTGGTCCGGGAAGATCTTGCGGCCGAACTCCTTGACGACCGCCGAGATGCTCGTGCGCTCGTCGATGTAGTTCGACGCGGCCCCGACGTAGCCCTTCTGCAGCTTGCCGCTGCCGAGGATGACGCCGTCGCCGGGCTCCGCGGGCGACGCCGCGGGGCGGGAAGGTGTGGTGGTGGACATGTGTGTCATCGCTCCCAGAAGGATGGTCCGACCGGCTCCGTGAAGTCGCTGCGGGCGACCAGGTATCCGTCGGCGTCGATGGTGATGGGGAGCTGCGGAAGCGGGCGCTTCGCAGGACCGAAGATGACCTCGGCCTCGCGCTTGATGTCGAACTGCGACTGGTGGCACGGGCACAGGAGGTGGTGGGTCTGCTGCTCGTACAGCGCCACGGGGCAGCCGACGTGCGTGCAGATCTTGGAGTAGGCGACGATGCCGTCGTAGTTCCAGGTCTCGCGACCCTCGCTGACGGTCAGGTCCTCGGGCTTCAGGCGCATCAGGAGGACGGCGGCCTTGGCCTTCTCCTCCAGCTTGCCCTCGACCTCGTCGAGTCCCTCGGGGATGACGTGGAAGGCGGAGCCCAGCGTGACGTCCGATGCGAGGATCGGCGCTCCGGAGGGGTCCAGGGTGAGCCGCGTGCCCTCGCGCCACATCGTGGTCTTGAGGAGGGCGACGGGGTTCTGGTCCTGCGGTCCGAGGCCTCGGAACAGGATCACGGCGGGCAGGGGGAAGACGATCAGCGAGCCGATGAGGCTGTTGCGGATCAGCGAGCGCCGGCCGAAGCCGGACTCCTTGTCGGACTGGTCGAAGATCTCGAGCGCGCGGGCACGGGTGTCCTCCGCGCTGCGGACGGGGTGGCGGATGTCGATGCCCTCGTGGTCGGACATCAGCTGCTTGCCCCAGTGGACGGCGGCGATGCCGATGCCCAGGAGTGCCAGCGACATGCCCAGGCCGATGAACAGCGTGTTCAAGCGGACCGACTCGATGTTCTCCGTGATCGGGAACGCCATGTAGGCGGCCACCGCGAAGATCGAGCCCGCGAAGGAGAGGTAGAAGAGCGTGTAGACCGTGCGCTCGGCCCGCTTCGCGACCTTGGGGTCGAGGTCGGTCATCCGGGGGCGGTGCGGCGGGAGGCCCGGGTCCTGGACGCGGTCCCGCGTCACGACCGCGGTGCCGGCCGGAGCACTCCCGTGCCCGGTGGCCGACGAGGTGGCGAGGTCGGTGCCACCCTCATCGTGCTCTGCCATGGTTCTCCTTTTCACGCCGTGTCGACGCCGCTCGGCGTCGTGGGGGTCGAGCGCCCGCCAGGGCGCCGGTGTCTGCTAGTTGGATCGTGCGGTGATCCACACCGTCAGGGCGACGATGGAACCGAGTCCGAAGATCCAGAGGAAGAGGCCTTCGGCGACGGGGCCGAGGGAGCCCAGGGCGAACCCGCCCGGGGAGGGGTTGGCCTCGATGTACTTGAGGTAGGAGATGATGTCGCGCTTGTCTTCCGGCGAGATGTTGAGGTCGTTGAAGACCGGCATGTTCTGCGGGCCGGTGACCATCGCCTCGTAGATGTGCGCCTCGGTGACGCCGCCCAGCGGGGGAGCGAACTTGCCCTCGGTCAGGGCGCCGCCGGCGCCGGCCACGTTGTGGCACATCGCGCAGTTGATCCGGAAGAGCTCGGCGCCGTTGGCCGAGTCGCCCTGGGCGTCGAGGACCTCGCCGCTGGGGATGGCGGGGCCGGGCGCCAGCGAGGCGACGTAGGCCGCCAGCTCGGCGACCTGGTCGTCGGTGAACTGCACCGGCTTCTCGAGGGCCTGCGGGCCGTGCATCTGCATCGGCATGCGGCCGGTGCCGACCTGGAAGTCGACCGAGGCGGCGCCGACGCCGATCAGCGACGGAGCGTTGTCGGTGCCCGCGGCGTCGAGGCCGTGGCAGGTGGCGCAGTTGGCGGCGAAGAGCTTCGAGCCCTCGTCGATCGTCTGCTGGCTGGTGGCCGAGGTCTCCGCGGAGGCGGAGGTCGCGACGCCGACGGCCGCGTAGGTGCCGCCGGTGAGGCCGAGGCCGATCGCGATCAGGGCCAGCGTGGCCAGGGGGTGACGGCGACCCTTCTTGGCGCGGCTCTTCGTCTTCGGGGAGGCCATCGAGGCAACCTTCCTGCGGGGTTCGGGAGTGTGGTGGGGCATGGAGGCGGCTGGCCTCACTTCAGGAAGTAGATGACGACGAAGAGGCCGACCCAGACGACGTCGACGAAGTGCCAGTAGTAGGACACGACGATCGCGCTGGTCGCCTCCTTGTGGCCGAAGTTCTTGACGGCGAAGGCGCGGCCGATGACGAGCAGGAAGGCGATGAGCCCGCCGGTCACGTGCAGGGCGTGGAAGCCGGTCGTGAGGTAGAACGCGGAGCCGTAGGCGTTGCTCGAGAGGGTGACGCCCTCCGAGACGAGGGTCGCGTACTCGAGGACCTGGCCGCAGACGAAGACTGCTCCGAGGGCGTAGGTGAGGAAGAACCACTCGACCATGCCCCACTTGAACGGGCTGAGCCCGGTGGACCGGGGCTGCAGGCGCTCGGCGGCGAAGACGCCGAACTGGCAGGTGAACGACGAGGCGACCAGGATCACCGTGTTGACGCTCGCGTAGGGGACGTTCAGGATGCTGGTCTCGGCCGACCACAGCTCCGGTGAGGTGCTGCGGAGGGTGAAGTAGATCGCGAACAGGCCCGCGAAGAACATGACCTCGCTGCCCAGCCAGACGATCGTTCCGACCGCGACCGGGTTGGGTCGGTTCACTGCGGGCACGGTGGCCGTGGGGGAGAGAGAGGTGCTCGTCACACAGACCATTATGGACGATCGCAAGGGGGGGAACTCGCACTTCCCGTGGGGCCTTCGTAGTCGCATAATCTGAGAGCCATGTCGGAAACCCTGTCCTGGCCGCTCATTCTCGGCTCACTCCTCGACTCCTCCGATCTCTCGGTGTCGGAGGCGACCTGGGCCATGGAGCGGGTGATGCAGGGCGAGGCCACGCCGGCGCAGCTCGCGGGCCTGCTGATCGCGCTGCGCGCCAAGGGCGAGACGGTCGACGAGATCGTCGGCTTCCGCGACGCGATCCTCGAGCATGCGGTGCCGCTGGACGTGGATCCGATGGCCCTCGACATCGTCGGGACCGGCGGGGACCGCTTCGGCACGGTCAACATCTCCTCCACCGCGTCGATCATCGCGGCGGCCGCGGGAACGCCGGTCATCAAGCACGGGAACCGCGCGGCGTCCTCTTCATCGGGCTCCTCCGACGTGCTCGCGGCGCTCGGCGTCGATCTGACGCTCTCCGCCGACCGGGTGGCCGAGGTGTTCCGCCGGACGGGCATCGCCTTCGTCTTCGCCGCGATGTTCCACCCGGGGTTCCGCCACGCCGGGCCCGTGCGGGCCGAGCTGGGCGTGCCGACCGTCTTCAACTTCCTCGGGCCGCTCTGCAACCCGGCGCGGCCGGAGGCGTCCGCCGTCGGGGTCGCGCACCTGGACCGGGTCCCGCTCTTCGTCGGGGTGTTCCAGACCCGCGGTGCGACCGCGCTCGTCTTCCGCGGCGACGACGGTCTCGACGAGCTGACCACCACCGGGCACAGCCACATCTGGGAGGTCTCGCGCGGCTCGGTCGTCGAGCACGACCTCGACCCGCGCGACCTCGGCCTGCGCCGCGCGAGCATCGACCAGCTCCGCGGGCGCGACGCCGCCTACAACGCGCAGGTGGTGCGCTCGGTCCTGGCCGGCGAGGAGGGGCCGGTGCGGGACATCGTGCTGCTGAACGCGGCGGCGGGACTGATCGCGTTCGATCTGGCGCGCGACCCGGGGCTGATCCGGACGGCGATCCTCGACCGCCTCCGCTCGGCGCTCGACCGCGCCGCGCAGGCGGTCGACTCGGGTGCCGCGACGGCGAAGCTGGACCAGTGGGTCGAGGAGACCCGGCGCGGCGCCTGAGCCGCGCGGCGGGGCCTGCGCGAGCCGGGACGGCGGGCGTAACGTGGAGCCGCTGTCCGCGACGGAGCGGAGCGCCCTGGAGGAGACCTCGATGAAGAAGCTCATCAACGACCCGAAGAACGTCGTCGCGGAGTCCGTGGCCGGATTCGGCCTCGCGCACGCCGACCTGGTGCGGGTCGAGCCCGATCCGCTGTTCGTGGTGCGTGTCGACGCTCCTCGGCAGGGGAAGGTCGGCATCATCAGCGGCGGCGGCAGCGGGCACGAGCCCCTGCACGCCGGCTTCGTCGGCGTCGGCATGCTCGATGCCGCGGTGCCCGGGCCGGTGTTCACCTCCCCCACTCCCGATCCGATCGTCGCCGCCACGAAGGCGGTCGACGGCGGTGCGGGCGTCCTGCACGTCGTGAAGAACTACACCGGCGACGTGCTCAACTTCGAGACGGCGGCCGACCTGGCCCTCGCCGACGACGTGGAGGTCCGCTCGGTGATCGTCGACGACGACGTGGCCGTCAAGGACTCCCTCTACACGGCGGGGCGTCGCGGCGTGGCCGGGACGGTGATGGTGGAGAAGATCGCCGGAGCGGCGGCCGAGCGCGGCGACTCGCTGGACGAGGTGGCGGCGATCGCCGAGACGGTCGTCGCGAACGTCCGCTCGATGGGCGTCGCGCTGCGGCCCTGCACGGTGCCGCACGCGGGGGAGCCGAGCTTCGAGCTGGCCGAGGACGAGATCGAGATCGGCATCGGCATCCACGGCGAGCCCGGCCGCGAGCGGATCCCGCTCGAGCCGGCCGACCGGATCGTCGACCGCCTGCTCGCGCCGATCCTCGAGGACCTGCCCTTCTCCTCCGGCGACGACGTCCTCCTCTTCGTCAACGGACTGGGCGGCACCCCGCAGGTCGAGCTCTACCTCGTCTACCGGCGTGCCGCGGAGGTGCTGGCCGAGAAGGGCGTGACGGTGCGGCGGAGCCTGGTCGGCAGCTACGTCACCTCGCTGGAGATGCAGGGGGTCTCGATCACGCTGCTGAAGCTGGACGACGCGCTGACGGAGCTCTGGGACGCACCGGTGCAGACCGCGGCGCTGCGCTGGGGACGCTGAGCGGCCCCGAGCAGAGGGCGGGCGCCCGGCCCGGACAGCGGCGCGCACACGACGACACGACCGCACGACGACACGACCGCACGACGACACGACGGTCGCAGAGGCGACACAGGAAAGAGGACGGATCGATGCAGGACGGACAGGGAGCACTGGGGCTCGACGCGGCATGGGCTGTGGCGTGGATCCGGGCCGCGGCGCAGGCGGTCTCGGAGCACCGGGTGGAGCTGATCACACTCGACCGCGCGATCGGCGACGGCGACCACGGCGAGAACATGGACCGCGGCTTCCAGGCCGTGGTCGCGAAGCTCGACGCGGCTGCCGAGCTCGCGACTCCGGCCGAGGTGCTCAAGCTGGTGGCGACCACGCTGATCTCGACGGTGGGCGGAGCCTCCGGGCCGCTGTTCGGCACCGCGTTCCTCAAGGCGTCCGGCGCGGTCACCGGGCAGGAGTCGCTCGACGGTGCCGCGGTCGCGGCCCTGCTCGCGGCGGCGCGCGACGGGATCGTGCTGCGCGGCAAGGCCGAGGTCGGCGACAAGACGATGGTGGACGCGTGGACGCCGGCGGTCGAGGCCGCGCAGGCCGCCTCGGCCGACGGCTCCTCGGCGGCCGCCGTGCTCGCCGCGGCAGCGGACGCGGCACAGGGCGGAGCGGAGTCGACCGACCCGCTCGTCGCACGGAAGGGCCGGGCGAGCTACCTGGGCGAGCGGGCCGTCGGGCACCGCGATCCGGGCAGCGTGTCGAGCGTCCTGCTGCTGCGCGCCGCGGCCGAGGCGGCGGCGTGAGCGTCGGGCTCGTCCTCGTCTCGCACAGCGCGCGACTGGCCGAGGGACTTGTGGAGCTGGCGGCGCAGATGGCGCCCGACGTCGCGCTGATCGCCGCGGGCGGCACGGACGACGGCGGGATCGGGACGAGCTTCGAGCGGATCACCGCGGCGCTGGCCGAGGCCGACTCCGGCGAGGGCGCCGTGGTGCTCTGCGACCTCGGCTCGGCGATCATGACCGCGGAGACCGCGGTGGAGTTCCTGGACGACGAGGCGCGGGAGCGGGTCCGGATCGCGGACGCGCCGCTCGTGGAGGGTGCCGTGGCGGCGGCCGTGGCGGCGGGCACCGGTGCCGCGCTGGCGGACGTGCTCGCGGCGGCGGAGTCGGCGCGGGGCGCGCTGCTCGCCGAGTCGCCCGCGGCCCCCGCCGAGTCGGCGAGCGTGCGGCGGACGGTGCGGCTGATCAACCCGAACGGGCTGCACGCCCGGCCGGCGGCCGACTTCGTCACCCTCGCCACCCGCTTCGACGCGCGGATCGACGTGAACGGCAAGGACGCGACGAGCCTGCTCGGCGTGATGTCGCTCGGGCTCGACCGCGGTGACGAGGTCGCGATCTCGGCCACCGGTGCCGAGGCGGAGGAGGCCGTGGGGCGGCTCGCCGACCTGGTCGAGTCGGGCTTCGGCGAGGTCTAGCCGCCCAGGGCTCAGGGAGTCGCGGAAGGCGCCTCCTACCCTGGAGGCATGCCTCTGCGCGGAACCCGACCCCCGTCCGTCCTGCTCCGGCGCGTCCTCGCGGTGCCGCGCGCCGTGCGCCGGGCCGATGCCCGCGCCGCCCGGAAGCTCAACGCGCGCCGTCCGGTGCCGCTCGTGGACGGAGCGCTGGTCGGGCTCTCGCGCGCCGCCGATCACGGGGTGCTCTGGTTCGGGCTCGGGGCGCTGCTGCTCCTGGCCGGCCGGCCCCGCGAGGCGGCGCGGGGAGCGGCGTCGCTGGCGGTGGCGAGCGCCGCGGCGAACCTCGTCGGCAAGCAGCTCTTCGGCGGGGTCCGGCCGCTCGTGGTGGACGTGCCGGTGGGGCGGCGGCTCGCCCGCGTGCCCACCTCGCCGAGCTTCCCCTCCGGCCACGCGGCGAGTGCCGCCGCCTTCGCCGCCGGGGTCGCGCTCGAGAACCCGCGGGTGGGACTCGCCGTCGCGCCGCTCGCCGCGGCCGTCGCCTTCTCGCGCCTGCACGTCGGGGTGCACTGGCTCTCCGACGTGGTCGGCGGAGCGGCGCTCGGCGCGGTCGTCGCGGGCCTCGGGAAGGTGCTGGTGCCGGCGCGCCCGCGGCACGTCCCCGTCTCGGAGCGGACGAGCCGGCCGCCGGTCGACGTGCGTCCTCTCGGCGACGGAGCCGAGCTGCTGGTGGTGCTCAACCCGAGCGCCGGGCGCGACTCGCACCGGCCGGATCCGGAGCCGCTGATCCTGCAGCGCTTCCCCGCGGCGCGGGTGCACCGGCTGGCCGAGGGCGAGGACCTCGGCGACGTGGTGCGCTCGGCGCGCGCCGGCGACGCTCCGCCCGAGGTGCTGGGCGTCTACGGCGGCGACGGGACGATGGCGGTCGGCGCGGGGCTCGCGCGGGCCGAGGGGATGACGCTCCTGGTGCTGCCGGGCGGGACGATGAACCACTTCGCCAAGGCGCTGGGCCTGGTGACGATCCAGGACGCGCTCGACGCGGCGGCGCACGGCGAGCGCCGCGACGTCGACGTGGCCGAGGTGACGGCCGGGGACGCCGAGCCGGTCACGGTGCTGAACACCGTCTCGATCGGGCTGTACCCGGAGTTCGTGGCCGCGCGGGAGAAGCGCGAGAAGGTGATCGGCAAGCCGCTCGCCGCGGTCCTCGCCGCCTTCGAGGTGGTGCGCTCGACCGACCCGTTCGAGCTGCGGCGCGACGGGCGGACGGAGCTGGTCTGGTCGTACTTCGTCGGGGTGAACCGGGAGCACCCGCGCACCGCGACGCCGCTCGCCCGCCGGCGCCTGGACGACGGGCAGCTCGACATCCGCGTGCTGCACTCGGGACGGACGCCCCGGACCCGCGGCGCGGTGTCGCTGGCGCTCGGGCGGGGCGCGACGCCGGTGGTCGGGCGAGTGCCCGGCTGGCGCGCTCCGGTGGTCGAGTCGGCCAGCACCGCGGGCGTCGTGGTGGGCGCGCGGCGACCGGCCGGCGTGGACCCGGAGTGGGCGCACGACGGCGAGAGCGAGGTGTTCGACGGCGAGCCGGACGGGTTCCACGAGGCGAGGGTCCGGATCGTGCCGCTGGCGCTGCGGGTCTACTCGGCGGCCGACGACCGCGGGCACGGCGAGGGCGGTGCCGGGAAGTAAAGCCCCCGGCGGATGTCCGTCGATCCGCCTGCGCGCCGGGGAGCGCGTGCCACCCTGGGGAGGGAGCCGGCCGGGCTCTCCTGCAGCCGGCCGCTCCGCCGACTGAAGGAGTCCGCCGTGCGACGCATCCACTACGCCGAGGGGAGCGTCCTCACCGGGGACGACATCGCGGACGCGGTGCTCGAGTACGCCCGGATGCTCGCCTCGACGGCGACCGCGGCCACGGTGGAGATCCCCGTTCGGCGCGGTGGCGGCGTGCTGACGGCCCGGCTGCTGCTCGGACCGTCGAGCCAGATGCTCGTCGAGGACGAGCCCGAGGACGCCGCGGAGATCGTCGACGAAGCGCTGGTTGCCGAGCTGGCCGACCGCGCCCGCCGGCTCGGCCGGCCCGTGCCGATGGCGACCGACGACGACCTGGCGATCCCGCTGGACGTCCTCGACTACTGAGCCGAGTCCTGCGCGTCCGGGCGCTGGGCCGCCGGTCGGTCCGTCGCGGTCAGGGCCCGCTCGAGATCGTCGAGCGCGGGCACCTGCCCGGCGGTGATCTCCTCGCGGGCGCGCTCGAGCGGCAGCCACTCCGCACGCTCGATCTCCGGGTAGGCGCGGATCACTCCGGAGCCGCGCGGCCACTCGAGCTCGAAGGTGTTGCTGGCGACGAAGGCGATGTCGGCGGCGCACTCCGCGGCGAAGACGGTGACGGTCTTCCCGGAGCGCTGGCGGTAGGCACCGAGGAGCGCGTAGTCGAGGTCCGGGGCGGCGACGCCGATCTCCTCCTCGAACTCCCGCCGGGCGGCGTCGAGCGGTGCCTCCTCCGGCGTGTGCAGGCCCTTGGGGATCGACCAGGCCCGCGGGCGGCGGGTCCACAGCGGGCCGCCCATCCGGCCGAGGAACACCTCGCGCTCGCCGTCACGCAGCCGGTGCAGGAGGATCCCCGCGCTCGTGGGTCCCGTCATCGCCGCGCTCCGCTCATCCGCCCATCCTGCCGCCTGACCGGGCCGCCGTGGAAGGATCGAGGGGCCGACCCGCGATCCGCCCGGAGTGACCCGCATGAGCAGCACCGAGACCAGCCGTACCGAGACCAGCGGCGCCGAGACAGTCCACACCGAGACCGGCATCGGCGCCGAGACCGTCGGCGGTGCCGGGACCGGCATCGGAACGAGCGCCGGGACGACCGGCCGTGCGCTCGTCCTCCGGAGGCTGCGCGAGGAGCTCGGCTACGCGGTGACGACCGAGGGGCCGGACTTCGAGTCCGCGCACACCGACAAGTCGGGGTGGACCGCCGGCGGACGTGCGCTCGCGCTGGTCCGCGCGCGCTCGGTCGCCGACGTGCAGGCGACGCTCCGGCTCGCCACCGAGCACCGGGTGCCGGTCGTCCCGCGCGGTGCGGGGACGGGGCTCGCCGCGGGGGCCGTCGGCCGGGACGGCGCGATCGTGCTCTCGACGGCGGCCATGGACCGCATCCTGGAGATCTCGCTCGAGGACGAGCTCGCGGTGGTCGAGCCGGGCGTGCTCAATCAGGCGCTGTCGGACGCGGTCGCCGCGGACGGGCTGATCTTCTCGCCGGACCCGGCGAGCAAGGCGATCTCGAGCATCGGCGGCAACATCGCCACCAACGCGGGCGGGCTGCTCTGCGCGAAGTACGGGGTCACCCGCGAGGCGGTGCTCGGTCTGGCCGTCGTGCTGGCCGACGGGCGCCTGGTGCGGACCGGGCGGCGCAGCGTGAAGGGCGTCGCCGGCTACGACCTCACGGCGCTGCTGACCGGCTCGGAGGGGACGCTCGGGGTGATCGTCGAGGCGACGGTGAAGCTCCGGCCGATCCCCGCGGGCCGGGTGGTCACGATCGGCGCGTACTTCCCGAGTGTCGTCGCGGCCGCGGCCGCCTCGGCGGCGATCACGGCGGCCCGGCTGCGACCGGCGGTGATGGAGCTGATGGACGAGGGAGCGCTCGCCGCGATCGCCCGCTACACGGGCGCGCAGCTCGACCGCGGCGCCGCCTACCTGCTCGTGCAGACGGACGGCGGGGGAGCGGAGGACGAGGCGCGCCGGATCCTCGCGATCGTCACCGGGGCCGGCGGGGACGCCGAGTCGACGGACGACCCGGTGGCGGGCGAGGCGCTGCTCGCGGTGCGGCGGGCCTTCCATCCCGCGCTCGAGGCCGAGGGCGAGGTGCTGATCGAGGACGTCTGCGTGCCGCGCTCGGCGCTGCCCGCGATGTTCGCCGCGATCCGCGGGATCGAGGAGCGCACCGGGCTGAGCATCCCGACCGTGGCCCACGCGGGCGACGGCAACCTGCACCCGAACTTCGTCGTGCCAGCAGGGTCCGACGGGGTCGGCGAGGAGGTCTGGGCGGCGGCGGGCGAGCTGTTCCGGACCGCGCTCGCGCTCGGCGGCACTCTCACGGGCGAGCACGGGGTGGGGCTGCTGAAGCGGCGCTGGCTCGCGGAGGAGCTCGGCGAGGACTCGATGGCGCTGCAGCGCGGGATCAAGGCGGTGTTCGATCCGCTGGGGATCATGAACCCGGGCGCGGTGTACTGAAGGCTCTCGCCCGGGGTCAGAGGAGCTCCTCGGCGAGCAGCCAGGCCGTCAGCACGATCGTGGCGGCCGACATCAGCCAGTAGAGGATCGTCTCGCGCCAGGAGCCGGCCGAGCCGAGCACGGGGATCGCGGCGTAGCCGCCGGACGTCCAGAGCCGCCGCAGCACGGGCGTGCGGCGCACCCAGCGCGGAGAGCGGATCCGCAGCGGCCAGAGCCAGTTGATCCCCTCGGTGGTGAGGGCGTCGCCGGCGACGTGCACGAGGTAGCCGAGGGTCGCGGCGACCTGCAGCCAGGCCCAGGTGCCGTCGGCGAGGGTGACCAGGAGGACGGTCACGACGAGCGCTCCGGCCCAGGCGATCGGCCAGGACGGCGCCGCCCTGACCGCCTTCGCGGCGAAGGCGATCGCCGGCAGGGTGAGCACGGCGGCCAGCGAGACCGGGCCGACCAGCGGCACGGGGAAGCGCAGGGCGACCAGGAGCGGGATCAGGTACCAGACGACGGCGACGGCGAGCAGGGAGTGCATCCCGTGCCGGTGGCCGCCGCTGATGCGACCGGCGGTCGCGGTGAGGAGGGACGCACCGGGTGCCGAGCGCGAGATCGTCGCCCGGGCGTGGTCGGCGTCCGGGACGAGCGCCCAGCCGGCGGCGACGCCGAGACCGACGAGCCGCAGGTCGAGCGGCAGGCCGACGAGGCCGAGCGGCGCGGCGAGGGCCGGGACGGTCGTGACGACGGACCAGGCGAGCGCGCCGGAGACGGCGTGGGAGCGACCCATCACGAGAGTGCCTCCGCGGGGTGGAGATGCGCGGGTGGAGATGCGGAAGGTGGAGGGGAGGGAGGTGGTGGGCGATACCGGACTCGAACCGATGACCTCTTCCGTGTGAAGGAAGCGCGCTACCAACTGCGCCAATCGCCCTGACGGCCGTCTTGTGGACGACCCGAGAAACGATCGTAGCGGATCCGCGGCGCTCCGATGCACCGGGAACGGCGCGCCACGCCCGGGTGAACAGCGGGTTGCGGGCCGGTTTCGCGCGGAACGACGCGGGTCCGGCGTCGCGGTGCGCGAATCGGGCCGCCGTCGATTTGGAAGTTCGCGCGGCGTTCGGATACAGTCTTCTAGGTCGAGCCGGGCAGCGAAAGCGCCGGGGAGACAGGCAAGACAGGCAAGTGGCAGCAGGACAGCAATCCAACACATCATGCGGATGTGGCGCAGTGGTAGCGCATCACCTTGCCAAGGTGAGGGTCGCGAGTTCGAATCTCGTCATCCGCTCGAAGAACCGGCCCCCGGGCCGGTGTTTCACCTGGTCGGCCACGGGAGCTCACGCTCCGAGGGGCCGCCGACACCGAATCCCGTACACGGTGGATTGGCCGAGAGGCGAGGCAGCGGCCTGCAAAGCCGTATACACGGGTTCGAATCCCGTATCCACCTCGATCGTTCACCGAGCGAGGCGCTCCTCCGGGAGCAGCGGGCGATTGGCGCAGCGGTAGCGCGCTTCCCTGACACGGAAGAGGTCACTGGTTCGATCCCAGTATCGCCCACCACGACGACACCCCCGGCCCCGGCCGGGGGTTCGTGCGTTAACGGACCGGATCGGTCTAGCCTCGCAGGGTGTCAGCCTCGATCGCCGTCGGCCACGGCACCGTCCTCCGCCTGATCGTCCGCGAGGACGGTCCCGCGCTCGCCGAGGCGTACCGCCGCAACCGGCGCCGCCTCGCGCCGTGGGAGCCGCTGCGGTCGGCGCGGTTCTTCGAGGCCGGCGGGCAGACCGACGCCATCGCCGACGCGCTGCACGGGCACCGGTCCGGTGCGCTGCTCCCGCTGGTGCTCGAGCGCGGCGACGAGCTCGTCGGGCGGGTGACGCTCTCGAACGTGGTGCGCGGCGCCTTCGACAGCGCGGACCTCGGCTACTGGGTCGACGGCGAGCTGGAGGGCCGCGGGGTGATGACCCGCGCGGTCGGCGCGACCCTCGGCCTCGCCCGTGACGAGCTGCGGTTGCACCGGGTGCAGGCGGGCACGCTGCTGCACAACGTCGGCTCGCAGACGGTGCTCGAGCGCAACGGCTTCGAGCGGATCGGCGTGGCCCGGCGCTACCTGCGGATCGCGGGGGAGTGGCAGGACCACCTGCTCTTCCAGGTGCTGCTCGAGGACGCCGCGACGACGCCGCTGCTGCCGCCGCAGCCCTCGCCGATGCGGCTCGTCTAGGGTGAGCGCGCCGACGCTCGCTCGGCGCGGGCAGCCGGAGGGACCACGGACGATGAGGCGCACGATCGGCGGACGCGGGTTCGACTTCGAGCGGGAGGTCGCGGTGATGGCGGTCGTGAACCGCACGCCCGACTCCTTCTACGACAAGGGCTCCACCTTCGCGCTCGACCGAGCCGTCGACGCCGCGGTGCGGGCTGCCGAGCAGGGCGCCGACTGGGTCGACATCGGCGGCGTCCCCTTCGGCCGCGGGCCCGCCGTCTCGCTCCAGGAGGAGCTGGACCGGGTGGTGCCGGTGGTCGCGGCCATCCACGGGCGCAGCGACGTGGTGATCTCCGTCGACACGACCCGCGCCGAGGTGGCCCGGGCGAGCATCGCCGAGGGCGCCTCCGTCGTCAACGACACCAGCGGGCTGCACGATCCGGGGATGCTCGCGGTGCTCGCGGGCTCCTCCGCCCAGCTCGTCGTCACCCACAGCGTCGGTGCGCCGCGCAGCGAGCCCACGGCGCCGCAGTACGACGACGTCGTGGCCGAGGTGATCGAGCACCTGCGCGTCCGGGTGGACCGTGCGCGGGCCGCGGGGATCCCCGACGACCGGCTGATCGTCGATCCCGGGCACGACCTCAACAAGAACACGCTGCACACGCTGGAGCTGACGCGGCGGCTGGGGGAGCTGTCGGTCCTCGGGCTGCCGGTGCTCGCGGCGGTGTCGAACAAGGACTTCATCGGCGAGACCCTGGACCGGCCGCAGGGCGAGCGGCTGGAGGGATCGCTGGCGGCGGCGGTGATCTGCATCCTGAACGGCGCGCGGATCGTGCGGATGCACGACGTGCGGCAGGCGGTGGACGCGGTGCGGCTGACGGAGGCGGTGCTCGGCTGGCGGCAGCCGGCGTATCTGCGGCACAACGTCGCGGCCGACGAGACGGCGGACCGCGCGTGAGCGCGTCGATCGACCGGCTCCGGCCGGCGCCCGCCCAGGACCTCGACGACGAGCAGCTGCTCGCGGCCTACGCGGACGGCGCCGGTGACGCGTGGCTGCGGGTGAACTTCGTCTCGAGCATCGACGGCGCGGTGACCCGCGAGGGCGTCTCGGGGGCGCTAGGCGGCGAGGCGGATCTGCGGGTCTTCGACCTGCTGCGGCGCCTGGCCGACGTGGTGCTCGTCGCGGCGGGCACAGTGCGGACCGAGGGCTACGGGCCGATGGTGCTCGGCGACGAGGCCGCGGTGGCGCGGGCGGCGGCGGGGCTGCCTCCGCATCCGGTTTTCGCGATCGTGTCGGGGTCGCTGGACCTCGATCCAGGGTCGCGGATCTTCACGGAGGCGCCGGTGCGGCCGATCGTCGTGACGACCGGGGCGTCGCCGGAGCGGCGGCGCGCGGAGCTGGCCGAGGTCGCGGACGTGCTGGTCTGCGGCGAGGACGCGCTGGACGCGGGACGGATGCGCGCGGCACTCGTCGAGCGCGGGCTCGGCCGGATCCACTGCGAGGGTGGTCCGGGCCTCCTCGGCACACTGCTGGCCGCGGACGCCGTCGACGAGCTGTGCCTGACGATCAGCCCGTCGCTCGAGTCGGGCGACGCCGGCCGCATCGCCCGCGGCGCTGCGACGCCGCGGGACCTGCGCCTGGCCCACGTGCTGGCTGCCGGCGACACCCTCCTCCTCCGCTACCTGCGCTGACCCCTCCCGCGAGATGCCACTTGTGCACAGGACACGCCGAGGATTGCGTGCACAAGTGGCATCTCGCGGGAGGGTGGAGGGATGAGCGGGCCGGATCTGAGCAGGCAGACGTCGATGGTCGGGGTGCGGGTGCCCGAGGTGGCGATCGCGCTCAACGGGGGAGTCACGCCGGAGCTGGTGTGGCGGAACCAGCTGGACGGGCTGACCTTCCGGGTGCGGGACGGGTACCTGAAGTGGAATCCGCGGGCGAGCGGCGTCGACCTCGGGCGGGAGGCGGTGCGGCTCGAGTGGCTCGCCGGACGGCATCCGGTGCCGCGGATCCTCGAGCGCGGGGAGGACGATGAGGCGCAGTGGCTGCTGACGGCGCCGCTCGACGGCGCGAGCGCGGTCGCTCCGGAGTGGATCGCGCGGCCGGAGGAGGCGGTGCGGGCGATCGCGGCGGGGCTGCGGGCGGTGCACGCACTGCTCGTGGCCGAGGTGCCCGCGGCGCTGCGCGGCGACTCGTGGTTCGATCGGCGCCCCGCGGCGCTCGGTGCGGCTCCGGCGCTGGACGAGCCCGTCGTCGTGCACGGGGACGCCTGCGCGCCGAACACTCTGATCGGCAGCGACGGCCGCTGGTGCGCCTCCGTCGACGTGGGCGATCTCGGCGTGGGCGATCGCTGGGCCGATCTCGCGGTCGCGGTGGTCAGCCTCGGCTGGAACTACGGCGAGGGCTGGGGGCCGCTGCTGCTCCGCGAGTACGGGATCGGGCCGGACGAGGAGCGGGCGCAGTACTACCGGGAGCTGTGGCGGCTCGAGTCGTGAACCGAGCGCGACTCGGGAGCTCGGCCCTGCTGATCGAGCAGCCCGCGGAGCGGGCGTATCGAGAGCCGCCGGCGTCGGAACATGCGGCTGCAGTCCTGCCGTGCTGAGGACGGTGGGTCTCGATACGCCCCTGCGGGGCTACTCGACCAGCATGGGCTCGTGACGCCGCCTTGCCCGACCAGCATGTCTGCGGCGGTTTCAGTCCTTCGCGGCCGCCTTCTCGGAGTCCTTCGCGGCCTCGTCGTCCTGCGAGGTGCCCTTCTGGCCGCGGTTCTCGCTGGAGAGGCGCAGCCAGCGGCCGTCGCGGACGTCCTTCTCGTGGACCGCGGCCTTCTTGTCGCTCGCGGCGGTGTCGCGCGGGGGCAGCTGGATGGTCTCCTCCGCCTCGATGCCGGCCTGGAGCTCGCGGCCGCGCTCGAGCTCGGCGTCGAACTCGGCGCCGAAGAGCAGGGCGATGTTGGTGATCCAGATCCAGAGCAGGAAGACGATCACGCCACCGAGCGAGCCGTAGGTCTTGTTGTAGTTGGAGAAGTTGGCGACGTAGAACGCGAAGCCGACCGAGGCGAGCAGCCAGATCGCGAGCGCGAGGATCGAACCGACGCTGATCCAGCGGAACTTCGGCTGGCGGATGTTCGGCGCCCAGTAGTAGAGGATCGCGATGGTCAGCACCGCGATGATCACCAGCACCGGCCACTTGGCGATGTTCCAGACCGACAGCGCGGCGGGGCCGAGACCGACGACGTCGCCGACGGCGGTGGCGACCGGGCCGCTCAGCACCAGGATGAGCGCGGCGACGACGATGAGGATCACGGTGACGACGGTGACGCCGAGCATGGTCGGGCGCAGCTTCCAGAACGGGCGGCCCTCGTCGATCTCGTAGACGCGGTTCATCGCGCGGCCGAAGGCGCCGACGTAGCCGGAGGCGGACCAGAGCGCGCCGACGAGACCGGTGACGAAGGCGACGCCGGCGGCCGGCGAGTTGACCAGCGACTGGATCGGGTCGCGCAGCAGGTCGACGACCTCGGCGGAGGCCAGGTTGCCGACCAGGTCGAGCACGGTCTGCGTGGTCGCCTGCGCCTGGCCGAAGAGGCCGAGGACGGAGACGATGGCGAGCAGCGCCGGGAACAGCGCCAGCACGGCGTAGTAGGTGAGGGCGGCGGCGAGGTCGGTGCACTGGTCGGCGCCGAACTCGCGGCCGGTCTTCTTCAGGACGTAGAACCAGGAGCGCTTGGTGATGTCGGTGACGTCGTCGGGCTTGCGCGCGTCGTCGGGCTCGGGCGCGGTCTTCTCGCGGGTCGTGCTCTTCTCGGCCATGCCGCCACGCTATTGCCCCGCGCGGGAGAACGGTGGCCCCTTGACGCCGAGCCGCCCGATCCGGGAGGGGAGCGCTCTCAGACGGGCCCTCGATCCGGGGTCCGCGGCCGTGCTCCCGCGCCGGTGCCTCAGGCGGTGCGGCCCTGACGGCTCGCGGCGAGGATCCCGAAGGCGAGGAAGGAGCAGGTGGCGGTGAGCACGATCAGCAGCGGGGCGTCCCAGCCGCCGCTGACGTCGTGCGCGAGGCCGACCACGGTCGGGGCGGTGGCGGCGACGGCGTAGCCGAGGCCCTGCACGGTGGCGGAGAGCCGGGAGGCGTGCCGGTCGGAGCGGGAGAGGCGCACGAGCAGGACGAAGACGACGGTGATCCCGCCGCCCTGCGCCGCGCCGCCGAGCAGGCACCAGAGCGCCCAGAGCTGCGGGGCGAGCAGCAGGCCGAGCGGGACGGTGCACCAGAGCACGCCGATCAGGACGATGCTGCCGAGCGGCCGGAGCCGGCGCACCACCAGCGGGACGCCGATCGCGCCGATGATCGCGGCGATCTGGAAGACGGAGGAGCTCGCTCCGGCCGCCTCGATCGAGAAGCCGTTGCGGTCGACCAGGAGCGAGGGCAGCCAGGCGGTGACGCCGTAGTAGGAGAAGGCCTGGCTGGCGAAGCAGACCGCGAGCGCGAGCACGGTGGCGCTGCGCCAGATCCGGGGCGCCGGCTCCTGCGGTCCGCGCGCGGCCGGCGGGCGCGGGGCGGGGCGGAGGGCCCGGGCGGGTCCGCGGGCGAGCAGCCAGCCGGCGACGGCCAGGACGTTGAGCACCAGCCAGGCGAGCAGTGCGCCGCGCCAGCCGAGGACGAGGGCGAGCGGCGCGGTGCCCAGCGAGGTGATGGTCGAGCCGATGTTGAGCGCGGCGGTGTAGACGCCGGTCGTGAGGTCGACGCGCTCGGGTGCGACGTCGCGGCGGATGACGACGGGGACCACGACGTTGCCGAAGGTGATGAAGACGCCGATGAGGATCGTGCCGGCGACGACGGAGACCACGTCGCCGGCCGAGCGCAGGATCGTGCCGAGGGCGACGCCGAGCACGGTGACGGTCACCGCGGCGTCCGGCCCGACCCGGCGGATCACGAGCAGGGCCAGCGGCGTGGCCAGGGCGAAGCAGAGCACCGGGATGCTGGTGAGGACGCCCGCCTGGCCGGAGGAGAGCGCGAGGTCGCCGCGGATCGCGTCGATGACGGGAGCCACGGCCACGATCGGGCCCCGGAGGACCAGCGCGACCAGGGCGACGGCGACGACGAAGAGCCAGGGGGCGCTCCGCCGCGTCACGCCGGTCAGCTGGAGAGCCCGGCGGCGCGTGCCAGGAAGGACAGCACTCCGAAGACGATGCCGATGACACCGGTGATCAGGCCCGCGGTGGCGAAGCCGCGGCCGCCGAGCTGCGCGGAGGCGGCCCGGCCGCGGACGCCGAAGACGATCGCGAGGATCGACGGGACGAGGAGCGGGTTGATCAGGATGCTGGCGATGCCGAGGACGAGGCTCGCGATCGCGAGGGAGTTGCGGCGTGCGGGGGCGGCGCCGTAGCCGGCGGCCGGGCCGTAGCCGGGGGCCGGTCCGGAGCCCGGGGTGACCGGGTACTGCGGCGCGGCGCCGTAGCCGGGAGCGGCTCCGTACTCGGGCGCGGCTCCGTAGCCGGGGGTGGCGGGCTGCTCGGGCTCGGGCGTCCCGTAGGCGGGAGCGGGCGGCACGGCGGGGCGCGAGCGATCCGTCCAGGCCGCTCCGTCCCAGTAGAGCTCGGCACCGAGGTCGGCGGGGTGCGGGTACCAGCCGGGCGCGGGAAGAGGGGCGGAGTCGTCGGGCATGCGCTGATTCTAGGACGGCGGCGCGGAGCAGTGCGGCCGGGCGGCGGGACCGGGAGCGCCGTCCCGCCGGGTCGCCGCGGGGCGCGGGACCGCGGCGCAGGGCAGGATGGAGCCGTCGAGCGGGCTCGCCGCGCGGTCGCCGGAGGAGGAGCCATGGGCTGGAGCATCGTCGAGGTCGAGTGGGCGGACCCCCGGGCCGAGAGCCTGCGGGCGGCGCAGCGGGTCGAGCTGGACGAGCGCTACGGCTCGGACGACCACGAGCCGGGGACGCCGCCGTCCGCCGACGACGTGCCGGTGTTCCTCGTCGCCGTCGACGAGGGCGGCGCCGCCGTGGCCTGCGGCGGGCTGCGCCCGCTGCCGGACTCGGTGCTCGGGCCGGACGTCGTCGAGGTGAAGCGGATGTTCGTCGACCGGTCCGCCCGCGGCTCCGGAGTCGCCGCGGCCGTGCTCGCCGCGCTGGAGGACAGGGCCCGCGAGCGCGGGGCGGTCCGCCTGGTGCTGGAGACGGGCACGCTGCAGCCGGACGCGATCCGGTTCTACACGCGGCAGGGCTACGCGCCGATCCCGCTGTTCGGCTCCTACCTCGGCTCGGAGCACTCGGTCTGCTTCGGGCGCTCGCTGCGGCCGGCGCGCGTCGAGGCGTCGGCGGACGTCGATCCGCGCGCCGAGGTCGGCGACGGGACGCTGGTCTGGCACCTGGCCCAGGTGCGCGAGCGGGCCCGGGTGGGCCGGGACTGCGTGATCGGCCGGGGCGCGTATCTCGGCCCGGGTGTCGTGGTGGGCGACCGCTGCAAGATCCAGAACCACGCGCTCGTCTACGAGCCGGCCGTGCTCGGCGACGGGGTGTTCGTCGGCCCCGCCGTGGTGTTCACGAACGACCTGCGGCCCCGCGCCGTCACTCCGGACGGGGCACTGAAGTCGGCGGACGACTGGCACGCCGTCGGGGTCGTGGTGGAGGAGGGCGCGGCGATCGGCGCCCGAGCCGTCTGCGTCGCTCCGGTGCGCATCGGCGCCTGGGCGATGGTCGCGGCCGGCGCCGTGGTGGCCGCCGACGTGCCGCCCTTCGCCCTCGTGGTCGGCGTGCCCGGCCGGCGGGTCGGCTGGGTCGGGCGGGCCGGTGCGCGACTCGAGGCGGCCGGTGACGGTCCGGACGGCGCTCTCTGGCGCTGCCCGGAGACCGGCGAGGAGTATGTCGAGCGCGACGGGGTGCTGAGCCGGGTCTGAGTCCCGGGCCTGCCCGGCACCGGGCCCGGCCCGCACGGCGTCCGGCGCCGCGGCCCGCTCAGCCGCGGTGCGGGGTGAGCCCGCTCCGCTCGGGGACGGGGTCGCGGTGCCGGACCAGGGCGGGCGGGGTGCTGTGCCCGGCGTGCGGGGCGGCGCGGAAGGCGGGCGGGGCGTCGTGCGCGGAGGTCGTCGTGCTCGGCGCGGCGATCGGGAGGCGCGGAGACGGTGCCGCCGCCGTCGAGGTGCCGGCCGGGGCGCCCCGTCGTCCCGCGCGCCGGCCGTCGACGGCGCGGGCGATCGAGATCGCGCCGAAGAGCAGCACCACGCCGCCGACGGCGACCATGATCACCGCGCGGAGCCGGTCCGAGATCTGCTCGACCGCCTTGCCGGGCGTCTGCACCTCGAGCGCGGTGAAGAGGTAGCGGTCGTCCGCGCCGTTGATGGTCTGCATGCTGCGCAGCGTGTCGACGAGCCGGTCGCCGAGCGCCGTCGTCGTGGCGAGCGAGCCGTCGGCCGTCGGGGCGTCGGCGGTCACGCTCAGCAGCAGCCCCTGGCCGGCCCAGGCCGACCGCTCGACGGCGAACTGGGTGCTGAGACCCTGCGCGGCGATCGCTTCGGCGGTGTCGTCGCTGTTCATCACGGTGACGAGCACCTGGGCGGCGAGCGAGTTGTCCGAGGAGCGCAGGTACGGGTTGTCGGAGTTCAGCGCGGCGAGGGCCGGGTCGGCCTCCAGCTCCGCGGTGGAGGGCAGCTTCGGATTGACCAGCGCGTAGGTCGCGGTCGAGGCGTAGGTGCGCGGTGAGAGCACGAGGACGTACGCCATGGCGGCGACGGTGAGCACGAGGACGACGCCGGCGAGGAGCCGGTGGCGCCAGAGGGTGCGGAGAACGGAGACGGGGTCCATCAGGACAGCCTTTCTGGGACGTGATCGATCGCGCCGCGGGCGGGGACGGTGGTGTCCGCGCTCAGGGCGGAGGGGAGTCCGAGCTCGGCGCGGACCAGGAGCCAGCAGCTCCCGGACAGGCCGAGCACGAACGGGTACAGCAGGGCGAACACCGGGAAGCCCAGTGAGTCGAAGGTGGCGGAGGCGACCGCGGCGACCGTCGCGGAAGCGGCGACGCTCCCGGTCAGGGCGCGCAGGCGCGGGTCCCGGGCGAACTGGGCGGCGATCAGCCCGAAGAGGGCCGGGACGCCGAAGTAGGCGAGCACCGCGACGGCGCCGAGGAGGCCGAGCGTGATGGCGGCGCCGAGGTACTGGTTGTCGAGGATGAGCAGGGCGCTGTCCGGGAGGTAGGTGCCCGGGCCGGTGCCCAGCAGGGGCTGGTGCGCGACGAGGGCCGCCACGCGCGGGTAGTTGTCGAGGCGGTTGGTGATCGAGGAGTCGCTGGTGCCCGCGCCGATCGAGCCGGTGAGGGTGCCGAGCAGGCCCGGGGTGGTCACGAAGAACGCGGCGACGGCGACGGGCGCGATCACGTAGCCCCACCTCCTGGCGTAGGCGGGCAGGAAGACAGCGCAGACCACAGCGCCCACCACCAGGGAGAGCACTCCCGACCGCGAGACCGTCAGCGCCAGGGCGACGACCAGCAGCACGCAGGAGGCGGCGCGGAGGAACCGCGGGGTCGTCCGGTCGTACAGCAGCCGCCAGACGGCGAGCGGCAGCAGCATCGCCGAGACGACCGCCAGCTCGATCGGGTGGAAGGTGGTGCCCGCCACCCGGGTGAGCCCGTCCCGGTCCTGGAACGGCGTGCTGCCGCCGTTGTCGACGAAGCCGACCATGACGCTCCGGATCCACTCGACCGGGTCGACGTGGGTGGTGAACTGGATGATCGCCACGATCGCGCAGATCGACGCCGCGTTCACGAGCGAGCCGAGCAGCACCCGCGCGTCCTCGAGGGTGCGCACGCTCTGGGTGGTGACCAGGGCGATCCCGGCGGAGGCGAGCAGCAGCAGCAGCCAGCGGTCGGCGCTGAGCTGCCCCTCGCCGGTGCGCGGGATGGTGTCGTTGACGGCGTAGCGGACGTAGGACGCGATGCTCACGAGCAGCAGCAGGGTGAGCGCGGCCCGCCCCGGGTGGCGCATCGGGATCGGGTCGTGCAGCCCCAGCAGGGCCGACGCCGCCCACGCGCCGGTGAGCAGCAGTGCGAGCACCATCGCGACCGAGCCGGACGCGCCCAGGGGAGCGAGCACCTGATCCGCGGGGAAGAGGAACAGCGCGTAGGCGACCAGGCGCAGCAGCGTCGGGGGCCCGGTCCGCTCGATCATCACGGCCACGGGTCAGGCCCCCGACTGCGCGGAGGAGGCCCGGCGGGTGGTCTCGTCGCGGGTCCAGCCCGCCGCCTGCCGCTCCGGCAGCCGGCTGGCGAGGGCGAAGCAGAGGTAGACGGCGGCGTCGGCGAGCTCGAGCGGACCCTGGGCGGCCCGCAGCACCTGAACGGCGGTGCGGGACGAGCGGCGCTCGCCGCCGGGGGTCGCCGCCGCCAGCTGCGCGCTGCCGCGCTGGGTGCGGCGCAGGACGCCGAGCAGGCTGGTCGCGCTCCGGGGCACCTGCACCACCGCGGGGGCGGTGGCGACGACGGCGCGCTCGGCGACGGAGAACCGGCCGTCGACGAACTCGTCGTCGGCGATCAGCGCGGGGAAGGTCCCGATCCGCTCGTGCCCCGGGCCGCTGACGGCGTAGCCGCCGGCCCCCCAGAGCGCGGTGTGCAGCGAGGCCGTGCGCGAGCGGGCGCGGTAGTAGGCGCGGACCAGCGGGTCGGCTCCGGTCGCGTCGTAGACCGCCGTCGGCCGGGCGGCGAGCAGCCCGCCGCGGGTGACCGCGTCGAAGACGTTCCAGACCGCGTCCGCCGTGACACCGACGTCCGCGTCGAGGTAGAGGCGCGGCCAGGTGGCGGCCACCGCGTCGCCCGCGTTCAGGGCCGCGGTCTTGGACGCCTCGGCGATCTCGACCACGGTGACGCCGGCGAAGCCGCGCGCGATCTCGGCGGTGGCGTCGGTGCAGGCGTTGCAGACGACGATCACCTCGAGGGCGCCGCTCGCGGCCGCGGCGGCCAGCGGCGCCAGAGTGCGGGCGATCACCGCCTCCTCGTCGTGCGCGGGGACGACGACCGAGCCGCTCGGGTGCGGTGCGGCGAGCGGGCGGGCGAGCGCGCCGGAGGGGAGCGAGGCGAGCCGGGCACCGACCGCGAGCGCGAGGGCCGCGTGCCGGTGCTCGCGGCCTCGGGCGCCGGGGAGGGCGCTGCGGGCGGACTCCGCCGCCAGCACGACGAGGCGGAAGGTGCTCGAGTACAGCGCGCCGTGGAACTTCTGCACGTAGCGCACCCGGTTCACGGCGAGCAGCGCGGCGAGGGCGGTGGAGGAGCCGGAGCCGCCGCCGTCGTGCACGACCTGCGCGGCGGGCTCGAACCAGGCCTCGGCGCCGAGGTCGCGGGCGCGGCGGAAGTAGTCCGTCTCCTCGGAGTAGAGGAAGAACCGCTCGTCCCAGTCGCCGAGGCGGGCGGCGACCAGCGCGTCGATCAGCATCGCGGCGCCGGTCGCCCAGTCGATCCGGTGGGCGTGGCGGTAGCTCTCCGGATCGCTGTCGGTCTCGCTGGAGAACGCGGGGCGGTCGAGGACCTTGTCGCCGAGCAGTGCGTCGCCGAGGGCGCGCAGCCGGGTCGGCTCGCGGCGGAGCGAGCGCGACGGGGCGCCCGCGGCGTCGAGCAGGAGCGGCACGACGATGCCCGCGGAGGAGGAGTCCATCCGCGCCAGCAGCGTCGAGACCGCGCCGGGCAGCACGACCAGATCGGGGTTCAGCACGAGCAGCGCGCCCGCGTCGCCCGCGTGCCGCCGGGCGATGTTGATCGCGGCGGCGTAGCCGACGTTGGCGCCCGCGTCGACGGCGACGACGTCGGAGTGCGCCGCCGCGAGGGCGAGCGAGCCGTCGTCGGAGGCGTTGTCGACGACGACCACGCGGATCCGGACGCCGGTCGCGGCCTCCGCACGCAGGCTCGTCAGCAGGCGCTCCATCGTCGCGGCCGAGCGGTAGCTGACGACGAGGGCGGCGACGTCGGCGCGCTCGCCGGCTCCGACGAAGCGGGCGCTCCCGCCGGGCAGGATCACGGGCAGCACGGGGGACGGCGCGGCGGGCTGCGCGGCCCTGCCGAGCACGGGGCCTCGGTGCGGGGTGGTCGAGCTGTGCCGGCGCAGGCTCGCGTAGGCGAGCGGGCCCTCGACGAGGTAGCGGCGCGCGAGGCGGCGCGGCTCGAGCGCGAGGCGCCAGAGCCACTCCACGCCGCGGTCGGCGACCCACTGCGGCGCCCGGCGGACGGAGCCGCCGAGGAAGTCGACGGCCGCGCCGAAGGCCAGCAGCACGTGCGCGCCGGTGCGCGGGCCGTGCTCGTCGATCCAGAGCTCCTGGCGGGGCTTGCCGAGTCCGACGATGAGGAGGTCGACCCGCGCACCGCGGATCGACTCGACCAGCGCGGCGTTGGCGGCGGGGTCGGCGAGCTCGGCCCGGGACGGCGACCAGAGTCCGGCCATCACCAGGTCGGGCCGCTCCTCGGACAGGCGGGCGCGCAGCCGGGACTGCGCGGCCTCGGAGCCGCCGAGCACGCCGACGCGCACGCCGTCGGTCGCGGCGCGGTCCAGCAGCGGACCGATCAGGTCGCTGCCGGCCAGGCGCGGCCAGGAGACGCCGGTGAGCCGCTCGGCCTGCTTGGCGATCGGGCTGCCGTCGATGAGCGAGAGCCACTCGACCGGGCGGGCCGGGACGTCCAGCGGCGCGTCGGTCCACTCGGTCTCGCCCTCGGCCACCGGGACCAGGACGAGTGTCGGCGCCTCGGCGACCGGCAGGGCGCGGCGCTCGAGCACGTGCTGCCAGCGTCCGCCGTGGCCGAAGTGGTTGACGTGGTCGACGTTCACGGAGAGGACGCCCAGCGGTGCGTCGTGCAGGGCGGCGGCGCGGTCCGCGATGGTGCGGACCGCCTCCTCGTGCCGGGCGAGATCGACGGGGCTGCCGCCGAGGACGACCCGGCGGTGGGTTTCGAGGGTCATGGGTCAGCTCTCCGATCGAGCGGGGGCGAGTGAGGGGACGAGTGCGGGGGCGGGGGCCGCGGCCGCGGTGCGTGCCGGGCCGGCGAGGGTCGTCCGGGCGAGCTCGTCGAGGACGACGCGCTCGACGACCTCCTGGGCGACGCCCCAGCCGTGCCGGACGCCGGTGGCGACCTCGCGGCCGGGACGGGCGGCGTCGACCGCGCGGCCGAGCGCCTCCGCGATGCCCGCCGGAGTCGGGCGGGCCCAGCTCGCGCCGGGGTGCGGCAGGTCCGCGCGGGCGTCGACGGCGTCGTTCACCACGGCGACGGCGCCGCAGGCGAGCAGCTCCTCCGCCACCAGCGAGATGTTGGTGAAGGAGAGGGCGATGCCGGCCGAGCAGCGGTTGTAGAGGGCGGCGAGCTCGCTCGGCGCGAGGGTGCCGTGCTCGATCACCGGCACGTCCCACGCTCCGGGCGCCGTGCCGTAGACGTGGATCGGCACCTCGGGGTGCTCGGCGTGGAAGAGCGCGAGCGCCCGCCGGCCGAGCAGGTAGCCGCGCCGGTCGGCGGCGGGCTTGGCGTAGAACACCACGCCCGAGCGCTCGCCGTCGGGGTTGTCCAGCGTGTAGGTGGTGGTGTCGCAGCCGAACGGGGCGAGGTCGCTCGCGACGCCGAGCGCGTCGAGGTGCGAGCGCACCATCTCGCCGAGGGCGATGGTGCGGAATCCGAATCGGTAGCTGTCCTCCGCCAGGGCCGCGAGGGTCCCGCGCGGGTGGAAGAACGGCTCGTAGTCCTGCACGAAGTACAGCCGGGCCATCGGCGCCGTCCCGCGAGTGGCGAGCACGTGCGCGGTCTCCCAGGAGGTCGCCACGGCCGCGTCGACGCCGGTGACGCCGTCGTCGGCGCTGCGGATGTCCACGTCGAGCCACGGCCAGCCGGCGCGGATGATCGCGGCGCGGGTCTCGAAGTCGGCCCCGTGCCGGTCGTAGAGGAAGAGGGTGCAGCGGTGGCCGCGCTCGACCAGGCCCTGCACCATCCGGAACAGGGTGGTGTGGCCGCCGGAGCCGCGGTCGGGCGGGGTGCAGATCCAGCCGATCGATGCGGGGCCCTCGGCGCGGACAGGGGCGCCGGGCAGGTGGAGGAGACCGGAGTCGGCGATGTCGCCGGGGAGCAGCGGCATGTCGAGCTCGCGGACGCCGACGCGGTCGCCGAGCGAGCGGACGGCGCGCTGCAGCAGATCGCGGCCGCCGGTGCTGCGCAGGCGCCGGACGAGCTCGCGGGGGACGCGGGAGGCGCGCATCAGAAGCTCCCCTCGTGGTGCCAGCGGCGCCAGGACCGGTCGGTGCGCAGGCGCCGCAGCACCCGCTCCAGCAGGAAGCGCGGGGAGAAGCGGTCGCTCGGCGCGCTCAGCAGCCGCGACTGCAGGCGCTCCCACTCGGGCAGCCGGGCCGCGTCGCCGTAGACCTGGTGCGCGAAGCCGAGGTGCTCCTCGAGGTCCGCCGCGGTGGCGCCGCCGCTGTCGAAGCGCTGCGCGCCCTTGACGAGGGCGTCGCGGGCGAGGGCCCGCCGGGCGAGGTGCTCGAGCTCGTCGCGCCGGTCGAGCGGTCCGCCGGGATCGGCGAAGAAGGTCTCGAAGGCGAGCAGGCGCTCGCGCAGGTCGTGCAGCGGCGTCACGGTGTCCGAGCGGCTGCCCGCGTGCTCGCGGTGCCAGGCCTGGTCGACGCCCTGGATGTAGGCGACGTCGGACGCGGCCGAGAGGCGCAGCCAGAGCTCCATGTCGTAGGTGTGCGGCAGCGGCCGGGGCCAGCCGACGCGGTCGAGGACCGAGCGGCGCACGAGCACCTCGGGCGAGGTGATCACGTTGAGCCCGGTGCGGCAGCGCTCGTGCAGCCAGTCGCCGCCGGACCAGAGCAGCCACGACGTCGGAGTCGTCCGCGCGGTCGGCAGCACCGACCCGTCCGGGAAGTGCACGGGGTGGCCGTAGACCAGCCCGACCGACGGGTGCGCGCGGGCGACGGCGACCGCGCGGGCCAGGGCGCCCGGCGCGATCACGTCGTCGGCGTCGAGGTACCAGGAGAACTCGCCGGTCGCCACGGCCAGCGCGGCGAGCACGCTGCCCACGGGCCCGAGGTTCCGCGGGTCCGCCAGCACCAGGACGCGGTCGTCGCCGGCCGCGATCGAGCGGGCGACCGCGAGCGAGTCGTCGGTGGAGCGGTCGTCGACGATCACCAGCTGCACGCGGACGCCCGTCTGGCCGAGGGCGCTCGCCGCGGCGGCGGGCAGGAACTGCGCGTAGTCGTGCAGCGGGATGAGGACCGAGACGGTGGCGTCGGAGGTGTCGATCTCCTCGACCGGCACCGTGCGACTGCGCCGGGTCCCCGCGGCGACGGCGGTCGTCACGACAGCACCCCCGCCGGGCTCGGGGCGGCGGAGGTCGTGCTCCGCAGCGCGGCGATCAGCGACTCCGCCACGTACTCCTGCTGCGCCGCCGTGATGCCGGGGAACAGCGGCAGCGTCAGCAGCTGCCCGGCGAACGCCTCGGCGCGCGGCAGCGAGCGCGGGCGGCCGGAGGCGGGGAGGAACGGGGCCAGCAGGTGCACCGGTGTCGGGTAGTGCACGCCGGTCGCGACGCCGGCCTCCGCGAGCGCGGCGCGCAGGCGCTCCCGCTCCGGGGTGCGCACGACGTAGAGGTGGTGCACGTGCTCGTTGCCCGGCGCGGTGCGGGGGAGGACCAGCCCGTCGATGCCGTCGAGGAGCTCGGCGTAGCGGGCGGCGGCGTCCCGGCGCTGCTGGTTCCACTCGTCCAGGTGCGCGAGCTTCGCGCTCAGCACGACCGCCTGCAGCGAGTCGAGCCGCGAGTTCGTGCCGACGACGTCGTGCCGGTAGGCGCTGAGGCCGCCGTGGTTGCCGAGCCGGCGCACGGCCGCGGCGAGCTCGTCGTCGTCGGTCATCACTCCGCCCGCGTCGCCGTAGGCGCCCAGGTTCTTGCCCGGGTAGAAGCTGGTGCCGGCGATGGCGCCGAGCGAGCCCGCGCGGGCGCCGAAGCGCCGGGCGCCCTGGGCCTGCGCCGCGTCCTCGACGATCCGCACGCCCTCGCCGAGAGCGGCGGACAGCCGCTCCACCGGGGCGCACTGCCCGTAGAGGTGCACCGCCATCACCGCGCGGGTGCGGGGAGTGACGGCCTGCGCGGCCGAGTCGACGTCGATCAGGTAGTCGTCGTCGCAGTCGACGAACACCGGCCGGGCGCCGGCGCGGACGACGGCCTCGGCGGTCGCCACGAAGGTGTTCGCGGGGACGAGCACCTCGTCGCCGGGTGCGAGGTCGAGCGCCAGGAGGGCGAGCTCGAGCGCGTCCGTCCCGTTGCCGACTCCGATGGTGTGCCGCACGTCGCAGTACGCGGCGAACTCCTCCTCGAAGCGGGACACGTCCGGACCGCGGACGAACGACGAGTCCGCGAGCACGCGGTCGAAGCCCTCCCGGATCACGTCGGCGACGACGAGGTGCTGGAGGTGCAGATCGGCGAGCGGGACGATCGGCTCGGTGGTCATGACGGGTTCCTTCGGTCGGAGGTGAGCTCGCGGACCCGGCGCAGCAGCCAGGTCCGCAGGAGGAGGAGGTAGAGGACGCCGCCGGTCGCGCCGCCCCCGAGGAGGGCGAGCCAGTCGGCGTCGAGGCCGACGGCGGCGAGGCCGATCGGGACGAGCAGCGCGGCACCGGCCGCGGCCGCCGCGGCGAGCGCCGGCGGCAGCAGGGAGCGGCCGACGGCGCGCAGGTCGACGTCGATCGAGCGCAGCAGCCAGGCGAAGACGGGACCGACCACGAGCGCGGCCACCCCGATCTGCGCCCAGGCCGCGCCGACGAAGCCGCCGCCCAGCACCGCCGGGACGAGCGCGAGCGTGAGCGCCGCGAACCAGACGCCCTGCACGATCGCGACGCGACCGGAGCCGCCCTTCGCGAGTGCCGCCGAGCTGAAGAGATCGGCGACCACCCGCAGCGCACCGACGACGCCGAGCAGTCCCAGCGCCGCCGCGGCGGGAGTCCAGCGCTCGCCGTAGACGACGTGCACGAGCGGGGCGGCCAGGGCGGCGAGCAGCGCGCCGAGCGGAGCGGCGAGCGCCCAGGTCAGCCCGGTCGCCGCGGCGACGGGCAGGGGGCGGCCGTCCTCGTGCGCGCGGGAGAACGCGGGCAGCGCGACGGAGCGGACCACCTGGCCCACCGCGGTCATCGGCCAGGTCGAGATGTTGAACGCGAGGACGTAGTAGCCCAGCGCCACCGGATCGATCAGCCCGGCGATCACCACCTTGTCGGTGCCGAGCACGCCCCAGGAGATCAGGTTGGCGATCGCCACCGGCAGGCCGAAGCGCAGCGCGGAGGGGGCGATCGAGCGGTCCCAGCCCAGGCGCGGCCGCTCGCGGGCGGCGACGAAGAGCAGCACCATCGTGCAGGTCTGCGCCACGACGCGGGCGACGGCGAGCGCCAGTACCCCGGTGCCGGCGGCGAGCAGCGCGAGGGTGATCGCGGTGGAGACGACGAAGTCGACGGCGGCGATCAGGAAGAGCGGCCGCTGGGCGAAGCGGCGCTGCAGCGCGGCGTAGGGGACCACTCCGGCCCCGGCCAGCGGCAGGGTGATCGCGAGGACCGCCAGCACGCCGGCCGTCTCGGGCGAGCCCGTCGCCGCGGCGATCATCGGCGCCGAGGCCGCCATCGCCGCGCCGAGAGTCCCGCCGAGGACCAGGCCGAGCACGGCCACGGTCGGCGCGCGCCGCTCGGGCTCGCTCGAGCGGATCAGATCGGTGCTGAGTCCGAAGTCGGACAGCGCCATCAGCACCGACTGCACGGTGAGCGCGAGCGCGTAGACGCCGAACGCCTCGGGCGCGAGAAGCCGGGCCAGCACGACGCCCAGGGCGAGGCTGCCGAGCCGGAGCGCGATCGTGCTGAGCGCGCTCCAGCCGAGGGCCGATGCGATGCGGCTCCGGCCCGCGGAGACCGGAGGGGACTCGACGGCGGTCACGAGAGCGGCCTCCGCGCGCGCTCGCCGGCGCGGACGAACCGCCGCCACTCGGCCGTGTCGACGACCGCCGGCCAGCACTCGGCGGCGATCGAGGCGAAGCGGGCGCCCTCGGCCTGATCCTCGGGGCGTGCCGAGGCGCGGCTGCGCAGCGCCCGGCCCATCGCCTCGTGGGCGAGGGCGCGGCCGGCGTTCGCGCGGCGGTCCCCGCCCTGCGCCCGGCGGCCGGAGGAGTCGTGCCCGGCGCTGGTGAAGAAGTGCTCGATGGTGCCCCGGCGCTCGCGCAGCTCCGCCAGCGGGTCGATGGTCGGCTGCGGGTGGCAGCGGGTCTGGACGACGCCACTGACCCGGCCGATCCCGCCGAGCGCCGCGAGCCGCAGCCCGTAGTCGAGGTCGGCGGTGCGGGGGAGGTCCTCGGCGTAGCCGCCGAGAGCGTCGGCGAGGGAGCGGCGGACCAGCACGGCGTGGTCGACCAGGAGGTCGGAGCCGTGCCGGCTCGTGCGCTCGATCCAGTCGGCCCCGCTCCACAGCGTCCACTCCACGCGCCCGGTGGCCGCGGTCGCGGGCCGGACCGAGATCTCGGCGTCGCCGTGCACGGCGCCCACCCACGGGTGCGCGGCCAGCAGGGCCGCCGCCCGCTCGAGCGCCCCGGCGGTGAGCGCGTCGGTGCTCGGCAGCACCAGCACGGACTCGCCGCGGACGAGCGCGAGCCCGGCGTTGCGGGCGGCGATCGCGCCGAGGCCGGCGGGCACCTCGAGCACGCGCACGCGCTCGTCGTCGACGACCGGATCCGCGTCCGTCACGACGACGACGTCCAGCCGGACGCCGCGCTGCGCGAGGACGCTCGCCAGCGCGGCGAGGGGAGATGCGCCGTCGACGGCCGCGATCACGACCGAGACGAGCGGCGCCGGGCCGGAGAGGGGGAGCACCGGCGACCGGTGCCCGCGGACGGCGCTCATGCGGACGCTCCTTCGAGGGTGCTGTCCGCGCGCCGGACGGCGTCGGGCTCGATCCGCGGAGCCGCGGGCACGCCCAGCCAGATCTCGCCGGCCGGCTGATCGCGCAGCAGCACCGCGCCCATGCCGAGCGTCGCCCGGCGGCCGATCCGCGAGCGCTCGCGGACGGAGGCGCCCATGCCCAGGTACGCCTCCTCACCCACCCGCACCCCGCCGCCGAGGGTGACCCCGGCGCAGAGGGTGGCGAACGAGCCGATGCGGTCGCCGTGGGTGAGGGTCACGTTCGGCATGGCCACCACGTGCCGGCCGATCGCCACATCGGCGGTCAGCACGACGCCGGCGAGCAGGATGCTCCCCGCACCGATCCGGCAGTCGTCCGGGACGTGGATGGCGGGGTGCACGATCCGGGCGTAGCGATGGTCGTGCACGCCGATCGCGCGGAGGCGGTCGACGATGCGCGCCCGGCCGCTGCCGTGGCCGACGCAGACGGCGATCTCGGCGCGGGGGTGCTCGGCGATCGCGTCGAGGCCGCCGATCACGGGGACTCCCGAGATCTCGGTGCCCCAGCGCGCGGCGCCGTCGTCGACCACGCCGATGACGCGGTGGCTGCCGCTCACGGAGAGGAGGGCGAGGGTCTCCCGCGCCAGTCCGCTCGCGCCGACCAGGATCAGCTCACGCACGGAGGACCGCCGTCTCGTGCTCGCGGGCCAGGCGCGACGGGGCCAGAACGGCCTCGATCACCCGGTCCTGGTCCTGCTCGGTGAGGGCGTGGAAGAGCGGCAGGATCAGCGTCCGGTCGGTCAGTCGCTCGGTGACGGGCAGTCGGTCCGCGTTCGGGTGGGCGCGGTACGGCGGCTGGCGGTGGGCCGCCATGATGCCGCGGCGGGCCGAGACGTCGCGCGAGGCGAGCTCGGCCATCAGGCCGTCGCGCTCGAGCGGGTAGTCGTCGCCGACCTCGATCCAGAACGACTGGAAGTTGCTCGTGCCGTGCTCCGGGTCGGTCACCGTGCGCAGCCCCGGGACGTCGGCGAAGGCCGCCGCGTACCGGGCCGCGAGCGCCCGGCGGCGCTCGATCAGCGCCGGCAGCCGGCCGAGCTGCACGAGGCCGAGGGCGGCCTGCAGATCGGTCATCCGGAAGTTGAAGCCGACCTCGTCGTAGTGCTCCGGTGCGGCGAGCACGCTGCCGTGCCGGTCCGCCGCGGAGACGGACATCGAGTGCTCGCGGAGGCGGCGGGCGCGGGCCGCGAGGTCCGCGTCGTCCGTCGTGAGCATCCCGCCCTCACCGGTGGTGAGGAGCTTGCGCGGGTGGAACGACCAGGCGGTCAGCGCCGCGCCGGCGCCGACGGAGCGGCCGCGGTACCGCGAGCCCGCGCCGCAGGCGGCGTCCTCGAGCACGAGGATCCCGAGCGGGTCGCAGAGCGCGCGGATCGGCTCGAGGTCGACGGGCACGCCGCCCTGGTCGACCGCGATCACCGCGCGGGTGGCCGGGGTCAGCGCCGCGGCGATCGTCTCCGCGGTGACGTTGCCCGTGACCGGGTCGACATCCGCGAAGACGGGCCGGCCGCCGGCGTGCACGACCGCGTTGGCGGTCGCGATGAAGGAGAAGGAGGGGACCACGACGTCGTCCCCGGCGCTCACGCCGCCGACCACGAGCCCGAGGTGCAGGGCCGTGGTGCAGCTGGACAGCGCGACCGCGTGGCCGACGCCCATCGCCTCGGCGAACTCCGCCTCGAAGCGCGCGACCCGGGGGCCCTGCGCGATCCAGCCGGAGGCGATCACCTCGGCGAGCGCGTCGCTCTCCTCGGTTCCCAGCCAGGGGCGCATCACGTCGATGCGCCCGGTGCTGGCCGCGCCGGTACTCGCCGCGCTCATCGGGTCGCTCCGCTCAGGACGGGGGCGTCGAGTCGCTCGGCGCGCCACCACTCGACCAGCGAGCGCAGACCGCTCTCCAGGTCGTACGCGGTGACGAAGCCGAGCTCGTCGCGCGCCGCCCGCGTGTCGGCCAGGCGGCGGGTGACGCCGTTGACCGAGCGCGCCGGTGCGAAGACGACGTCGAGGTCGGACTCCATGACGTGCAGCAGCGTGCGGGCGAGCTCCAGCAGGCTGGTCTCCACCCCCGTGCCGATGTTGAACGCGCCGTCACGGCCCGCCGTCGCCGCGACCACGTTGGCCCGCGCGACGTCGTCCACGTGCACGAAGTCCATCGTCTGCGCGCCGTCGCCCATGATCAGCGGCGGGACGCCCGCCTCGATCCGCTCCATCCAGCGCACGAGCACCTCGGTGTAGAGGCCGTGCACGTCCATCCGCGGTCCGTAGACGTTGAAGTAGCGCAGCGCCGTCGAGCGCAGGCCGTTCATCGCGCCGAAGCTGGTGAGCATGCCCTCCGAGAAGGCCTTCGCCGCGCCGTAGATCGTGTCGTTGGCGTAGGGGTTGTTGCTCTCGGGAGTGGGGAACTGCGTCGCGAGTCCGTAGACGGAGGCGCTGGACGCGGCCACCACCCGGCCCACGCCGTGCGCCGCCGCCGCCTCGAAGACGGTGAAGGAGCCCTAGGCGAGGACGTCGAAGGCCAGGCGCGGGTCCTCCGCGCACTGGGTGATCCGGATCGCCGCCTGGTGGAAGACGACGTCCTTGCCGCGGACGACCGAGTCGACCGTCGCGCGGTCGCGGATGTCGCCCTCGATCAGCCGGACCCGGCCGTCCGCGAGCGCGTGCTCGAGGTTCTGCCGGCGCCCGCGGACGAGGTTGTCGAGGACGTCGACCCGGCTGACGCCGGTGTCGAGGAGGCGGTCGACGATCGTCGAGCCGATGGTGCCGGCACCGCCGGTCACCAGGACCTCGGCGCCCTCGAGCGAGACGGGGGAGGGGGTCAGCTCAGCCACGACGCCTCCTCCAGGCGGACCGCCGGAGCGGTGGTGCGGCTGACCTGGCCGGCGTCGAGCAGCCGGTCGCTGACCTGCTCCAGGACGCTGAGGACGCGCAGGGCGGCGCGGCCGTCGGTGCGGGGCGCGCGGCGCTCCGAGATCGAGGTCGCGAACTCCGTGACCATGTCGGCGAGCGGCTCGCGCTCGGGCAGGGCGGGCGACCAGGTGTCGCCGAGGCGGTAGGAGATCGCCGCGTCGTGGCGGGAGGTCCCGCCGCGGAGCGAGGTGCCGAGGTCGACGCCGCGGTCGAAGACGCTGAGGCGCTGCTGCGGGTTCACGTCGTCCCAGACCAGCGTGCGCCGCGAGCCGCCGATCACCATCCGGCGGATCTTGGTCGGGCTGAGCCAGTTCACGTGCACGTTGGCGATCGCGCCCTGGCCGAGCGGGACGGTCAGGTAGCCGACGCAGGCGCGGCCGGAGCCGAGCGGGTCGGAGCCCTGGGCGGCCACGTTCCCGGGGCGCAGGCCTCCGGGGATGATGAAGTCGAGGATCGACAGGTCGTGCGGGGCGAGGTCCCAGAACACGTCGACGTCGGGCTGGATCAGACCGAGGTTGATCCGCACCGCGTCGACGAAGAGCACGTCGCCGAGCGAGCCGGCGGCGATCAGCTCCTTCATCTTCAGCACGGCGGGCGTGTAGCAGTAGGTGTGGTCGGCCATCAGCACGACGCCCGCGCGCTCGGCGGCGTTCACCATGTCGATCCCGAGCACGCTCGAGTCGGCGAGCGGCTTCTCCACCAGCACGTGCAGCCCCGCGGCGATCGCCGCCATGGCGATCGCGTGGTGGGTGCGCGCCGGCGTGGCGATGGCGATGGCGTCGAGTCCCGGCAGGTCGAGGACGTCCGAGAGCGAGCGCAGCACCGGCACGGAGCCGTTGGCGCGGGAGACGGCCTCCGCGCGGACCGGGTCGAGGTCGCAGATCGCGACCAGGTCCCAGTCGGCGCTGGCGGAGAAGTTCCGGGCGAGGTTCGGGCCCCAGTAGCCGGCGCCGACGAGCGCGACGCGGAGCCTCCGGGAGGGGATGGTGGTGGTCATGGCGGATTCCTTCGGGTGAGGAGGGCGGCATGCGGGCACGCCGAGGGGACCGGGCGCTCCGACCAGGGAGAAGGAGCGCGCGGACGGGTGGGGACGGCGCGTCAGGGCGCGCCGAGGGAGGGGACGGCGGGGAGAGCGCCGGAGGAGGAGAGGGAGAGGAGAGGAGGGGAGCGGTCGTGCGTCAGTACGCGCCGACCGGGCGCAGCATCACGCGCAGGGTCCGCCAGAGGATGAGCAGGTCGCCGGCCAGCGACCAGTTCTCGACGTAGTAGAGGTCGAGTCGGATCCCGTCCTCCCAGTCGAGCTCGGAGCGGCCGCCGGTCTGCCAGAGGCCGGTGATGCCGGGCTTGATGTAGAGACGGCGGTTCACGACGTCGTCGTAGCGCTCCACCTCGCTGAGCAGCGGCGGGCGAGGGCCGACCAGGCTCATGCTGCCGCGCAGCACATTCCAGAACTGGGGCAGCTCGTCGAGCGAGTACCGCCGCAGGACGCGGCCGAGCGGGGTCACCCGCGGATCGTCGCGCAGCTTGAACAGCAGGCCGGAGCCCTCGTTCGCCGCACTCAGCTCCGCCAGCCGCGACTCCGCGTCGATGCTCATCGAGCGGAACTTCAGCATGGTGAAGAGGTGCCCGGCGCGGCCGACCCGCTGCTGCCGGAACAGGGCGGGCCCGGTGCTGTCGCGCCGGATCATCACCGCGAGCACGGCCAGCAGCGGCGAGAGCACCAGCAGCGCGAGGGCCGAGACGCTCACGTCCAGCACGCGCTTGAGCGCGTGGCGCGGACCGGAGTAGCGCGGCGGCTCGACCCGCATCAGCGGGAGACCGTCCACCGGGCGCCAGTGGATGCGCGGTCCGGCGACGCTGCTGAGCCCCGGTGCGAGCACCAGCTCGACCGCGAACGGCTCGAGCGCCCAGCAGAGCCGGCGGAGGTAGGCGTCGCCGCCGTCCACCTGCCCGGCCACGACCACCGCGTCGGCGCGCTGCTCGACGACCGCCTGGGCGATCGTGTCGATCGCTCCGACGACCGGGATCGAGCGGCCTCGGACGGTGATCGAGCGCCGCGGGTCGGCGAGGCGAGTGCGCTCACCGCCGGTCGAGAGCGCGACGCCGACGACGTCGTACTCGACGCGGCCGCGCCGTCGGTCGATCTGGGTGACGATGTGCGTCACGTCACCGGCGCTGCCGACGACGATCACCCGGGACAGGGCACGACCGGCCCGTCGCTCCCGGGCCAGGTGCCCGCGGCTGAGGGCGTGCGCCGCCAGCATCCCGCCGAGCCCGACGGGCAGGGCGATCAGCACGTGCACGCGTGGCAGGTCGACGTGGGTGAGGACCGAGGCGACGGAGGCGAGGCCGAACGTCGCGACCGTCGCCGAGAGCAGACGGCGGAACTCGTCCGCTCCCGCTCCGATGCGGTGCGCGAGGCGCCGCTGGGCGAGGAGGACGGAGCAGACCCAGAGGGCGCCGAGGACGGCGGCGACCACGAGGTCGGCCGAGCGCGCCTCGGCGGATCGCGCTTCGGCGGTCGAGCGCAGGCCGGCGGCCAGCGACACGGCCCCGAGCACGACCAAGACGTCCGCGGCCAGGACCCTCCGCGAGAATCGGCGTCGCCAGCTCGAAGCCTCCGCCGGCGGTGCCGGAACGAGGACGAGGGCGCGCGGATCGCGCTGAGGAGTCGGGGCCGCGGTGGAGACGGCGGTCACCGCGGTCTCCTGCTCTCACCGCCGCTCGTATGCCGGGTCGCCGGGGGGAGGCGACGGGGTCTCGAGGAGGGAGGGAGCCGTGTGGGCGCGCTGAAGGCGCGCACCAGTGGTGCATACAAAGGATCAACCTGCATTTCGGGTTTACAGGGAAGGGGGGTACTGCAGGGCGGGCTCGGAGGACGTCGCGGTTTCGGGGCCGCGATGCATCGTCGCCACGTCGGCACCGCTGTGACCGTCGTGCTCCCAGGATGAGCAGATCGGTCGAGGCGGGGCCTCGCGTCGGGGCGGCGCGGCACGACAGGGTTCGTGCGCTCCGGTCCCGGTGGTCGGGTGGTTCTCCGCCGAACATAGCGGTCCTGGCAACCCAGTGCGTGGCCCCAGTAAGGGGGTCGCACAGGGAGTGACATCCTCGATCTTCTCCCGGGCGTTCCTCAGCGATCCTCCTAGAATCGTCCCGGTGCCGGGAGTGCGATCGGGTCGCGCCCCGGTGCCAGGGGAGCACTGCCGCCCCCGATCGCCAGGAATCGAGACGGGGCGCGGGAATCCCTGCGCGGCCCGGGAGGTCACCTCCCGGGCCGCGTCGCCGCGTCGGGGCGGCCGCGCCGACGACTAAAGTCGAGGGGTCCCCCAGCCCCAGAGGAGCACCCGCGCGTGTCGAACGCATCGTCGAACGTCCCCGAATCGTCCCGTCCCGCCGCCGACGCCGCCGTCGTCACCGAGGCCGGCACGGGGTTCACGCACTTCACCGACCGGGCGGTGGTCGCGATCCGCGTCAACGGCGAGCTGAAGGACCTGGCCGCCGACGTCGTCCCCGGCGACAGCATCGAGCCCGTCCTGATCTCCTCGCCCGACGGCCTGAGCATCCTCCGCCACTCCGCCGCGCACGTGCTCGCGCAGGCCGTGCAGCAGAGCAACCCGGAGGCGAAGCTCGGCATCGGCCCGCCCGTCACCGACGGCTTCTACTACGACTTCGACGTCACCGAGCCCTTCACGCCCGAGGCGATGAAGGCGCTCGAGAAGGCGATGGACCGCATCATCCGCCAGGGCCAGCGCTTCGTGCGCCGCGTCGTCACCGAGGACGAGGCGCGCGCCGAGCTGGCCGCCGAGCCGTACAAGCTCGAGCTGATCGGCCTCAAGGGCGCGGGCGCCGACGGCGAGTCGGTCGAGGTCGGCGGCGCCGAGCTCACCATCTACGACAACGTCGACCCCCGCACCGGCGAGACGGTCTGGAAGGACCTCTGCCGCGGCCCGCACCTGCCCAACACCCGGATGATCGGCAACGGCTACGCGCTGACCCGCAACGCCGCGGCCTACTGGCGCGGCTCGGAGAAGAACCCGCAGCTGCAGCGCGTCTACGGCACCGCGTGGCCCACGAAGGACGAGCTGCGCGCGCACCAGGCCCGCCTCGAGGAGGCCGCCCGCCGCGACCACCGCAAGCTCGGCCACGAGCTCGACCTCTTCTCGTTCCCGGACGAGATCGGCTCCGGCCTCGCGGTCTTCCACCCCAAGGGCGGCATCATCCGCTACGAGATCGAGCAGTACATGCGCGAGCAGCTGCTCGCCCACGACTACGAGCTCGTCTACACGCCGCACATCACCAAGGGCGACCTCTTCATGACCAGCGGCCACCTGCAGTGGTACGCCGAGGGCATGTTCCCCCCGATGCACCTCGACGAGCTGCAGGACGAGGACGGCACCGTCACCCGCCAGGGCCAGGACTACTACCTGAAGCCCATGAACTGCCCGTTCCACAACCTGATCTTCCGCTCGCGCGGGCGCAGCTACCGCGAGCTGCCGCTGCGCCTGGCCGAGTTCGGCACCGTGTACCGCTACGAGAAGAGCGGCACTCTGCAGGGCCTCACCCGCGTCCGCGGGCTGACGCAGGACGACGCGCACATCTACGTCACGCAGGAGGACGTGTCGGCCGAGCTGACCCGGAACCTCGAGTTCGTGCTCCAGGTCCTGCGCGACTACGGCCTCGACGACTTCTACCTCGAGCTCTCCACCAACGAGGAGGGCAACCCGAAGTTCGTCGGCGACCCCGAGCAGTGGGAGTCGGCGATCGATTCGCTGCGCGCCGTCGCCGTCGAGTCCGGCCTCGAGCTGGTCCCCGACCCGGGTGGAGCCGCGTTCTACGGCCCGAAGATCTCGGTCCAGGCCCGCGACGCCATCGGCCGCACCTGGCAGATGTCGACCATCCAGCTCGACTTCAACCAGCCCGAGCGCTTCGAGCTCGAGTACACCGCCTCCGACGGCTCGAAGAAGCGCCCGGTGATGATCCACCGTGCCCTCTTCGGCTCGATCGAGCGCTTCTTCGCCATCCTCACCGAGCACTACGCCGGAGCGTTCCCGGTCTGGCTCTCGCCGGTGCAGGTCGTCGGCATCCCGATCGCCGACGAGTACCTGCCCTACCTCGAGGACGTCGTCGGTCAGCTGAAGAAGGCCGGAGTCCGCGCCGAGATCGACTACTCCAGCGACCGGATGCAGAAGAAGATCCGCAACGCGACCCTGCAGAAGGTCCCGTTCCAGCTGATCGTCGGCGAGAAGGACCGCGACGCCGGAGCGGTCAGCTTCCGCTTCCGCGACGGCACCCAGGAGAACGGCATCCCCGTCGCCGACGCCGTCGCCCGGATCCGCGAGGCCATCGCGACCAAGGCCCAGGTCTAGCGGTGGGGGAGCCGTTCGACGACGCCGTCCCCGAGGGCGCCGAGTCCTCCGCGCACCTCGCCGGCGTCCCCGACGAGTTCCAGCGCCTGTGGACCCCGCACCGGATGGTCTACATCCAGAAGGGCCAGCCCGGCGATGACGACTGCCCGTTCTGCGTCGCGCCGACGCTGAGCGACGAGGAGGCGCTGATCGTCGCGCGCGGCGAGCACGCCTTCGTCCTGCTGAACCTGTTCCCGTACAACTCCGGCCACCTCCTGGTCTGCCCGTACCGGCACATCCCGCTCTACGACGAGGCCACTCCCGAGGAAGTGGCCGAGATCGGCGCGCTCACCCAGACGGCGATGCGCGTCCTCCGCGAGGTCTCGAACAACGACGGCTTCAACCTCGGCATGAACCAGGGCGCCGTCGCCGGCGCCGGCATCGCCGCCCACCTGCACCAGCACGTCGTGCCGCGCTGGGCGACCGACGCCAACTTCTTCCCGATCATCGCCCGCACCAAGGCCCTGCCCCAGCTCCTCGGCGACGTCCGCGCGAGCCTCGCCGCGGCCTGGCCCCGCCCCTAGCCCCGCCGCCTCTCGAGTAGTCGCGCAGCGGCCACCTATGTTGGTCGAGTAGCCCCGCAGGGGCGTATCGAGACCCACCGTCGTCAGCAGGCCGAGTCTGCAGACTCCAGTCCCGACGCCGGTGGATCTCGATACGCCCGCTCCGCGGGCTGCTCGATCAGCATGGACCGCCTCATGCCGCCCTCCTTGCCGGCCGCGCAGCCGCGTCTCGAGACCCGCCCCGCCCGCATGTCCAGCGCCGATGTCGGGCAGCCCCGTCTCGTAGACTGGACGCTGCCGTCGGCGGAAGTCGCCGCACAGAACAGGACTCGCGAACATGACCGACACCACCCCCACGTCCTCCTCCGCCTCGGAGCAGTTCGGCTCGAGCCGCGTCAAGCGCGGGCTCGCCGAGATGCTCAAGGGCGGCGTCATCATGGACGTCGTCAACGCCGAGCAGGCGCGCATCGCCGAGGACGCCGGAGCCGTCGCCGTGATGGCGCTCGAGCGCGTCCCCGCCGACATCCGCTCGCAGGGCGGCGTCGCGCGGATGAGCGACCCCGACCTCATCGACGGGATCGTCGCCGCCGTCTCCATCCCCGTGATGGCCAAGGCCCGCATCGGCCACTTCGTCGAGGCGCAGATCCTGCAGGAGCTCGGCGTCGACTACATCGACGAGTCCGAGGTCCTCTCGCCCGCCGACTACGTGAACCACATCGACAAGTGGAAGTTCACCGTCCCCTTCGTCTGCGGTGCCACCAACCTCGGCGAGGCCCTGCGCCGCATCACCGAGGGTGCGGCCATGATCCGCTCCAAGGGCGAGGCCGGCACCGGCGACGTCTCCGAGGCCACCAAGCACATCCGCACCATCTCGGCCGAGGTCAACCGCCTGAAGTCGCTGACCAAGGACGAGCTCTACGTCGCCGCCAAGGAGCTGCAGGCGCCCTACGAGCTGGTCGCCGAGATCGCGCAGACCGGAAAGCTCCCCGTCGTGCTCTTCACCGCCGGCGGCGTCGCCACCCCGGCCGACGCCGCGCTGATGATGCAGCTCGGTGCCGACGGCGTCTTCGTCGGCTCCGGCGTCTTCAAGTCGGGCGAGCCCGCGAAGCGCGCCGCTGCGATCGTCAAGGCGACGACGTTCTTCGACGACGCGAAGGTCGTCGCCGAGGCGTCCCGCGGTCTCGGCGAGGCGATGGTCGGCATCAACGTGGCCGACGTGCCCGCGCCGCACCGGCTCTCCGAGCGTGGCTGGTAGCGAGAGCGCGCCCGTCGCGGGCGAGGACGAGACCCGGGAGTCCCTCGCGGGGCTCCGGGTCGGCGTCCTCGCCCTGCAGGGCGACTTCCGCGAGCACGCGCACGTGCTGCGCGAGCTCGGCGCCGAGGTGGTGCTGGTGCGCCGCCCGGCTGAGCTCGACTCCGTCGCGGGTCTCGTGATCCCCGGCGGCGAGTCCACGGTGATGGACAAGCTCTCGCGCCTGTTCGGCCTCGCCGAGCCGGTGAAGGCCGCGATCGCGGCGGGTCTGCCCGTCTACGGCACCTGCGCCGGGCTGATCATGCTCGCCGACCGCGTGCTCGACCGCATCGACGGCCAGAGCAGCTTCGGCGGCCTGGACGTGACGGTCCGCCGGAACGCCTTCGGCAACCAGCTGGACTCCTTCGAGACCGATCTCGACATCGACGGCATCGGCGATCCGCCGATGCACGCGGTCTTCATCCGCGCCCCCGTCGTCGAGGAGCTGGGGGAGCGGGCGCACGCCCTCGCCGCCCTCGCCGACGGCCGGGTCGTCGCCGTCGAGCAGGGCGCCCTGCTGGGCACCTCGTTCCACCCCGAGATCACCGGCGACTACCGGTTCCACGAGCTGTTCCTGCGCAAGGTCGCGGCCACCCGCTTCGGCGCCGACGCCTAGGGGCGCGCCGGTCTCCTCGGCCGCGGACCCGCTCGCACGGAGAGCGGGCCCGCAGGGACCGCTCAGACCTCGACGGTCGTGTTCCTCGCCGTGAGGTCGGATCCTCGGGTGTCCGCGGCGTCTCCGGAGGAGTCTTCCCGCGTCGCTGCCCGGGCGGAGTGGCGGCCCGACGATGCACTCGACGGCGGGACGGACGCGGGGGCGCCGGGTGCGGCGGCGGTGGCGATCACCGGGCTCGTCGAGGCGACCGCCGCTGAGGAGCGCCGCGCGACTCGGGGCGACGCCTTGCGGTCGACGCCGCTCTCGCAGCCGTCCGGATCTGACGTGCCTCGACAGATGTGGTCGGGGTGGTCGTGGTGGCGGCCGATCATCGTGGTGCTCCTCGTCGTGAGTCGTCTGCAGCGCGGTGCGAGCGCTCCGGGCCACCGAGAGCCTGACGGCTGAGAGCCTGCACCGACGAACCCGTGGCGTGGCCGATGTGCGCTGGCGGGATCCGACATACCGATGTGCGCCTTCTCCTCTCCTGCGACCGTCGGCGGCTCCTCCTGAGGGTCGCCGTCGATCGCGTCGGCACGGCACAGTAGGGGGATGCCCGAACTCCCCGAAGTGCACGCGCTCGCCCGCGACCTCGACGAGCGCCTCGGCGGCCGCGTGCTGGAGCGACTCGACGTGTTCGCGATCTCCGCGCTGAAGACCGTCGCGATCCCGCCGTCCTCGCTCGCGGGGGAGACGGTGCACGGGGTGAGCCGGCACGGCAAGTTCCTCGATCTCGCGATCGGCGACGTGCACGTGCTGCTGCACCTGGCCCGCGCGGGCTGGGTGCGCTGGCGCCCCGAGCGGCCGACCGCGCCGGTGAAGCCGGGCCGCGGCCCGCTCGCCGCGCGCCTGATCCTCGACGACGGCTCCGGCTTCGACATCACCGAGGCCGGCACGAAGAAGAGCCTCGCGATCTCGATCGTGACGGACCCGCGGGACGTGCCGGGCGTGGCCAGGCTCGGTCCCGACCCGCTCGACCCGGAGTTCACCCGCGACATCCTCGGTGCGATCCTGGCCACAGCGGGCCGCGCCCAGCTCAAGGGCGTGCTGCGCGACCAGTCGAGGATCGCGGGCATCGGCAACGCCTACTCCGACGAGATCCTGCACGTCGCGAAGATGTCGCCGTTCAAGCCGGCGACGCTCAGGCCGGAGGAGCTCGACCGCCTGTACACCGCGCTGCACTACACGCTCGAGGAGGCGCTCGGTCGGGCCGAGGGCCTGCACGCCGCCGATCTCAAGCGCGAGAAGAAGCTCGGGATGCGCGTGCACGGCCGCACCGGCGAGGCCTGCCCGGTCTGCGGCGACACGATCCGCCAGGTGATCTACTCCGACTCGACGCTGCAGTACTGCCCCACCTGCCAGACCGGCGGGAAGCCGCTGGCCGACCGCGTCCTCTCCCGCCTGCTGAAGTAGCGCGCCATCGGCTCGGCGCGCTCGCCGCCGAGGACGTCCTCCTCGGCTCGGCTCGGAGCGGAGGAGCTCCGGTCAGACGTCGATGGTGCTGGTGGCGGACGGCAGACCCCATCCTCGGGTCGCGGAGGGATCCGGGCCCGGGAAGACCGGCCCTCGCACGATGGCGATCGTCGCGGAGAACGCGCCCGTCGGACTGGCACTGAGGCGTGTCACCGGGGGCCTGGAGGAGAAGGAGACCCAGATGAGAGTGGTGCCGAAGGGGTAGCTCTCGATGGCCGGGTACGATCCGGCGGGGAACAGGAAGCGCCCGGAGCGGGGTCCCTCGGCTACGACGCCGGTCCCCCAGGACTCGACGTCGTGTTCGACCGTGATCCTGACCTCGACGTCCTCCGCGAGCACGATCTGCCCGGTGGCGGTCCGGTCCCCGTTCACGATGACCCTGGTCTGGAAGCTGCGGGGGTAGACCCTCGACAGGATGAGGCCGGCGAAGGTCCCGGTGCCGACCGGTGCGGGTGACGCGGTGGCGCCGGGAGCCGCGACAGCGGCGGCGACGACCGGGGTGGTCCATGCGGCGGCGACGGCGGTGCGGCGCGCGATGCCCGGGGGCTGAGACGAGCGGAGACCGTCGTCGTGGTGGTGGTCCTGCGTCATGGTGTGTCCTCGTCCTCATTCGAATCGCGGGGCCGCGCGGAGCGTTCCTGCGCCTGCATCACCTTCCCGATGGGAGAGGGCGAGCGGCGAATCTCTGGCATCGATCGTGCCGCCTGGCGGGATCCGCCGCGGGCGCGGTCTCGGCGGCGACTCCGGCCGTTCGCCCACAGCCTCTTCGTGGAGGACCGGACCTCCTCCGATCGACGCCGCAGGACCGCTCGCTCGGCCCGACCTGCCAGACCGGCGGGAAGCTCCTGGCCGACCGGGTCCTCTCCCGCCTGCTGAAGTAGCGCGAGGTCAGTTCGGCACGCTCGCCGTGGAGGACGACGCTCCGAACTGCTGGGCGGCGCCGGGGTCGGGCCCGAGGTAGACGGGACCGCGCGTGACGGTGGCCGACACGGTGAATCTGCCTTTCGGCTCTGCGCTGAGGTTCGACGTGTACGTCTCATTGAAGGAGACCGAGGCGGTCTGGCCGCCGATCAGGTAGGTCCGGTCCACGCGGTAGGGGCCGACGGGGACGACCAGGCGGGCGGCACGGGGGCCGATCGCCATGAGCCCGGAATCCCAGTGCGAGACGTCCTGGTCGGTCGCGATGTCGACCCACGTCTCCTCGTTCAGCTGGACGGTCGACCCGGTGGTTCCGATCATGTTGATGTAGGCGGTGACGCCGAAGGTGCCGACGACGTATGTCGAGACCTTCACCCCGACGAAGGTGGAGGCGGTCACCGGCGCAGGTGACGCCGAGGCTCCGGGTGCCGCGACCGCGGCGGCGACCACCGGGGTCGTCCACGCGGCCATGACCGCGGTCCGCCGCGCGACTCCGGGCGAAGGGGGCGATCGGAGCTCGTCGTCGTGCGGGGGGTGCTCGTCGGGTGTCATCGGTCCTCGTTCTCGCTCGCGGCGACCGGACGGCAGAGAGCTGCCCGGCTCGCCGGCCACTCTGCCGACGAGGGGCCGTGAGCGCCGAATCGGTGGCGCAGATCGTGCCGGTGGCTCGATCGGACGATCCCGAGCGCGCGGATCCTGCACGTCGGTGCCAGGGGCCGCGGGGCGGACCTCGGGCTCGTGGAACATCCCCCGGCTCGCTGGATCGGTCCGTTCGGACGTGCCGGACGCAGCTCCGCGTGCCGGAGAGCCGCGCGGCTGATCTCCGGCGCGCGGAACACTCTCCGGCGTGCGGAATCGACCGGTTCCAGCCTGCCGACACCTCTCAGAACGTGAGGACGGCCACCGCGGACGGGCGGCCGTGGATGCCGGTCGCGTACGGGTCGGGACCTCGGTAGGTGGGTCCCCGGGTCACCTTCGCCTCCACCGCGAATCGTCCCCGCGGATCAGCGGCGAGCTCGCACACGGTCTGAGGCCCCGGGTACGGGGCGGTGACCACCACGCTCCTGGTGCGGACCGTGTAGCTCTCGACGGTGGGGTAGACCCCGGCGGGGATCGTGATCGTGCCGGCCCGAGGCCCCTCGGGAACGATCCCGTCCGGCCAGACGGCGACGTCGTGGTCCGGTGAGTCGACGCGCACGACCGCGTCCTGGGGGAGGACGACCGGGGTCCCCGGAGTCCCGGTCCCGTTGAGGTACACCTCGACGCGGAAGGCCCGCGGGGACTCGCCGCCGAGGGAGGCGAGCCAGACGCCGAGGAAGGTGCCGTCCTCCTTCGGCGGCGTGGAGGCGGAGGCCGCAGGGGCGGCCGTGGCGCCCGCGATCACCGGGACCGTCCAGGCGACCGCGAGCGCCGACCGGCGCCCGATCCCCGGTGGACGATCCCCGTCCAGTCCGGTCGTGTCGTCCCTCTGCGGGTCGTTCGTCATCGCGGTCCTCGTTCTCGTCTCGGCCGCGCGGCCCTGCGTCCTGGTGGGTCCTCGTCCTCGTTCGAACCGCAGGCGCCGCGCGGAGCGTTCCAGCGCCGGCATCACCTTCTCGGTGTGAGGGGACGAGGGGCGAATCTCTGGCACCGATCGTGCCGCCTGGCGGGATTGCCGCGGAGCGCGGCCTCGGCGGCGACTCCGGCCGTCCGCCCACAGCCTCCTGGCGGAGGACGGAATCCGATCCGATCGACGCCGCAGAGCTGCCCGCTCCGCTCGACCTTCCGGACCTTCCGGACCTTCCGGACCGGCGACGCGTCGGAGGCCGACCGCGTCCTCTCCCCGCTGCTGCGCTGACCGCCGGCGATCGTCAGACCGTGATCATGATGGTCTGCGACGGAAGCCCGTATCCCTGCGTGACGGACGGGTCGGGACCGGGGTAGACCGGTCCGCTCACCACAGCGACGGTCACGGGGAACGAGCCGGTCGGAGAGGCAGTGAGTCCGGAGGTCAGCTGTCCGAGCGGGGACGCGACCGAGATGCGTCGTCCGGCGATGTCGTAGATGGCGTCGACCGAGTACGAGCCCGCAGGGACGAGCAGGCGGCCCGCTCGGGGGCTCTCTGCCACGATCCCGGATCCCCAGTACGCGACGTCGTGCCCCGCCGTGATCCGGATCTCCGCGGCGCGCTCGAGCACGATCGGCGTCAAGGACGTCTGAGGGACATTGAGGAGGACCGCCGTCACGAAGACACCGGAGCGGTAGCCCTGAAGAGTCACACCCAGGAACGCTCCGTCTCCCACCGGGGCGGGGGACGCCGAGGCGCCGGGAGCGGCGACCGCGGCGGCGACCACCGGGGTCGTCCACGCGGCCGTGACAGCGGTCCGCCGTGCGATGCCCGGCGGAGGGGAGGATCGGCGCTCGTCGTCGTGCGGGTGGCGCTCATCGGGTGGCATCGGTGTCCTCGTTCTCGTTCGCGTCGACTGGACGGCAGGGTGCGACCCGGCTCGCCGGCCACTCTGCCGACGAGGAGCGGGCGGCGCCGCATCGCTGGCGCAGATCGTGCCGGTGGCTCGATCGGACGATCCCGAGCGCACGGATCCCGCTCGTCGGATCGTCACCGGTCCGCTGGACGACGGGCTTCCGTAGAGGTCCCCGACGATCGGGTCCGTGCCGGAGGGCCGCGCGATCGACCTCCGGCTCGTGGAACCCCCTCCGGCTCGCAGAACCGCCCGGTTCCGACGAGCCGGACGCGCTTCCCGGTGCCGAAGCCGCCCTGGCATGCGTCCTCGGGCCCTCGGGCGCGGCTCGGACCGCCCCGCCCGGCGCTCGATTACACTGGACCAGCCATCAGCGGCGCCCGAGGGAGTCGCACGAACGAGATTTCCGAGGGAGCACCGTGTCCGGGCATTCCAAGTGGGCCACGACCAAGCACCAGAAGGCGATCAAGGACTCGCGCCGCGCGAAGTCCTTCGCCAAGCTGATCAAGAACATCGAGGTGGCCGCCAAGATCGGCGGCGCCGACATGTCCGGCAATCCGACGCTCGTCGACGCCGTGCAGAAGGCGAAGAAGACCTCGGTGCCGAACGACAACATCGACCGCGCGATCAAGCGCGGCGCGGGCCTCACCGGCGAGGTCATCGACTACACGACGATCATGTACGAGGCCTACGGCCCGAACGGCATCGCGCTGCTCGTCGAGTGCCTCACCGACAACAAGAACCGCGCCGCGGCGGACGTCCGCACCGCGATGACCCGCAACGGCGGCACCATGGCCGACCCGGGCAGCGTCGCCTACAACTTCGCGCGCAAGGGCGTCATCACCGTCCCGCACGGCGACGGCGTGACCGAGGACGACGTGCTCGGCGCGGTCCTCGACTTCGGCGTCGACGACGTCATCGACCACGGCGAGTCCTTCGAGGTCCGCACCGAGGCCGCCGAGCTGGTCCCGGCGCGCACGGCGCTCCAGGAGGCCGGCATCGACTACGACGCCGCCGACGTCGAGTTCGTCGCGTCGCTGCAGGTCGAGGCCGACGCCGAGACGGCGCGCAAGGTCTTCCGCCTGATCGACGCCCTCGAGGACTCGGACGACGTGCAGAACGTCTACACGAACCTCGACATCACGGCCGAGGTCCGGGCCGAGCTCGAGAACGACGAGGAGTGACCCGGTGACCCCGGCTCGTCCCGGGCGGGCGCGCTGATGCGCGTCCTCGGGATCGACCCGGGGCTCACCCGGTGCGGCGTCGGCATCGTCGACGTCGGCCGCGACCGGCGCGCGACGCTCGTGCACGTGAGCGTCCTCCGGACCCCCGCCGACGCGCCGCTCGAGCGCCGGCTGCTCGCCCTCGGCGACGGGATCGAGGCGCTGCTCGACGAGCACCGGCCCGAGGCCGTGGCGATCGAGCGCGTCTTCGCCCAGAACAACGTCAGCACGGTGATGGGCATCGCCCAGATCAGCGGCGTCGCCCTGGTGGCGGCCGCCCGTCGCGACCTCGTCGTCGGCATGCACACGCCCAGCGAGGTCAAGGCCGCGGTCACCGGCTACGGAGCGGCCGACAAGCGCCAGGTCACGACGATGATCCAGCGCATCCTCCGGCTGGACGCCCCGCCGAAGCCGGCCGATGCGGCCGACGCCCTCGCCCTCGCCGTCTGCCACGCCTGGCGCGGGCCGATCGCCGCGGGCCCCGCCGCCGCCGAGGGGGAGACCGCGGCCCAGCGGGCCTGGCGCGCCGCGGAGGCCGCCACTCGAACGCCTGTTCGAGCCTCTAGACTGACGCGGTGATCTCCTCCCTCCGCGGCACCGTCCTCTCCGCTCGCGGGAGCCTCGCCGTCGTCGACGTCCACGGCGTCGGCTACGCGGTCAACGTCACGCCGCAGCACGCGCTCGAGCTGCGGGTCGGCGACGAGACCGTGCTGACGACGACGCTGATCGTCCGCGAGGACTCGCTGACCCTCTACGGCTTCCCGGACGAGGAGCAGCTCGAGATCTTCGAGCTGCTGATCGGCGTCACCGGCGTCGGCCCCAAGTCCGCGCTCGGCGTGCTCGGCTCGGTGGAGCCCGAGCGCATCGCCCAGGCCGTCGCCGACGAGGACGACGCCGTCTTCCGCAAGGTCTCCGGCATCGGTCCCAAGACCGCGAAGCTCATCATCCTGTCGCTCGCGGGCAAGCTCGCCGTCCGCCCGCGCGCCGCCCGCGGCTCCGGGCCGGGCGCGACGGCCGCGCAGAGCGTGCTCTCGGCCCTCGTCGGCCTCGGCTGGCCCGAGCGCGTCGCCGCCGAGGTCGTCGACGAGATCCTGCTCGACGCCCAGGCGTCCGACGCGGCGAGCGTGCAGTCGCTGCTCCGCCTCGCCCTGGCCCGGCTCGGTCCGGCGGCGCGCTCGTGAGCGGCGACGACGTGATGGGCCCCGAGGTCGCCTCCGAGGCCGAGATCGCCTTCGAGGGCGCGCTCCGCCCGAAGAACCTCGGTGAGTTCGTCGGCCAGCGCAAGGTCCGCGGCCAGCTCGAGCTGCTGCTCAAGGCGGCGGCGATGCAGGGCCGCACGCCCGACCACATCCTGCTGGCCGGCCCGCCCGGCCTCGGCAAGACCACCCTCGCGATGATCGTGGCGGAGGAGAGCTCCTCGCCGCTGCGGATGTCCAGCGGCCCCGCGATCCAGCACGCCGGTGATCTGGCCGCCGTGCTCTCCTCGCTGCTGCCCGGCGAGATCCTCTTCATCGACGAGATCCACCGGATGGCGCGCTCCGCGGAGGAGATGCTCTACCTCGCGATGGAGGACTTCCGGATCGACATCATGGTCGGCAAGGGCGCCGGCGCGACCTCCGTCCCGCTGGATCTCGCGCCGTTCACCCTCGTCGGCGCGACCACGCGCTCGGGCCTCCTGCCGAATCCGCTTCGCGACCGGTTCGGCTTCACCGCCCACCTCGAGTTCTACGCCGAGGACGAGCTGCGCCAGGTGCTCACACGCGCCGCGCGGCTGCTCGACCTCGACATCGACGGCGAGGCGGTCGCCGAGATCGCCGGCCGCTGCCGGGGCACCCCGCGCATCGCGAACCGCCTGCTGCGCCGGGTCCGCGACTTCGCGCTCGTGCACGGCGGTCGCGCCGACGTCACCGCGGTCCGCGCCGCACTCGACCTCTACGACGTCGACGAGCTCGGCCTCGACCGCCTCGACCGCGCCGTGATGGACATCGTGCTCACCCGCTTCGACGGCGGACCGGTCGGACTCAACACGCTCGCGGTCTCCGTCGGCGAGGAGGCGGAGACGGTCGAGGCGGTCGTCGAGCCGTTCCTCGTCCGGATCGGGCTGCTCACCCGCACGCCGCGCGGCCGCGTCGCGACCCCGGCCGCGTACCGGCACTTCGGCGTGGATCCACGCGGGGGAGCCGCCTCGGCCTCCCAGCGGCCCCTGTTCGGAGATGACCTATAATCTTCAAGGCCCGACGGGCCGCTCGATCCGCATGCGCCACCCCTTGTGTGCGCGGCGGATCACCCTCAACTCCGGAAGGCTCACCCATGGATCCGACGATCATCCTGCTCGTCCTGCTTCTCGCCGTGATGATCATCTTCATGTTCCGCAACAACAAGAAGCGGCAGCGCGACGCGGAGAAGATGAAGTCCGGGCTGGTCCCCGGTGTCGAGCTGATGACCGGCTCCGGCCTGTTCGGCACCGTCGTCTCGATCGACGACGACGAGAACAAGATCGTCATCGAGTCGACCCCCGGGACGCTCCTGACGATCCACCGCCAGGCCATCGCCCGCCTCATCGACCCGACCGAGAACGCGGTCGTCGCCGACGAGGACGAGGCCGAGTCCGTGGCGGCCGTCGAGTCGCCCGCGTTCGGCGAGCGCGACGCCGCGCACACCGCCGACCCGCTGGTCGACCCGGTCGAGCGCGACCGCAGGCCCGACGCGCAGTAGTCTCCAGGGCGGGCAGGGTGCATCGGCACCCCGCCCGCCCTTCCACGTCCGGGGTGCGCCCCGGATCGAAGACCGTCGATCGGACGACAGGCACGGCCCCCGGGGTCGGCGCCTGCGCGAGGATCGACGTCGACCGCAGAGCCAGCGTCGGCCGGAGAGCCGGCGCCGACCGAAGAAGAAGGTGAGCCCTGGGTGGCCGCATCAACCCCCGTCCGGAAGGCCCGGCGCTCGCTGAGCTGGCTCGGCGTCCTGATCCTCGCGCTCGTCGGCCTCAACGCCGCCGCCGTCGCCTTCGGCGGCGGCTCCTGGACGCCGAAGCTCGCGCTCGACCTCGAGGGCGGCACCCAGATCGTGCTCCAGCCCCAGCTCTCGGACGGCCAGACCGTCTCGTCCGAGCAGCTGACGCAGGCCGTCTCGATCATCCGCCAGCGGATCGACGCCGCGGGCGTCTCCGAGTCCGAGATCACGACCCAGGGCTCGAGCAACATCGTCGTCTCGATCCCGGGCACGCCGGACGACGCGACGCTGCAGCGCATCGAGGCCTCGGCGAAGCTCGACTTCCGCCCGGTGCTCGTCGCCAGCCAGGCGACCAACAGCTCGGTCGGCGGCGATTCGACCGCGTCGCCCACGCCGACCCCGGTCGACCCCTCGCTCGCCACCGAGCCGACGGCCGCGCCGACCAGCGCGAGCGACCTCGCCTACATCACGCCGGCGCTCGAGGCGCAGTACACCTCCTTCGACTGCGCGTTCCTGAACGACCAGGACCCGAACCTCGCGCCGGCCGATCAGCCCCTGATCACCTGCGACGACAACGACACGGCGAAGTACATCCTCGGCCCGGTCGAGATCACCGGCGAGGACATCTCCGACGCCTCGAACGGCCTGATGACGACGTCCTCCGGCGCCAGCACCGGCACCTGGGCCGTCAACCTCTCCTTCGACGACCAGGGCACCCAGGCCTTCGGTGACGTCACCTCGCGCCTCGTCGGCCTGCAGGGCGCGCAGAACCAGTTCGCGATCGTCCTCGACGGGCGCGTCATCTCGGCGCCCTCCACCAACGCGGCGATCACCGACGGCAACGCGCAGATCTCCGGCTCCTTCACCCAGGAGTCGTCGAAGACCCTCGCCGACCAGCTGAAGTACGGCGCCCTGCCGATCGGCTTCCAGGTGCAGAGCTCGGACAGCATCTCCGCGACGCTCGGCTCGACTCAGCTCGCCAGCGGCCTGCTCGCGGGCCTGATCGGCCTCATCCTCGTCGTCGTCTACTCGATCGCCCAGTACCGCGTGCTCGGCGCGGTGACCATCGCGTCGCTGATGGTGGCGGCGATCGTCACCTACCTCGTCGTGACGCTGCTCTCCTGGCGGGAGGGACTCCGCCTCTCGCTCGCGGGCGTCGCGGGTCTGATCGTCGCCATCGGCATCACGGCGGACTCCTTCATCGTCTACTTCGAGCGGATCCGCGACGAGCTGCGCGACGGCCGCGGGCTCGAGTCCTCGGTCGAGGCCGGCTGGCGGCGCGCGCTGCGCACGATCTTCGCCTCCGACATGGTGAACCTGCTCGCCGCCGTCGTGCTCTTCGCCCTCGCGGTCGGCAGCGTCCGCGGCTTCGCGCTCACCCTCGGCATCACGACGCTGATCGACCTCGTGGTGGTGATCCTCTTCACCCACCCGATGCTGCAGCTGCTCGCGACGACCAAGTTCTTCTCCGAGGGGCACAAGGCCTCCGGGCTGGATCCGCGTGCACTCGGCGCGGTCTACCGCGGCCGAGCGGCGTTCCGCCCGCAGGACGCCGTGCTCGCCGGCAAGGGCGCCTCGGGCAAGGGCTCCTCCGCCGCCCGCGAGGCCGCCCGCCGCCAGACCATCGCCGAGCGCAAGGCCGCCGAGGCGGCCGCCGCGCGCAGCTCCTCGAACGACTCGAACGGGAAGGACGCGTGATGGCCAGCTTCTCGCAGTTCGGAAACGACCTCTACACCGGCAAGCGCTCGGTCGACTTCGTCGGCCGCCGGCGCACCTGGTACCTCATCTCGATCGCGATCATCCTGCTCACCGTGCTCGGCACGGCGGCCCGCGGTGGCTTCAACTTCAGCATCGAGTTCACCGGCGGCTCGGAGTTCACGGTCACCTCACCGGAGAACCTGGACCAGACCGCGGCGACGGACGCCGTCACCTCGGTCTCGTCCGACGCGGTCCCGCGCGTCTCGATCGTCGGCGACGACTCGATCCGGGTGCAGACCAGCCAGCTGTCGACCGACGAGTCGACCCAGGTCCGCAACGCCCTGTCCGAGGCCTACTCCGTCCCGACGGAGCAGGTCGCGTCGTCCTTCATCGGCGCCGCCTGGGGCTCGGACGTCACGCAGCAGGCCGTCCGCGGCCTGATCATCTTCGTGATCCTGGCCGCCCTGGCGATGTGGGCGTACTTCCGGACCTGGAAGATGTCCCTCGCCGCGATCGTCGCGCTCCTGCACGACCTCGTGATCGTGGCCGGCGTCTACGGCATCACCGGGACGGAGGTCTCGCCGGCGGCGGTCATCGGACTGCTCACGATCCTCGGCTACTCGCTCTACGACACGGTCGTCGTCTTCGACAAGATCCGCGAGAACACCGCGGAGGCGCTCGGCAGCACCACCAAGACCTTCTCCGAGACGGTCAACCTCGCCGAGAACCAGACGCTGGTGCGCTCGATCAACACCTCGATCGTCGCCGCCCTGCCGGTGGCCGCGATCCTCGTGATCGGCGCCTTCGTCCTCGGTGCCGGCACGCTGCGCGACATCTCGCTCGCGCTGCTGATCGGCATCATCGTCGGCACCTACTCGACGATCTTCGTCGCGGCCCCGCTCTACGCCCAGCTGCGCAGCGGTGAGGCCGAGATCGGCAAGCACGACAAGCGGGTCGTCTCGGCCCGCGAGCGCGCCGCGACCCCTGTCGTCCAGGGCTGATCGTGGCCGACTACGCACAGGTCACCGCCGCGGACGCGATCGGCCTCGTCGAGCGCGACGAGGTCTGGCTGCTCGACGTGCGCGAGCCCCACGAGTGGGCGCTCGGGCACGCCGCAGCGGCGCACCACATCCCGATGGGCAGCATCGGCGAGCGGCAGGACGAGCTCCCTCGGGACGCGGCGATCCTCGTCGTCTGCCACTCCGGCGTCCGCTCGGCCATGGTCGTCCAGGCGCTCGATGGCGCCGGCTACGAGACGGCGAACGTCGAGGCCGGGATGACCGCCTGGGCGGCCGCAGGCGGCGACGTCGTCGACGACGAGGGACGTCCGGGCCGGATCGACTGATCGCGGGCCTGTCCGCTCCCGGCGGACCGGTCACGAGGCGCCCCGCGACGGGCGATAATGAGGCGATGGAGATCTCCGCGTGAGCGACACCACGACCACGTCCTCGACCGCCGCCCTGCGCCGGCTGGTCCCGCGGATCTTCTCGCGCGCACAGCCCTCCGGGGCGGTCGACACGCTCGTCCGGACGGTGCGCACGCACCACCCCAAGAGCGACATCGCACTGATCGAGCGGGCCTACTCGGTCGCCGAGCGCGCGCACGCGAATCAGAAGCGCCGCAGCGGCGAGCCGTACATCACGCATCCGCTGGCCGTCGCGCAGATCCTCGCCGACCTCGGCATCGGCTCGAAGACCATCGCCGCCGCGCTGCTGCACGACACGGTGGAGGACACCGACTACAAGCTCGACGAGCTCCGAGCCGACTTCGGCGACGAGGTCGCGATGCTGGTGGACGGCGTCACCAAGCTCGACAAGGTCAAGTACGGCGACAGCGCGCAGGCCGAGACCGTCCGCAAGATGATCGTGGCGATGTCGAAGGACATCCGCGTTCTGATCATCAAGCTGGCCGACCGCCTGCACAACGCGCGCACCTGGGGCTTCGTCCCCGCCGAGTCCGCGGCCCGGAAGGCGACCGAGACCCTCGAGATCTACGCGCCGCTGGCGAACCGCCTCGGCATCCAGGCGATCAAGTGGGAGCTCGAGGACCTGTCCTTCGCGGTGCTCTATCCGAAGATCTACAACGAGATCGAGAGCCTCGTGAAGGTGCGGACCCCGCAGCGCGAGGAATTCGTCCAGAGCATCATCGACCTCATCGGCGAGGACCTGCGGGCGGGCAAGATCCGCGGCCGCGTCGTCGGCCGGCCGAAGCAGTACTACTCGATCTACCAGAAGATGGTGGTCCGCGGCCGCGACTTCGACGAGATCTACGACCTGGTCGGTATCCGCGTGCTGGTCAACTCCGTGCGCGACTGCTACGCCGTGCTCGGCTCGATCCACGCGCGCTGGAGCCCGATGCCCGGGCGCTTCAAGGACTACATCGCCACGCCCAAGTTCAACCTGTACCAGTCGCTGCACACCACGGTGATCGGGCCGAAGGGCCGCGCGGTCGAGATCCAGATCCGCACCAACGAGATGCACCAGCACGCCGAGTTCGGTATCGCGGCGCACTGGAAGTACAAGGAGCAGATGGCGACGGGCAAGGTCGCCTCCGGTTCGAACGACACCGACCTCGCCTGGCTCGCGCACCTCTCCGACTGGCAGTCCGAGACGACCGACCCGAACGAGTTCCTCGACTCCCTCCGCTTCGAGATCGGGGCGAAGGAGGTCTACGTCTTCACGCCCAAGGGCCGCGTCATCGGCCTGCCGACCGGCGCGACCCCGGTCGACTTCGCCTACGCCGTGCACACCGAGGTCGGCCACCGCACCATGGGCGCCAAGGTCAACGGGCGCCTCGTGCCGCTCGAGTCCTCGCTGACCACGGGCGACGTGGTCGAGGTCTTCACCTCGAAGAACCCCGACTCCGGCCCCAGCCAGGACTGGCTGAACTTCGTGCAGAGCCCGCGGGCCCGCAACAAGATCCGCCAGTGGTTCACCAAGGAGCGCCGCGACGAGGCGATCGAGCAGGGCAAGGACTCCATCGCGCGGGCCATGCGCAAGCAGAACCTGCCGCTGCAGAAGCTGATGAGCCAGGACACCTTCACCGAGGTGGCCAGCCAGCTGCGCTACAACGACGTCGAGGCGCTCTACGCCGCGGTCGGCGAGGGGCACGTCTCCACCCAGTCGGTGCTGGAGAAGGTCGTCGCTACCATCCAGGGCGACCCGGAGTCGGACGAGCACGAGGTCACCCTCCCGCGCTCCCCGCGTCCGCGCAGCCGCAGCAGCGAGTCCGGGGTCCTGGTCAAGGGCGCGCCGGACATCCTGGTCAAGCTGGCGAAGTGCTGCACCCCGGTTCCGGGCGATCAGATCGTCGGCTTCGTCACCCGTGGCGCCGGCGTCTCGGTGCACCAGGCCAACTGCCACAACGTGCAGGAGCTGCTCAAGGAGCCCGAGCGGATCGTCGACGTCGAGTGGGCGCCGTCCTCGAAGAGCATCTTCCTGGTGCAGATCCAGGTCGAGGCGCTCGACCGGTCCGGCCTGCTCAGCGACGTCACGCGCGTGCTCTCCGAGCACCACGTGAACATCCTGTCGGCCACGGTCTCCACCTCCAGCGACCGACTGGCGATCAGCCGGTTCGTGTTCGAGATGGGCGACACGACGCACCTCGACCGGGTGCTCAACGCCGTCCGCAGGATCGACGCCGTCTACGACGTCTACCGGGTGAACGCGGGCTGATCGCCGGCGCGGCCGGCGCAGTACCCGGGCTCAGGGTCGGGTCAGCCGAGCGCCGCGGTCAGGCGGAGCAGGGCGATCCGGCGGCTCGAGACGGGAGGGCCGCTGTCCAGTCGCTCGAGTACCCGCTCGAGCGAGACACCGGTGACGGCCGCCAGGCTGCGCAGGAGATCGTCGTCGCAGGTGCTGCGGGTGCGCGCCAGATCGATCAGGGTGCGCTCGGGGGTCGTGACGGAGCAGCCGCCGAGGAGCACGACGTCCTCGTCGGTGAGCCGGACCTCGTGGAAGCGCACCCGCGCGAGCATCGGCGGGTGCAGGCGGTTCCGTCGGTCGATGGAGGCGCTGTGCACCGGGGGAGCGGCGGGCATCGCGCCGTGCACCCAGGCCGCCGACAGCCGGTCCGCCACCGCTTTCGCCGGGACCACCGCCCGCAGCGCCGCGCCGCGCTCGGCCGGACCGACCGGCAGATCGGCGAGGAGGAAGCCCTCGTCGAGCGCGACGACCTCGCCGTCGAGACGGGCGGCGCAGAGCTCCGCGAGCGGCAGCTGCCCCGGGAGCAGCACGGAGGGGAGGAGGCGCGTCATCCGCCCATGCTGGCCGAGCCGCCGTCCCCGCGGGACACCCGGGACACATCTGTGGACGGATCCGCCCGAGCCAGCGCCGTGCGGTTCCCGCCGGCGACAGTCGGGTCTCGAGACGCCGCCTCCGGCGGCTACTCGACCAGCATGCTGGTCACGAGGGACGCGGGGTCCGGCCCCGTGGATCCGAGGTCCCCGCCCTCATGCTGATCGAGTAGCCCGCGCAGCGGGCGTATCGAGATCCACCTCGCTCGAGGAGTGGTTCTCGACACCCCGCCGCCGGCGGCCGGTCGACCAGCACGCGAGCCGGCCGGGATCAGCCCAGGGCGTCCAGCCACACCTTGCGGGCGTCGAGGGCCTCCTGCGCCTGGGCGATGGCGGCGCGGTCACCGCGGGCCTTCGCCTCGTCGAGCTCGTCCTGCAGCTTCTGGATCGCGGCGGTCAGCTGCGAGGCCAGGCCCTCCGAGCGCGCCTTGCGCTCGGGGTTGCTGCGGTTCCAGTGCTCCTCGTCGAGCTTGCGCACGTGCGCCTCGACCTTGCGGAGGCGGTCCTCGACGGTGCGCACCTGCTCGCGCGGCACGCGGCCGACGGCGTCCCAGCGCTCCTGCACGGAGAGCAGAACGCGCTTGGCCTTCTCGCGGTCCTGCTCCTGCAGGAGCGGCTCCGCCTCCTCGAGGAGGGCGAGCTTGAGGTCGAGGTTCTCGGTGTACTCGACGCTCTCCTGCGCGACGACCTCGGCCTTCGCGCCGTAGATCGCGTCGCCGGCGGCCTTGAAGCGCGCCCAGAGGGCGTCGTCGAACCGCTTGCCCGCGCGACCGGCCACTCGCCAGCGCTCGAGGAGGGCCCGGTACTCCGGGATCGCCTCGGCACCGCGCGAGACCAGGGCGTCGGCCTGATCGATCAGCGACTGCTTGGCCTGCTTGGCCTCGCGGTGCGCCGAGTCGAGGTCGGCGAAGAACGCCTTGCGGTTCTGCTCGATCGTCGTGCGCGCCCCGCGGAAGCGGCGCCACAGCTCGTTGGCGTCGTTCTTGGGGAGGCGCGGACCCTGCTGCTGGTGGCTCTGCCAGCGGGCGAAGAGGTCGTCGATCGCAGCGCTGGCCTGCTTCCACTGCGTCTTCGCCGGGTCGACGGCGGCCAGCGCCTCGGCCTCGGCGACGATCGCCTCGCGGTGCGCGATCGCGTCGCTGAGGGCGGCCTTCGTCTCGGCGGCCTGCTGCTCGGTCAGATCCTCGACGGAACCGCTGAGCGCGCTGACGCGGGCCTGCAGGGCGTTGAGGTCGCCGACGGCGTGCGCCTGCGAGATGGCCGCGGTGAGCGTCTGCACTCCGCGCGACACGTCGTTCGCCGGAGCGCCGCGCTTGGCCCGCTGCTCGAGCAGGGAGACCTGGCCGGCGAGCTCGGTGTACTTGCGCTCGTAGTAGGCGAGGGCCTCCTCGGGAGTCGCGTCGGGGTACTGGCCCACCTCGCGCTCCTCGTCGCCGACGCGGACGTAGACCGTGCCGTCGTCGGCCACGCGGCCCCACGGCTGCCGGGCGCCCGCCTGCGGGCGGGGAGCCGTCGGAACGGCGGGAGGCACCGCGCCCTCGGGAGTCGTCGCCTCCTCGGAGGTCGAGGCCTCGTCGGAGGTCACCGCCTCGTCGGAGGTCGCTGCCTCCTCGGGTGCCGCCACGTCGTCGGAGGTCGCCGCCTCGGCCGTCTCGGATCCGGGCGTCGCCGCCTCGGGGGAGCCCTCTCCCGTCTCGGGAGCGTCCGTCTCGGCCGGGGCGTCGGCGCCCTCGGGGGCGCCGGTGCTCTCGGGAGCGTCCGTCGTCTCGGAGGACGCGCTGTCGTCGGGTGACACGGTGCCGGGGGTGGACACGGTGTCGATGTCGCCGTCTGGAGTCAGCATCGGGTGCCGCCTTTCGCTGTCGTCCCGCCCCTCGGCCTCGGTGCTCGACAGCCGGAGGCCGACGACCGCGCTCAGCCGCGAACGGGCAGTGACGACAAGCCTATTGCACTCCTCGCGCCCCCGTTCGTCCGCGGTCCCGCGGGTCGCGCGCGCCGCTCGCCGGCGGCGCGCGAGGGCTACTGCAGCGAGATGCCGCCGATCGCGACCGGCTCGGCGGGAGCGCCGTCGCCGGAGCCGTCCGCAGTGCCCTTCGCGACCACGTCGGCGATCAGCGCATCGAGACCCGAGGTGACCTGCCCGACCACCGTGTAGCCGCCCGCCGCGTCCTCGGGGAGCTGGGTGTCCTGGTAGACGACGAAGAACTGGCTGCCCTGGCTGTAGCCGTTGCCGCCCTGGCGGGCCATGGCGATCGTGCCCGCGGGGTAGACGCCGTCCGCGGGCGCGTTCTCGACGGGTCCGTAGCTGTAGCCGGGGCCGCCGGTGCCGTCGCCGCTCGGGTCGCCGCACTGCAGGACGTAGAGGCCCTCGGTGGTGAGCCGGTGGCAGGAGACGCCGTCGTAGAAGCCCGACTGCGACAGGGAGAGGAAGGAGGAGACGGCCTGCGGGGCGGCGGCGCCGGCCAGGGTGATCCCCAGCTCGTCGCTGTTGATCGACATCGTGCCGGTCCAGTCGCGGCCCTCGGCGAGGTCGGCGGAGGGGACGTCACCGGTGTTCTGGCCGGTCGCCTCGGGGGTCGGCGTGGGGGTCACGCTCTCGGAGGAGGTCGGCTCGGCGACCGGGGTGCCCGGGCCGCCGGAGAAGTAGAGGAGCTGCGCGACGACCGCGAGGGCGATCACGACGACGCCCGCGACGGCCGCGATCACGTTGTCGCGGACCCGGCGCTTGGCGCGCGTGCGGTGCAGGGTCTGCCGCGCCTGGTAGGCCCTCAGTCGGGTGCGCGCCTCGCGATCGTTCGTCCTGCCCTGGGCCACGTGTTCCTCCGCCGTCGTGCGTCGCGCCTGCGTCCGGCGCGGCCCCGCGCGAGCGCGGAGCGCGTCGAGCCTACGAGAATCGCCGCGCCCTCGCCGGACGCCGCGGCGCCGGGTGCCGGGTGGGCGCCGGGGCCGACTGTCGGAGGCCGTCGTTACGCTGGTGCGATGACCATGCAGCAGGCCGGACTCCGCTCCGGGGCGACCCCGCTCGCCGTGCGCATGCGTCCCCGCAGCCTCGAGGAGGTCGCGGGGCAGCGGCACCTGCTGACGCCCGGTTCGCCGCTGGTGGCCCTCGCGGCCGACACCACGGGGGAGCGCGGCGCCGTCTCCGTCATCCTCTGGGGCCCGCCGGGCACCGGCAAGACGACGCTCGCCCAGGCCGTCGCGCACTCCAGCGGCCGGCGCTTCGTCGAGCTCTCCGCCGTCACGGCCGGCGTGAAGGACGTCCGCCAGGTGATGGAGGAGGCGCTCTCCACCCGCGACCTCTACGGCACGTCGACCGTCCTCTTCCTCGACGAGATCCACCGCTTCACCAAGGCGCAGCAGGACGCGCTGCTGCCCGGCGTCGAGAACGGCTGGGTGATCCTCATCGCGGCGACGACCGAGAACCCGTCCTTCTCGGTGATCGCCCCGCTGCTCTCGCGCTCCCTGCTGCTCACGCTGAACACCCTCGACGACGAGGACCTCGGGCTGCTCGTCGACCGGGCCCTGCACGACGAGCGCGGACTCCGCGACTCGGTGCGGCTCGACGACGAGGCCCGCGCGAGCATCGTCCGGCTGGCCTCCGGGGACGCCCGACGTGCGCTCACGGCGCTCGAGGCCGCCGCCACCTCCGCGAGGTCGGAGGCGCGCGAGGCGGATCGCGTCGCGCGGGCGACCGCGGTGGAGGGGGACGACGAGGACGACGACGAGGAGGAGCCCGCTGAGCCCGCCGAGGCGGAGGAGCCCGAGCTCCCGCTGATCACGGTGGAGGTGGTCGCCCGCGCCGTCGACCGCGCGCTGCTGCGCTACGACCGCAACGGCGACGAGCACTACGACGTCATCAGCGCGTTCATCAAGTCGATCCGCGGCTCGGACGTCGACGCGGCGCTGCACTACCTGGCCCGGATGATCGAGGCGGGGGAGGACCCGCGCTTCATCGCCCGCCGGATCATCGTCTCGGCCTCCGAGGACATCGGGATGGCCGACCCGCAGGCGCTCGTCGTCGCGATCGCCGCGGCCGACGCCGTCCAGTTCATCGGCATGCCGGAGGGGCGCATCCCGCTCGCGCAGGCCGTCGTCCACCTGGCCACCGCGCCCAAGTCGAACGCCTCCTACACGGCCATCGACAGGGCGATCGCCGATGTCCGCGCGGGCAAGGCCGGCCGGGTGCCGCCGCACCTGCGCGACGCGCACTATCCGGGCGCCAAGCGGCTCGGCCACGGCAAGGGCTACCGCTACCCGCACGACGCCGAGCTCGGCGTCCTCGAGCAGCAGTACCTGCCGGACGAGCTCCGCGGCGCGCGCTACTACGCGCCGACCGAGCACGGCAACGAGCGCGACGTGTCGGCCCGGCTGGCGAAGCTGCTCCGGATCATCCGAGGCCGCGGCTGACGGTCCGGGACGGCGGACCCGGAACCGCGCGTGACGCGGGCTCCCGCGCCTGGTAGTCTTGCGAGGTTGCCCACCGCTCTGTAGCCGAGCGGAGCAGCGCATCCCTCTGAATCGCGCAGTCCGCCACCGCGGTCACCCTGCCTCCCGCACCCGCGGGGGGACACGACCTCGGCGCCCGCCCTCCTCCCGGAGCCGGCGGACGAAGACTGCGACCGAACCTCTCAGACCCTGGAAGGACCACAGTGTCGACCACCTCACGTACCCGTTCGAAGACGCGCCTCTCGCGCGCCCTCGGCATCCCCCTGACCCCGAAGGCCGCCCGCTACCTCGAGAAGCGTCCCTACGCTCCCGGTGAGCACGGCCGCTCGAAGCGCAAGGCCGACTCCGACTACGCCGTCCGCCTGCGGGAGAAGCAGCGTCTGCGAGCCCAGTACGGCATCCGCGAGAAGCAGCTGCGCATCGCCTTCCAGGAGGCGCGCCGCACCCAGGGCCTGACCGGTGAGAACCTGGTCGAGCTCCTCGAGATGCGCCTCGACGCCCTCGTCCTGCGCTCGGGCTTCGCCCGCACCACCGCGCAGGCCCGCCAGTTCGTCACCCACCGCCACATCATGGTGGACGGCCAGACGGTCGACCGTCCCTCCTTCCGCGTGAAGCCGGGCCAGGTCATCCACGTCAAGACCCGCTCCGAGGGCACCGAGCCCTTCCAGGTCGCGGCCGCCGGCGGACACGTCGACGTCCTCCCCAAGACCCCGGGCTACCTCGAGGTCGAGATCGACAAGCTCCAGGCGACGCTCCTGCGCCGCCCGAAGCGCGCCGAGGTCCCCGTGACCTGCGAAGTCCAGCTCGTCGTCGAGTACTACGCGGCCCGCTAGTCAGCGCACCCCCGTTGGAAAGGCCCCGGCTCCTGCCGGGGCCTTTCCTCGTTCCCGGGCCTCGGCGAGCGACCGGCGGTCCGCAGTCGTGTCCTTCCGGCTCGTGATCCGTGCTCCGGCTCGCCGGATACGCCCGTTCCGGCGTGCCGGAGCTGATTCCCCGTGCCGGAGGTCAGCCGAACTCGGGTTCGGCTCGCGATCCGAGCTCGGGCTGGCGGGATCCGCGTGTTCCGGCGTGCCGGGGGTGGTTCCGCGTGCCGGAGGTGCGGCTGAGGCCGGGGGAGCCGGGGCCGCCGTGCGCCGTCGGTAGGCTGGGGTGCCGCATCCGGCGGCGCCGAAACGGAGGTCATCGTGTCCGGTGGAGACATCGCAGGGCTCATCGCCGCGGGGGTGTTCGCGATCCTGGTCGCGGTCGCCGCGATCCCGCTCTGGAAGCTCGGTCGGGTCTTCGACAGCACGAGCGAGGCCATCAAGCAGGCCAGCGACGGCCTGACCCCGATCCTCGACGAGTCGGCGTCGACGCTGCGCGAGGCGAACCAGCAGCTGGCCCGCGTCGACACCATCACGAAGGACGTGGCCGAGGTCACCGGCAACGTCAACGCGCTCGTCGCCCTGACCGCCGCGACGATCGGCGGACCGCTGATCAAGCTCGCCGGCTTCACCGCCGGAGTCCGCGCCGTCCTCGTCGCCGGCCGCACCGCCGACAAGGCGGGTGCCGCGGTCGGACGCGGCGCCGCGCGCCGCTCTCGGCGCACCCGCAGGTCGTCCTCCAGGTAGCCCCCTGCCCGCGCCCTACAATCGAGGGGGTCGCCGCGCCCTCGGGCCGGCTGCCGTGAGCAGGAAACGCTGTGGGAGGAATCGCTGTGAAGAACATCGTGCTGATCGTCATCGGGATCGGTCTCGGATTCGCGGTCGCGCACCAGGTCGCGCGCACCGAGGCGGGCGCCCGCCTCTTCGAGGACCTCAACCGCACGGCGAAGGAGCTCGGCGACGCCGTCTCCGAGGGCTACCACCAGCGCGAGGCCGAGCTCAAGGCCGCCATCGGCGAGGGCTGACGCCCTGCCCGTCCCGGCGCACCCGACAGACCCGCACCACCCGCTGAAACCGCACCACCCGACAGACACCCGCGTCGACCCGGTCGACCGAAACGTAACGGAACCCATGCAGACCGCAGACATCCGCAACCGCTGGCTCGACTTCTTCGGAAGCCGCGGGCACACCGTGGTCCCCTCCGCCTCCCTCGTCAGCGACGACCCGAGCCTCCTCTTCACCGTCGCCGGCATGGTGCCCTTCGTGCCCTACCTCACCGGGGTCGTCCCCGCGCCGTTCGACCGCGCGACGAGCGTGCAGAAGTGCATCCGCACGAACGACATCGAGGAGGTCGGCAAGACCCCTCGCCACGGCACGTTCTTCCAGATGAACGGCAACTTCTCCTTCGGCGACTACTTCAAGGAGGGGGCGATCGGCTACGCCTGGGAGCTCCTCACCGGCAGTGAGAGCGACGGCAACCTCGGCTTCGACGAGAAGGACCTCTGGGTCACCGTCTACAAGGACGACGACGAGGCCATCGCGCTCTGGAAGAAGATCGCCGGACTGCCCGACGAGCGGATCCAGCGCCTCGACAAGGACACCAACTACTGGTCCACCGGCCAGCCCGGCCCCGCCGGGCCCTGCTCGGAGATCTTCTTCGACCGCGGGCCCGCCTACGGCATCGACGGCGGCCCGGCCACCGACGACGACCGCTACGTCGAGATCTGGAACCTCGTCTTCATGCAGTACCTGCGCGGGCAGGGCACGAGCAAGGTCGACTTCGACATCCTCGGCGAGCTGCCGAGCAAGAACATCGACACCGGCATGGGTCTCGAGCGCGTCGCGTTCCTCAAGCAGGGCGTCGAGAACATGTACGAGATCGACCAGGTGCGCCCGGTGCTCGACCGCGCCGCCGAGCTCTCGGGCCGCCGCTACGGCGCCGTGCACGAGGACGACGTGCGGATGCGCGTCATCGCCGACCACGTCCGCTCCTCGCTGATGCTGCTCTCCGACGGCGTGACACCGTCCAACGAGGGCCGCGGCTACATCCTGCGCCGCCTGATGCGCCGCACCGTGCGGGCGATGCGCCTGCTCGGAGTCGACACCGCGACGTTCCCCGAGCTGTTCACCGCCTCGCGCGACGCGATGGCCTCGGCCTACCCCGAGGTCTCCACCGAGTTCGAGCGCCTCTCGACCAGCGCGTACGGCGAGGAGGAGGCGTTCCTGCGCACGCTCGCGGCCGGCACCGAGATCCTCGACCTCGCGGTGCTGAAGACCAAGAAGGCGGAAGCGGCGACCCTGCCCGGCGACACCGCCTTCCTCCTGCACGACACGTTCGGCTTCCCGATCGACCTGACCCTCGAGATCGCCGAGGAGTCGGGGCTCAGCGTCGACCGCGAGGCGTTCGACTCGCTGATGACGGCGCAGCGCACCCGCGCGAAGGCCGACGCGAAGTCGAAGAAGAACGCCCTGGCCGACCTCTCGGTCTACGCCGACTTCCGCGCCAAGGGCGAGACGCTCTTCACGGGCTACGACGTCCTCGACACGGAGTCCCGGATCCTCGGCCTCATCGTCGGCGGCCACGCGGTCCAGAAGGCGGTCGCCGGCGACATCGCCGAGGTGATCCTCGAGGCGACCTCGCTGTACGCGGAGTCGGGCGGCCAGGAGGCCGACGCCGGCCGCATCGTCGGCAACGGCTTCGACCTCGAGGTCCTCGACGTGCAGAAGCCGGTCAAGGGCCTGATCAGCCACAAGGTCCAGGTCGCCAGCGGCGAGGTCGGGCTCGGCGACGCCGCCACCTCCGTCGTCGACCGCGACTGGCGCCGCGGTGCGCGTCAGGCGCACTCCGGCACCCACCTCATCCACGCGGCGCTCCGCCAGGTCCTCGGCCCGCAGGCGCACCAGTCCGGCTCGTTCAACAAGGCCGGCTACCTGCGCCTCGACTTCTCCTGGAACCAGGCGCTCTCGCTCGAGACCCGCAGCGAGATCGAGGACATCGCCAACGGCGCGATCCGCGACAACCTCGAGGTCGTCACCCGCGAGCTCCCGCTCGACGAGGCCAAGGCGCTCGGCGCGATGGCGCTCTTCGGCGAGAAGTACGGCGAGGTCGTCCGCGTCGTCGACATCGGCGGCCCCTGGTCGCGCGAGCTGTGCGCCGGCACCCACGTGGGCACCTCCGCGGAGATCGGGCTGATCAGCCTGATCAGCGAGTCCTCGGTCGGCTCGACCAACCGACGCGTCGAGTCGCTCGTCGGCCGCGAGGCGCTGAGCGAGCTCGTCGCCGAGCGCGCCCTGGTCAGCACCATCTCGTCCTCGCTCAAGACCCCGCGCGAGCAGCTGCCCGACCGGATCGCCGAGCTCGTCGCGAGCCTCAAGGCCGCCGAGAAGCGGATCGCGACCTTCGAGGCCCGCGCCCTCGCCGAGCGGGTCCCCGCGATCGCCGCCACGAAGCGCTCGATCAACGGCGTCACGATCGTCGCCGAGAACGTCGGCACGGCCGGCTCCGGTGACGAGCTCCGCTCGCTCGTCATCTCGGTGCGCGAGCGCCTCGGCCAGGACGCGGCGGTCGTCGCCCTCGCGGCCGACGTCGCCGGCAAGCCCGCCGTGATCGTGGCGACCACCCCCGCCGCCCGCGAGCTCGGCCGGAAGGCGGGCGTTCTCGCCCGTCGCGCGGCCGGTGTCCTCGGCGGCGGCGGAGGCGGCAAGGACGACCTCGCCCAGGGCGGCGGCTCGGACGTGTCCGCCATCGGCGCGGCGCTCGACGCCGTCGTCGAGGAGGCGACGCGCTAGATGGAGAGGTTCGGCGTCCGGCTCGGCATCGATGTGGGCCGCTCCCGCATCGGTGTCGCGCGCTGCGACGCCGACGGCCTCCTCGCCGTGCCGGTGGAGACCGTCGCGCGCGTCGCGGAGGCGCCGGACGGCGCCGACGTCGCCCGGATCGCGGCCCTCGCCGCCGAGTTCGGCGCGTCGGCGATCGTCGTCGGCCTCCCGCTGTCGCTGTCGGGCGCCGAGACGGCCTCGACGGACGACGCCCGCGCCTTCGCGGCGCGTCTCGCCTCCGCCGTCCCGACCGCCCCGGTGCGGCTCGTGGACGAGCGGCTCTCGACGGTGAGCGCCCAGAGCGCACTGCACCGCTCGGGACGCAGCACCCGCGGCTCCCGCGCCGTGATCGACCAGGTCGCCGCCGTGGTGATCCTGCAGCACGCCATCGATTCCGAGCGCTCGTCCGGTACCCCCGCCGGATCCGCGCTCGAACCGAACGAAGGACGACCCAGCCGTGACCGACGTCCCCCCGAGCCGCCGCGCCGCCCGCGCCGCGGAGGCCGATCAGCAGAGTCAGCTCCCGCACGACCCGGAGCAGCACCCCGCTTCTGAGACGGAGCCGACGGCGCCCGACTCGATCGACCACCTGTTCGCCGGCCCCGAGGTCGGCGCCCCGCGCGACCGCGGAGAAGCCGTCGCCGCCGCGCACCCCGACGCCGCCCCCTCCACCCGCCGCCGCCGCGCGAAGCGCGAGAACAGGCCGCGACGCAGCCGTCGCGGGCTGATCGGCGGGCTCCTCGCCTTCGGCGTCTTCGTGGCCCTGGTCGCGATCGCGGTGACGATCTTCGTCGAGCCCGTCCGCGCGCTGTTCGCGGAGCCGGAGCCGACCGACTTCACCGGCACCGGCACCAGCGAGGTGGTCTTCACCATCCACCAGGGCGACGGCGGCAGCACCATCGCCGAGAACCTCGTCGCGGACGGCGTCATCAAGTCCTACACGCCGTTCTACGAGCTGCTCCTCGCGGAGAACCCCGAGCCCGTCTTCCAGCCCGGTGCCTACTCGCTGAAGGCGGAGATGAGCGCGAAGGCTGCGCTGTCGGCGCTGCTCGACTCCGACTCGACGCGGCTGGCGAACACCTTCGTCATCCCGGAGGGCACCTCGCTCAAGGGCGCGCTGCCGCTGATCGCGGACGGCTCGGGCGTCGCCCTCGCCGACCTCGAGGCCGCGGCCGCGGACTGGGGCTCCTACGGGCTCCCCGCCGAGGCGACGAGCCTCGAGGGCTTCCTCTTCCCGGCGACCTACGACATCGACCCGGGCACCTCGGCGCACGACATCCTGCAGACGCTCGTGAACCGGATGTACCAGTCGCTCGACGCGGCGGGCGTGCCGCTCGAGAACCGCTACCGGACCGTCGTCTTCGCCTCGCTCGTGCAGCGCGAGGCCCGCGTCGCGGACGACTTCCCGAAGGTCGCGCGGGTGTTCCAGAACCGCCTCGACCAGGGCTGGCGCCTGCAGTCGGACGCGACCGTCGCCTACGGCACCGGAGCCACCGACCGGGTGACCACGACCGACGCCGAGCGCAACGACGCGAGCAACGTCTACAACACCTACCAGCGCGACGGCCTGCCGCCCGCGCCGATCTCGAACCCGGGCGACGTCGCCATCCAGGCGGTGCTGCAGCCCGCGGACGGCACCTGGCTCTACTTCGTCACGGTGAACCTCGAGACCGGCGAGACGGTGTACTCGACCACCGATGCGGAGCACAACGCCGCGGTGGCGCAGTGGCAGGCGTGGATGCGGGACCACCCGGAGTACCAGTGACCGCGGAGCCGGCGCCGGGCGGGCGCCGACTGGCGGTCCTCGGCTCGCCGATCGCGCACTCGCGCTCGCCCGAGCTGCACGCGGCGGCCTACCGGGTGCTCGGGCTCGACTGGAGCTACACGGCGGTCGAGGCGACGGAGGCGACGCTCGCCGCCGTCGTCGCCGATCCGGTCGCGCTCTGGCACGGCCTGTCGCTGACGATGCCGCTCAAGCACGCGGTGCGGCCGCTGCTCGACGAGGAGGACCTGGTCGCGCGGGCGACCGGCGCCGTCAACACGGTGCTGCTCGATCGCTCCGCCGGCGCACCCCGCCTGCGCGGCTTCAACACCGACGTGGCCGGGATCGTCCGGGCGCTCGGCGAGGCGGGCGTGCACTCGGCCGAGCGGGTCGAGATCCTCGGGGGAGGGGCGACCGCCGCCTCCGCCCTCGCCGCGGCGGCCGAGCTGGGCGCGGCGCGGGTCACCGTCACACTCCGCTCGCCGGAGAAGGCCGCCCCGCTCGCCGCGATCGCGGAGGCGGTCGGCGTCGCCCTCGACGTCCGCCCGTTCTCCGACTGGGACGGTGCGGACGCGGCGCCGCTGCTCGTCTCGACGCTGCCGGGCGGCGCCTCCGCCGAGCTGGCCGTGCCGGATGCGGTGGTCGCGGCCTCGACGCTCTTCGACGTGGCCTACTCGCCCTGGCCGAGCCCGCTCGCGCTGCGCTGGGGCGCGGCCGGCTCGCCCGTGGTGTCGGGACTCGGCATGCTCCTGCACCAGGCGCTGCTGCAGGTGCGGGTGTTCGTCGGCGGCGATCCGGCCGTGCCGCTGCCGGACGAGGACGCCGTGCTCGCGGCGATGCGCGCGACGCTCCCGGCGGACTCCGCCGCCTGACTCCGCGGGCCGCCGGGCGCGAGCGCGGTCGGGCGCGTGTGCGAGAATCGGAGGATGCTCCGTTGGCTCACGGCCGGGGAATCCCACGGCCCCGAACTCGTCGCCGTCCTCGAAGGACTGCCGGCGGGTGTCCCCGTCTCCCTCGACGACGTCCGCGCCGACCTCGCCCGGCGCAAGCTCGGCTACGGTCGCGGCGCCCGGATGAAGTTCGAGCAGGACGAGCTGAACGTCTCGTCCGGCATCCGCCACGGCGGCACGACGGGCGGCCCGATCGCGCTGCGCATCGGCAACACCGAGTGGGCGCGCTGGGTCGACGTGATGGCGGCCGAGCCGCGCGATCCCGAGACGCTGCCCAAGGGCCGCGGCGCCGCGCTCACCCGCCCGCGCCCGGGTCACGCCGACCTGGTCGGCATGCAGAAGTACGGCTTCGAGGAGTCGCGCAACGTCCTCGAGCGCGCCTCGGCCCGCGAGACGGCCGCCCGCGTCGCGCTCGGCGCCGTCGCCCGCCGCTTCCTCGGCGAGCTCGGCATCACCCTCGTCAGCCACACCCTCGCCATCGGCCCGGTCCGCGTGCCGGAGGGCTCGGCCCTGCCGACCCCCGCCGACGTCGACGCGCTGGACGCCGATCCGCTGCGCTGCCACGACGCCGCGACCAGCGCCCTGATGGTGGCCGAGGTCGACCGCGCGCACGAGGACGGCGACACCCTCGGCGGCGTCGTCGAGGTCCTCGCCTACGATCTCCCGCCGGGACTCGGCTCCTACGTGCACTGGGACCGCCGGCTCGACGCGCAGCTGGCCGCCGCGCTGATGGGCATCCAGGCGATCAAGGGCGTCGAGGTCGGCGACGGCTTCCTGACCACCACCCGCCGCGGCTCCGAGGCGCACGACGAGCTCTTCGTCGCCGAGGGCGGCATCGGCCGCTCGAGCGACCGCGCCGGCGGCACCGAGGGCGGCATGAGCACGGGCACCGTCCTGCGGGTCCGCGCCGGCATGAAGCCGATCGCCACCGTCCCGCATGCGCTGCGCACGGTCGACGTCGCGACCGGCGAGGCCGCGGGCGCGCACCACCAGCGCTCCGACGTCTGCGCGGTGCCCGCCTCGGGCGTCGTCGCGGAGGCGATGGTCGCGCTGGTGCTCGCGAACGCCGTGCTGGAGAAGTTCGGCGGCGACAGCGTCACCGAGACCCGCCGCAATCTGCAGGGCTACCTCGACGCGATCCCGGAGGAGCTGCGCACCCTCGCCGCCAGCGATCCGGCGCTCGGTCTCGTCTGATGCCCGAGCACCTACCTGGGCGGGCCCGCTGATGGCGGGTCACGATACCGGCGCGGCCCGCGCCCGCGTCGTCCTGATCGGCCCGATGGGGGCCGGCAAGACGACGATCGGCAAGCGGGTCGCGAAAACCCTCGCGGCCGAGTTCGTCGACTCCGACGCCGAGTTCGTGCGCCGGCACGGACCGATCGCCGCCTACTTCGACCTCCACGGCGAGGCCTCCTTCCGCGTGGAGGAGCGCCGCGTCGTCGAGCAGGCCGTCCGGCGCGCCGTCGTGCTCAGCCTGGGCGGGGGAGCGGTGCTCGACGAGGGCACGCGTACCGACCTGGCCGGCGTCCCCGTCGTGCTGCTGACCACGACCGCCGAGGCCGTGCGCGACCGGCTCGGCTCCGGCCGCCCGCTGGTGCGCGGCGGCGTCGCGGACTGGACGCGCATCTTCGAGTCGCGACGTGCGGTCTACGAGTCGCTCGCCGACACCGTCGTCGACTCCTCGCGCCGCCCGATCACGACCCTGGCCGCCGAGGTGACCGCCTGGGTGCGCGAGCGCGAGGCGACCGTCGGCGAGCCCGCTGCCGGCACCACCGAGTCCACCGGCACCACCGAGTCCACCAGCACCACAGAACCGGCGGCCCCCACCGGCCGCCCGACCGGAAGAAGAGCATGAACGACGGCGCCACCGCCCTCACCGTCACCGGAGAGAACGGCTACGACATCACGGTCGGCCGCGGCCTCCTCGACGGCCTCGCCGACGCGATCGGCCCGCGAGCGGCCAAGGTGCTGATCGTGCACCCGCCGACCCTCGCGGTCCTCGCCGCCGAGATCCGGGAGAGCCTCCTCGACCGCTACGAGGTGCTGCTCGCCGAGGTGCCCGACGCCGAGGCCGCCAAGCGCGTCGAGGTCGCCGCCTTCTGCTGGCAGGTGATGGGGCAGTCCGACTTCACCCGGACCGACGCGGTCGTCGGCTTCGGCGGCGGCGCGATCACCGACCTGGCCGGCTTCGTCGCCGCGACCTGGCTCCGCGGGGTCGACCTCGTGCAGGTGCCGACCACGGTGCTCGGCATGGTCGACGCGGCCGTCGGCGGCAAGACCGGCATCAACACGGCCGAGGGCAAGAACCTCGTCGGCGCCTTCCACGCGCCGCGCGCCGTCGTCGCCGACCTCGACGTGCTGACGAGCCTGCCGCGCAACGAGATCCTGGCCGGCTTCGGCGAGATCGTGAAGTACGGCATGATCGCCGAGCCGCGCATCCTCGACATCATCGAGTCGGACGTGGACCTCGCGACCGACCCGACGTCGGAGGAGTTCCGCAGCCTGGTCGAGCTGTCGATCGGCATCAAGGCGCGCGTGGTGAGCGAGGACTTCACCGAGAAGGGCCTACGCGAGATCCTGAACTACGGGCACACCCTCGGCCACGCCGTCGAGCACGCCGAGCGCTACCAGTGGCGGCACGGCGCGGCGGTCTCGGTCGGCATGATGTTCGCGGCGGAGCTGTCCCGGCTCACCGGCTCGCTCAGCGACGCCGTCGTCGATCGCCAGCGCAGCGTCCTCGAGTCGCTGACGCTGCCGACGAGCTACCCGCTCGGCCGGTGGGAGACGCTGCTCGCGGCGATGCAGCGCGACAAGAAGTCGCGCGCGGGCATGCTCCGCTTCGTGGTGCTCGACGACCTCGCGCGCCCGAGCATCCTGCAGGGACCGGAGACGTCGCTGCTGTTCGCGGCCTACCAGGAGATCGGCGCGTAGCGGCACCTGGCGGTTCAGCCCCGCCGGTCGTCCGGCCCGCGGCCGCCGGTGAGCGCGGCCTCGCGGGCACGGGCGTGCTCCTCCGCGCTGATCGTTCCGGCGGCGCGCAGCCGGTCGAGCTCGGCCAGGCGATCGGTGAGCGAGGAGCCCTCCGGGCCGATGCCGTGGCGGAGGTAGCGGGCGGCCATGTCCGTCTGCATCGTGGTCGGGTCCATGCCAAGCTGCTTGGCGCGGCGGGCGTGGCGGACGATCAGGACGATGACCAGGACGAAGACGGCGACGATGACGATCGGGACGATCACGAAGACGGCGGAGTACCACGGCGGGATGATCATGTCCGGGACTGTCGGAGCGAAGAAGTCCGAGCGGGCCGCCGCGGAGACGATCCCGGAGTGAGCGGTGCTGAGGGTCATGCGATCTCCTCGGTCGTGGGCGTCCCTCCAGTCTGCTTCGGGTGCTCCGACGACGCATCGTCCGGCCGGGGGAGCCGCCCGGCCGCTCGCGGGCCGGACCGACTACACTCGATGGGTTGGCCGGATCGGCCGATCAGCAGACTTCCACGAAACGGATCCCCCTTCGCATGGCCTCTACCACCGACATCAAGAACGGCACCGTCCTCAGCATCGACGGTCAGCTCTGGAACGTCATCGACTTCCAGCACGTGAAGCCGGGCAAGGGCGGCGCGTTCGTGCGCACCAAGATGAAGAACGTGCTGACGGGCAAGGTCGTCGACAAGACCTTCAACGCCGGCGCCAAGATCGACACGGCCAACGTCGACCGTCGCGACTTCCAGTACCTCTACCGCGACGGCGCGGACTTCGTCTTCATGGACACCTCGGACTACGACCAGATCACGGTCCCCGAGGCCGTCGTCGGCGACGCCGCGAACTTCATGCTCGAGAACCAGAACCTCACCCTCGCCCTGCACGACGGTGACCCGCTCTACGTCGAGCTCCCCGCCTCCGTCGTGCTCGAGATCACCTACACCGAGCCGGGCCTGCAGGGCGACCGCTCGACCGGCGGCACCAAGCCCGCGACCGTCGAGACCGGCTACCAGATCCAGGTCCCGCTCTTCCTCGAGCAGGGCACCAAGGTCAAGGTCGACACCCGCACGGGCGACTACCTCGGCCGCGTCAGCTGAGCCGGGCCTTCTGTGAGCGCTCGGACGAAGGCGCGCAAGCGCGCCCTCGACATCATCTACAACGCCGACGTGCGGCAGATCTCCTTCTCGGAGTCGCTGCGCTCCGAGGCGGAGCGCGCGGCCAACGAGCCGGCGCGTGAGGCCTCCTGGCTGTACGCCCGCGAGATCGTCGACGGCGTCATCGACAACGCCGACGAGATCGACGCGCTGATCGCGCAGCTCGCCAAGGGCTGGACGCTGTCGCGCATGCCGCTGGTCGACCGCGCGATCCTCCGCATCGGCGTGTGGGAGATCCTGCACAACGACGCGGTCCCGGACGGCGTCGCGATCTCCGAGGCCGTCGAGGCGGCGACCGTGCTGTCCACCGACGACTCGGCCGGCTTCATCAACGGCCTGCTCGCCTCCGTCGCCGAGTCGCACGCGACGGCCTGACTCGGGGTCCCCCTTCTCGCTGATCGAGTAGCCCGCGGAGCGGGTGTATCGAGATCCACCGTCGCCGAGGGGTGCGGCTGCAGACCGGCGTTCTGATGACGGTGGGTCTCGATACGCCGTTCTGCGAACGGCTACTCGACCAGCATGCTCGGGGCGGGCGCGGCGCCCTGCGCCGCTCCGCGTCCGCGGCAGGCGGACCCCTATACTCGGGGAGGCATTTCCTTTAAGGCCGTCCAGAGAGACGGGGAAGGAGGTCGGTGTGACGGCACGAATCGTGCTCAGCAGCGCTGACATCACGCGCGCTCTCACGCGCATCGCTCACGAGATCCTCGAGTCGAATCGCGGCTCGGAGTCGCTGGTGATCCTCGGGATCCCGACCCGCGGAGTCGCGCTCGCGCGGCGCATCGCCGACACGATCGCAAGGATCGAGCCCGGGGCCGACCCGGTGTTCTCCGGCTCGCTCGACGTGACGATGTACCGCGACGATCTCGCCCACCACCCGACGCGGACGCCCGCGCGCACCGCCGTCCCGGCGAGCATCGACGGCCGCACCGTCGTCCTGGTCGACGACGTGCTCTTCTCCGGCCGCACCATCCGCGCGGCCCTCGACGCGCTCAGCGACATCGGCCGCCCGCGCGCCGTCCGTCTCGCCGCCCTGGTCGACCGCGGTCACCGCGAGCTGCCGATCCGCGCGGACTTCGTCGGCAAGAACCTGCCCAGCAGCCTCAGCGAGCGGATCAACGTCCGCCTGGTCGAGACCGACGGCGAGGACCTCGTCGCGATCGAGTCCGCACCGGACGGGGGCACCCGATGAGGCACCTGCTGTCCACCCGCGACCTCGACCGCGCCACCGCGATCGGCCTCCTCGACATCGCCGAGGACATGTCGGACGTGCAGAACCGCGAGGTCAAGAAGCTGCCGACCCTGCGCGGGAAGACCGTGGTCAACCTCTTCTTCGAGGACTCCACCCGCACCCGCATCTCGTTCGAGGCCGCGGCGAAGCGGCTCTCGGCCGACGTCATCAACTTCAGCGCCAAGGGCTCCAGCGTCTCCAAGGGCGAGAGCCTCAAGGACACCGCGCAGACCCTCGCGGCGATGGGCGCGGACGGCGTCGTCATCCGCCACCACGCCTCCGGAGCGCCGGCGGTGCTCGCGGCCAGCGGCTGGATTGACGCCGCCATCCTCAACGCCGGCGACGGCACCCACGAGCACCCCACCCAGGCGCTGCTCGACGCCTTCACCATCCGCCGCCGGCTGCACGGCGCCGCCGCCTCCCGCGGCAAGAGCCTCGACGGCGTCGCCGTCACGATCGTCGGCGACATCCTGCACTCGCGGGTCGCCCGCTCGAACGTCTGGCTGCTGACCGCGCTCGGCGCGGAGGTCACCCTCGTCGCCCCGCCCACGCTCGTCCCCGTCGACACGCTCGACTGGCCGGCGACGATCCGCTTCGACCTCGACGACGCGATCGACTCCGGACTGCCCGACGTGGTGATGCTGCTGCGCATCCAGCTCGAGCGGATGTCGAGCGGGTTCTTCCCCAACGGCCGCGAGTACGCGCGGATCTGGGGCCTGGACGACGAGCGGCTCGCCCGCCTCGGCCCGGATACCATCGTGATGCACCCCGGACCCATGAACAGGGGCGTCGAGATCTCCTCGGCCGCCGCCGATTCGAGCCGCTCCACGGTGCTCGAGCAGGTCGCGAACGGGGTGTCCGTGCGGATGGCGGCGATGTACCTGCTGCTGTCCGGTGAAAGGGAGGTCCTGTGATGACCGGTACGAGGATCCTCCTCTCGGGAGCGACGCTCGCCGACGAGACGACGGCCGACGTCCTGATCGACGGCGGGACGATCGTCGAGATCGGCACCGACGTCGACTCGAGCGGCGCGCGCGTGATCGACGCCGACGGGCTCCTGGCGCTGCCGGGTCTCGTCGACCTGCACACCCACCTCCGCGAGCCCGGCTTCGAGCAGAGCGAGACCGTGCTGACCGGCACCCGTGCCGCCGCGGCGGGCGGCTTCACCGCGGTCTTCGCCATGGCCAATACCTCGCCGGTGCAGGACACCGCCGGCGTCGTCGAGCAGGTCCAGAGCTTGGGCGAGGACGCGGGCTACGCGACGGTCCGCCCGATCGGCGCCGTCACCGTCGGCCTCGCGGGGGAGTCGCTCGCCGAGCTCGGCGCGATGGCCCGCAGCCGCGCCGCCGTCCGCGTGTTCTCGGACGACGGCAAGTGCGTCTCGGACGCGCTGCTGATGCGCCGCGCGCTCGAGTACGTGAAGGCCTTCGACGGGGTCGTCGCCCAGCACGCGCAGGAGCCGCGGCTCACCGTCGGCGCGCAGATGAACGAGGGCGCCGTCTCCAGCGCCCTCGGACTGCAGGGCTGGCCGGCCGTGGCGGAGGAGGCGATCATCGCCCGCGACGTCCTGCTGGCCGAGCACGTCGGCTCTCGGCTGCACGTCTGCCACGTCTCGACCGCCGGCTCCGTCGACGTGATCCGCTGGGCCAAGGCCCGCGGCATCGACGTCACGGCCGAGGTCACCCCGCACCACCTGCTGCTCTCCGAGCAGCTGATCGCGGGGGTCGACGGCGCCCCGGGCTACGACGCCCGCTACAAGGTCAACCCGCCGCTGCGCCGCGACGAGGACGTGCTCGCCCTCCGCGAGGCCCTCGCCGACGGCACCATCGACATCGTCGCCACCGACCACGCCCCGCACCCGGTCGAGGCGAAGGACTGCGAGTGGGACGCCGCCGCCTTCGGCATGGTCGGCCTCGAGAGCGCCCTGAGCGTCGTGCACGCCGCGGTCGTCGAGGACGGCCGGCTGAGCTGGTCCGACGTCGCCCGCGTGCTCTCCTCCGCCCCCGCGCGGATCGGCCGGCTCGACGGCTACCAGCACGGCCTCGCCGTCGGCGCCTCGGCCAACGTCGTCCTCTACGATCCCGAGGTCCGCCGCCGCTTCTCCACCGGCGACCTGCGCGGGCGCAGCACCAACTCGCCCTATCTCGGCCGGGAGCTGCCGGGCCGCGTCGTCGCGACGCTGCACCGCGGCGTCCCGACCGTCCTCGACGGCGAGCTCGTCGACGCGGCGACCGTCGCCGCGGCAGCGAGGGGCGCCCGTGGATAGGACCGCCATCGCGATCGTCATCGCAGCGGCCGTCGCCCTCGTCTTCATCGGGATGGCGCTGTCCTGGCGCGCACGCCGGCGACGCTCGGCCGCGCTCGCCCCCGAGCCCGTGCCCGCCGCGTCGCTCGGCGCCGAGCGCGAGGCGGTCGAGCTGCCCTACGTCGCGACCACCCGCTTCGAGCAGCCGCTCGAGCGCGTGGTGCTGCCGGGCCTCGGCTTCCGCGGCAGGGCTACGCTCCGCCTGCACGAGCGCGGCGTGGTGATCGCCCCGGTCGGCGAGCGCGAGACCGTGATCCCCGCGGCGCTCCTCCGCGGCGCGGGCGAGGGCTCCTACGCCATCGACCGCGCCGTCGAGGAGGGCGGGCTGCTCGTGCTCTCCTGGTCGCCGCGCGGCGAGGAGATCGTGGACAGCTACCTCCGCGTCGCCGATCCCGCGCTCCGACGACGACTGGTCGACGAGCTCCAGCGGCTCGCCGGCCCCGATTCCTCCCCCTCCCACCCCGGGACCGCCGACGGCGGCTCCGACTCGATCCAGAAGGGCTCCTAGTCCGTGCCAACCACACGCCTCAGCACCGAACCCACCGCCGTCCTCGTCCTCGAGGACGGGCGACGATTCTCGGGTCAGGCCTACGGCGCACGCGGCCGAACGCTCGGTGAGATCGTCTTCGCGACCGGCATGACCGGCTACCAGGAGACGCTGACCGACCCGTCCTACGCCGGCCAGATCGTCGTGCAGACCGCCCCGCACATCGGCAACACCGGGATGAACGACGAGGACGAGGAGTCGCGCCGCATCTGGGTCGCCGGCTACGTCGTCCGCGACCCCTCCCGCGTGGTCTCGAACTTCCGCTCGCAGCGCTCGCTCGACGACGACCTGGAGAAGGACGGCATCGTCGGCATCTCCGGGGTCGACACCCGCGCGATCACCCGGCACATCCGCTCGCTCGGCTCGATGCGCTCCGGCGTCTTCTCCGGCGACGACCTCGCCCTCCCCGAGGAGGAGCAGCTCGCGCTGGTGCTCGGCGGCGCGCAGATGGCGGGCCTGAACCTGTCCTCCTCCGTCTCCACGGAGGAGCGCTACACCGTGCCCGCGCAGGGCGAGCGCGTCGGCTCGGTCGCCGTGATCGACCTGGGTGTGAAGACCTCGACGGTCAACTACCTCTCCGAGCGCGGCTTCGACGTGCACGTGCTGCCCGAGTCGACGACCGCCGAGCAGGTGCTCGCGCTCGACCCCTCCGCGCTGTTCTTCTCGAACGGGCCCGGCGACCCGGAGGCCTCCGACCGCCACGTCGACCTGCTGCGCACCACGCTCCGCGCCGACCTGCCGTTCTTCGGCATCTGCTTCGGCAACCAGCTGCTCGGCCGCGCGCTCGGCTTCGGCACCTACAAGCTGCCGTTCGGCCACCGCGGGATCAACCAGCCGGTCCTCGACAAGCTGACCGGCCGGGTGGAGATCACCTCGCAGAACCACGGCTTCGCGGTCGACGCGCCGATCGACGGCGAGCTCGACTCGCCCGAGGGCTTCGGCCGGGTCGAGGTCAGCCACTACAGCCTCAACGACTCGGTCGTCGAGGGGCTGCGCTGCCTCGACATCCCCGCGTTCTCGGTCCAGTACCACCCGGAGGCGGCGGCCGGCCCGCACGACTCGAACCACCTCTTCGACCGCTTCCGCGCCATGGTCGTGCAGCGCACGGCCGAGCAGGGCGGCGCCGAGCCCGCCACCGCAGACTCCACCACCTCGACCACCACCACCGCCTCGACCACCGGAGAGCAGAAGTAATGCCCCGCAGGGAAGACATCAGAAGCGTCCTCGTCATCGGCTCCGGCCCGATCGTCATCGGCCAGGCGGTCGAGTTCGACTACTCGGGCACCCAGGCCTGCCGCGTGCTGCGCGAGGAGGGCGTCCGCGTCATCCTCGTCAACTCCAACCCGGCGACGATCATGACCGACCCGGACTTCGCCGACGCGACCTACGTCGAGCCGATCACCCCGAAGGCGATCGAGGCGATCATCGCCAAGGAGCGCCCCGACGCGATCCTGCCGACCCTCGGCGGCCAGACCGCGCTGAACGCCGCGATCCAGCTGCACGACCTCGGGATCCTGGAGAAGTACGACGTCGAGCTGATCGGCGCGAGCTTCGAGGCGATCAACCGCGGCGAGGACCGCCAGATCTTCAAGCAGCTCGTGCTCGACGCGGGCGCCGACGTCGCGAAGTCGTACATCGCGCACACCGTCGAGGAGGCGATCGGCTTCGCCGAGGACCTCGGCTACCCGCTGGTCATCCGCCCCTCCTTCACCATGGGCGGTCTCGGCTCCGGCTTCGCGCACTCGGTCGACGAGCTCGTGCGGATGGTCGGCGACGGCCTGCACCAGAGCCCGACCACCGAGGTGCTCCTCGAGGAGTCGATCCTCGGCTGGAAGGAGTACGAGCTCGAGCTGATGCGCGACACGGCCGACAACACGGTCGTCGTCTGCTCGATCGAGAACGTCGATCCCGTCGGCGTGCACACCGGCGACTCGATCACGGTCGCCCCGGCGCTGACGCTGACCGACCGCGAGTACCAGAAGCTGCGCGACATCGGCATCCGGATCATCCGCGACGTGGGCGTGGACACCGGCGGCTGCAACATCCAGTTCGCGATCGACCCCGCCGACGGCCGGATCATCGTGATCGAGATGAACCCGCGCGTCTCGCGCTCCTCGGCGCTGGCCTCGAAGGCGACCGGCTTCCCGATCGCCAAGATCGCCGCGAAGCTCGCCATCGGCTACCGCCTCGACGAGATCCCGAACGACATCACCAAGGTGACCCCGGCGAGCTTCGAGCCGACCCTCGACTACGTCGTGGTCAAGGTGCCGCGCTTCGCCTTCGAGAAGTTCCCCGCCGCCGACAAGACGCTGACCACGACCATGAAGTCGGTCGGCGAGGCGATGGCGATCGGCCGCAACTACGCGCAGGCGCTGCAGAAGGCGCTCCGCTCGCTGGAGAAGCGCGGCTCCTCCTTCCACTGGGGCGACCAGTCGCGCTCGGTCGACGAGCTGCTCGAGATCGCGAAGACCCCGACCGACGGCCGCATCGTCACCGTGCAGCAGGCGCTGCGCCTCGGCGCGAGCGTCGAGCAGGCCTTCGAGGCGACCAAGATCGACCCGTGGTTCCTCGACCAGATCGTGCTGATCAACGAGATCGCCGAGCTGGTGCGCGAGCACGACGGCCTCGACGCCGGCGTCCTGCGCCTGGCGAAGGACCACGGCTTCTCCGACGTGCAGATCGCGCAGCTGCGCGGCCTCGACGAGGCCGAGGTGCGCCGCACCCGCTACGACCTCGACGTCCGCCCGGTCTACAAGACGGTCGACACCTGCGCCGGCGAGTTCCCGGCGCTGACGCCGTACCACTACTCCTCCTACGACGAGGAGACGGAGGTCGTCGCAGCCGACCGCCGCAAGGTCGTCATCCTCGGCTCCGGCCCGAACCGCATCGGCCAGGGCGTCGAGTTCGACTACTCCTGCGTGCACGCGTCGTTCGCGCTCTCGGCCGCCGGGTTCGAGACGATCATGATCAACTGCAACCCGGAGACGGTCTCGACCGACTACGACACCTCCGACCGCCTCTACTTCGAGCCGCTGACGCTCGAGGACGTGCTCGAGGTCATCCACGCGGAGTCGCAGTCGGGCGAGCTGGTCGGCGTCGTCGTGCAGCTGGGCGGCCAGACCGCCCTCGGTCTCGCCGCCGGCCTCGAGGCCGAGGGCGTGCCGATCCTCGGCACCACCCCCGCCAACATCGACCTCGCGGAGGAGCGCGGCGCGTTCTCCCGGATCCTCGACGAGGCCGGCCTGCTCGCCCCGCGCAACGGCACGGCGACCGACCTCGGGGGCGCCCTCGAGGTCGCGGTCGAGATCGGCTACCCCGTTCTCGTCCGCCCGTCGTTCGTCCTCGGCGGCCGAGGCATGGAGATCGTCTACGGCTCCCCGCAGCTCGAGGACTACTTCGACCGGATGGCCGACGAGGGGATCATCGACGCGACGCACCCGCTGCTGGTCGACCGCTTCCTCGACGACGCGATCGAGATCGACGTCGACGCACTCTACGACGGCGAGCAGCTCTACATCGGCGGCGTGATGGAGCACATCGAGGAGGCCGGCATCCACTCCGGCGACTCGGCCTGCACCCTCCCGCCGGTCACCCTCGGCCGCCAGCAGATCGACAAGGTCCGCGAGGCGACCCTGGCCATCGCCGAGGGCGTCGGCGTCCGCGGCCTGCTCAACGTGCAGTTCGCGATCGGCCAGGGCGTGCTCTACGTCCTCGAGGCGAACCCGCGCGCCTCGCGCACCGTGCCGTTCGTCTCGAAGGCGCTCGGCATCCCGCTCGCGAAGGCCGCCTCGCGGCTGATGGTCGGCGAGACGATCGCCGAGCTGAAGGCCGAGGGTCTGCTGCCCGAGCGCGACGGCTCCGACGTGCCGATGGACTCGCCGATCGCGGTGAAGGAGGCGGTGCTGCCGTTCAAGCGCTTCCGCACCAAGGACGGTCAGATCGTCGACTCGCTGCTCGGCCCCGAGATGCGCTCGACCGGCGAGGTGATGGGCATCGACCGCGACTTCCCCCGGGCGTTCGCGAAGAGCCAGGAGGCGGCCTACGGCGGCATGCCCGCGAGCGGCACCGTGTTCATCTCGGTCGCCGATCGCGACAAGCGCTCGATCGTGCTGCCTGCGCTGCGCCTGCGCCAGCTCGGCTTCGAGATCCTCGCCACCGAGGGCACCGCCGAGGTGCTGAACCGCAACGGCATCCAGGCCCGTGTGGTGCGCAAGTACAGCGAGGAGGCCGTCGACGACGCGCCCTCGATCGTGGAGCTGGTCAACCGCGACCAGGTCGACGTCGTGATCAACACGCCGAGCGGCGGGGCCTCCCGCGCCGACGGCTACGAGATCCGCGCCGCCGCGGTCGCCGCGGACAAGCCGCTGTTCACCACCATCGCCCAGCTCGCCGCGGCCGTCGCCTCGCTCGACGCCGCCGCCGAGCCGTTCGAGGTGACGAGCCTGCAGGACTACGCGATCCGCCGGGCGGAGCGCACCGCGTGACGGACGCCGTCGCGCAGCCGGGCGCCGAGTCCTTCGGCGCCCGGCTCGAGGCCGCGTTCGACGCGTTCGGGCAGCTCTGCGTCGGGATCGATCCGCACGCGTTCCTGCTCGACGCCTGGGGCCTGGACGACAGCGCGTCAGGCCTGGAGTCCTTCGGCCGGCGGGTCGTCGAGGCCTCGGCCGGCCGGGTCGGCCTGGTCAAGCCGCAGGTCGCGTTCTTCGAGCGGCACGGCTCCGCGGGCTACGCGGCGCTCGAGCGCGTCCTCGCCGACGCGCGCGCCGCGGGCCTGCTGGTCATCGCGGACGCGAAGCGCGGCGACATCGGCACGAGCGTCACGGCCTACGCCGAGGCCTGGCTCCGGCCGGGCTCGCCGCTCGAGGCCGACGCGATGACGGCCGCCGCCTACCAGGGCGTCGGCTCGCTCGAGGGCATGCTCGCGCTGGCCGAGGAGGCGGGCAAGGGCGTCTTCGTCCTCGCCGCGACCTCCAACGCCGAGGCGCGGCCGGTGCAGCGCGCGCTGCTGCAGGACGGGCCCGCTGCCGGCTCGACCGTGGCGCACGCGGTGCTGGCCGACGTGGCATCCTGGAACGCGGGACACGCGCGCTCGTCGATCGGCTCGGTCGGCGTCGTGCTCGGGGCCACGGTCGCGCTCGGCGACTACGGCATCGGCACGGGCACTCCGCTCCGCCCCGCACTGCCGGTGCTGGCGCCCGGCTTCGGCCACCAGGGCGCCGACACCGCGGACGCGTCGCGGCTGTTCGGAGCGCTGGCCGCCTCGACGATCGTGAGCGAATCGCGCAGTGTCCTCGGCGCCGGCCCGGACGGGATCGCCGCCGAGATCGACCGCCGAGCCGCACACCTCCAGGAGACCCTTGTCCGCTGAAGCCGTCAGCCCGATCGACCCCGCCGCCGAGGCGCCGTCCGGCGCGCGCCCTCCTGCACCGCCCGCGGTCGACCGCCGCGCCGCCTCGGAGGCCGCGATCGCCGCCCGCCGCGCCCGCGCCCAGGTGAAGAAGGGCGTCGCCGCGGGCGACCGGCCCGCCACCGCCGTGCTCGCCGCCGCGCAGGAGGACCCGACCGGCGTCGAGGGGCGGATGCGCGTCAGCGAGCTGCTGCGCGCCGTCCCCGCCCTCGGCGTGGTGAAGACGCCCCGGGTGATGGAGCAGCTCGGCATCGCGCCGTCCAAGCGCCTGGGCGGCCTCGGCCGCCGCCAGGTCGAGGGCCTCGGCGCGTTCCTGGAGGAGCGCGAGTCGCGTCAGCGCCGTGGTGAGCGCAACCGGCTCGTCGTGCTGGCCGGTCCGACCGCGGTCGGCAAGGGCACCGTCTCCGGCTACATCCGCGAGAACTACCCCGACGTCCTGCTGTCCGTCTCGGCGACCACCCGCGCACCGCGCCCCGGCGAGATCGAGGGCGTCAGCTACTACTTCGTCGACGACGCCGAGTTCGACCGCATGGTCGAGGCGGGGGAGTTCCTCGAGTACGCGACGGTGCACAACGCGTACCGCTACGGCACGCCCCGCGGCCCGATCGACGCGGCCCTCGCCGCCGGTCGCCAGGTCATGCTCGAGATCGACATCCAGGGCGCGCGGCAGGTCCGCGAGCGGATGGGCGACGCCCGGCTGGTCTTCCTGCTGCCTCCGAGCTGGGAGGAGCTGGTGCGCCGCCTGGTCGGCCGCGGCACCGAGAGCCCCGAGGAGCAGGAGCGCCGGCTCACCACCGCGAAGGTCGAGCTGGCCGCGCAGGACGAGTTCGATTTCTGCGTCGTGAACAGCACCGTGCCCGAAGCGGCCCGCGAGGTCGTAGAATTGATGTCGCCTCGTGCCGACAGCACGCCCGCCGATCCGGGCCGCTGAGACCGAGACCACCGACCACCTCCGGGCCTTGCCCCGATCGCCCTCCCCGGTGATCGCGCGCCGTGCCGCTCCGGAGCCGCAGATCGGCGCTTCGCGCCACGCTAGGAGACACCATGGCCAACAACCTCGGCATCATCGACCCGCCCATCGACGAGCTGCTCTCGAAGGTCGATTCGAAGTACGCGCTCGTCATCTTCGCCTCCAAGCGCGCGCGCCAGATCAACGACTACTACGCCGACCTGCACGAGGGCAGCCTGTTCGACAACGTCGGCCCGCTGGTCGACTCGACCATCGACGACAAGCCGCTCTCGGTCGCGCTGCACGAGATCAACGAGGACAAGCTCGTCGCCCGTCCGGTCGCCGAGCCCCTCGACGAGTAGTCCCGACCGGGGGCGCTCCGCGACATGCGGTCATCGAGACGGGCCGCACGGCTGAACGTCGTCGTCGGGATCACCGGCGGCATCGCCGCCTACAAGGCGGTCGGAGTCGTCCGCGCGCTGGTCCTCGAGGGTCACGACGTCCACGTCGTGGCCACCGAGGCGGCGCTGCGCTTCGTCGGCAAGCCGACGCTCGAGGCCATCTCGCGGAACGCGGTGCACACCGAGCTCTACGAGGGCGTCGCCGAGGTGCGGCACGTGGCGATCGGCCAGGCGGCCGACCTCATCGTGATCGCCCCGGCGACGGCGCACACCCTGGCCAAGCTGGCCACCGGCCTCGCCGACGACCTGCTCGGCAACACGGTGCTCGCCAGCACCGCTCCGGTCGTGGTCGCTCCGGCGATGCACACCGAGATGTGGGCGAACGCGGCCACGGTCGCGAACGTCGCGACGCTCCGCTCCCGCGGCGTCCACCTCGTCGGCCCGGCCGTCGGCCAGCTCACCGGCGCCGACTCGGGCCCGGGCCGGATGGAGGAGCCCGCGACGATCGTCGCCGAGGCCCTCGCCGTCCACGCCCGCGCCACCGCCGCCCGGCGCGACCTCGAGGGCCTGCGCGTCCTCGTCACCGCCGGCGGCACCCGCGAGCCGCTCGACCCGGTCCGCTTCGTCGGCAACCGCTCCAGCGGCCGGCAGGGCGTCGCGCTCGCGGTCGCCGCGGCCGCGCGCGGAGCGAGGGTCACCCTCCTCGCCGCGAACCTCGACATCGAGGCGCCGCAGGGCGTGGCGGTGGTCTCCGTCGGCACCGCCCTCGAGCTGCGCGAGGCCGCGTTCGCGGCCGCCCGCGACGCCGACATCGTGATCATGTCCGCGGCCGTCGCCGACTACCGGCCGGCCGACGTCTCCGAGGCCAAGATCAAGAAGGAGCAGCAGGGCGACCGCCTCGTCCTCGAGCTCGTGAAGAACCCGGACGTCCTCGCCGAGATCTCCGCCGCGAAGACCGACGGGCAGCTGATCGTCGGCTTCGCCGCCGAGACCGAGCCCGACCGGGACGCCATGCTCGCCCTCGGCCGCGCCAAGATCGCCCGCAAGGGCTGCGACCTGCTCGTCCTCAACAGGGTCGGCTGGGCCGAGGGCTTCCAGAGCGACAGCAACACCGTGGTGGTCCTCGATCCGGCCGGAGATATAGTGATCGAGGCTTCCGGCAGCAAGGCGTCGGTCGCCGATCGCGTCCTCGACGTGGTCGCGCGCTAGGGCGTCACCCTGGCCCGGTCCGCCCCCGGTGAGAGGGCGAGCCCGGTGCGGGACTGCACCGGATCGAGACAGCTCCGGCTGCCGCGCCCTACGGAATGAGACGCTCGACATGACCTCCGGCCCCCTCCGCCTGTTCACTTCCGAGTCCGTGACCGAGGGTCACCCGGACAAGATCTGCGATCAGATCTCGGACCGCATCCTCGATGCGCTCCTCCGCGAGGACCCGCGCAGCCGGGTCGCCGTCGAGACGCTCGTCACCACGGGGCTCGTGCACGTCGCCGGCGAGGTCTCGACCTCCGGCTACGTCGAGATCCCCGCGATCGTCCGCGACACCATCGTCGAGATCGGCTACGACTCCTCGCTCAAGGGCTTCGACGGCCGCTCGTGCGGCGTCTCCGTCTCGATCGGGCAGCAGTCGCCCGAGATCGCCGCGGGCGTCGACACCGCCCTCGAGGTGCGCGGCGACGCCGCCGACGACGACGCGTTCGACCGCCAGGGCGCGGGGGACCAGGGCCTGATGTTCGGCTTCGCCACCGACGAGACCCCCGAGTACATGCCGCTGCCGAGCTGGCTCTCGCACCGCCTGGCGGAGCGCCTCGCCGAAGTCCGCAAGACCGGCGAGCTGGACTACCTCCGGCCCGACGGCAAGACGCAGGTCACCATCGGCTACGACGGCACGACGCCGGCGACGATCGACACGGTCGTGCTCTCCACCCAGCACGCCGAGCACGTCAGCACCGCCACGATCCACGCGGACATCGAGGAGCACGTGATCCGCCCCGTGCTCGAGCGCGTCGACCTCGACTCCTCCGGCGTGCGCCTGCTGATCAACCCCTCCGGCCGCTTCGAGATCGGCGGCCCGCAGGGCGACGCCGGGCTCACCGGCCGCAAGATCATCGTCGACACCTACGGCGGAGCCGCGCGCCACGGCGGCGGCGCCTTCTCGGGAAAGGACCCGTCGAAGGTCGACCGCTCGGCCGCCTACGCCATGCGCTGGGTCGCGAAGAACGCGGTCGCCGCAGGGCTCGCCCGCCGGATGGAGGTGCAGGTCGCCTACGCGATCGGCAAGGCCGCCCCGGTCGGCCTCTACGTCGAGACCTTCGGCACGGGCACGCTGCCCGACGAGCAGATCACCGAGGCGATCCGCTCGGTCTTCGACCTGCGTCCCGCCGCGATCATCCACGCGCTCGACCTGCTCCGCCCGATCTACTCGCAGACCTCGGTCTACGGGCACTTCGGCCGCGAGCTGCCCGACTTCACCTGGGAGCGCCTCGACCGCGTCGACGACCTCCGCTCCGCCGCGGGTCTCTCGTAGGCGCCGACGCGGCGGGGGAGGCGGTGACCGGTCCCGAGGTGCGCGTCGCGCGCGTGCTCCTCGACTCGCCGCTCCCGCAGCTCGACCGGCTGCTCGACTACGCCGTCCCCGAGGCGCTCCGCGACGGCGTGCGGCCGGGTGTCCGGGTCCGCGTCCCGCTGCGCACCGGCGGGCGGATCGCCGACGCGTTCGTCGTCGAGGTCGGCGAGGGCTCCGAGCACGCGGGCGCACTGAGCGAGCTCGAGGAGCTCGTCTCCCCGCTCGTCGTGCTGACCCCGGAGGTCTGGGCGCTCGCCCGGCGCGTCGCCGACCGTGCCGCCGGGGGAGCGAGCGACGTCCTGCGCCTCGCGGTGCCGCGGCGCCACGTGCGTGTCGAGCGGTCGCACCTCGCGGCCCTCGCCGAGGTGGACGCGGCCGCCGACCCGTCCGAGCCGCACGCGGACTCCGTCCCGGCCGAGCCGGTCGCGGACGGCACCGTGCCCGGCGCGGTGACCGGCTACCCCGCGGAGACGTTCGACGGCCTCCGCGACGGCGGTCGCCTCGCGGTGAACGCGGTGCCCGCGCCGGTGCAGCTCGCCTCCGGAGCGTGGGTGGGCGGCTGGGCGGTGACGCTCGCCGAGCTCGCCCGCGCCGCGCTGGCGGCCGGGCGCGACGCGATCCTCGCGGTGCCGGACTACCGCGACCAGGAGCAGCTCGAGCAGGCCCTCGCCGAGCACGTGCCCGAGGACGCGGTCGTCCGCCTCGACGCCCGGCAGAAGGGCGCCGGCCGCTACGCCGCGTTCCTGCGCTGCCTCACCCCGGGTCCGCGGGTCATCGTCGGCAACCGCTCGGTGCTCTACGCGCCCTCGTCGGCGCTCGGCCTGATCGCGCTCTGGGACGACGGCGATCCGCTCTTCGCCGAGCCGCTCGCGCCGTACGCGCACGCCCGCGACGTCGCGCTGGTGCGGCAGGAGCAGAGCGGCGCCGGGCTGGTCCTGCTCGGCAACACCCGCACGGTCGAGGTGGAGCGGCTGGTCGGCCTCGGCTTCGCCGCCTCGGTGCAGCCGCGGCCCTCGCGGCGCCCACACGTCGTGCCGACCGCGCAGCAGACGGCCGCCGACGAGCACGACCAGGCCGCGCGCATCCCGTCGACCGCCTGGCGGCAGGCGCGGATCGCCCTCGACTCGGGTCCCGTGCTCGTCCAGGTGGCCCGCCCCGGCTACGCGCCGGTGGTCGCCTGCGCGCGCTGCCGCACCGTGGCGCGCTGCAACCGCTGCCAGGGTCCGCTCGCCGTGCACGCGGCGGGGGCCCGGCCGAGCTGCGGCTGGTGCGGGCTGATCGCCGCCGACTGGCACTGCTCGGTCTGCGAGGCGACGGCGCTGCGCCTGGTGAGCCTCGGCGCCGGCCGCACCGCGGAGGAGCTCGGCCGGGCCTTCCCCGGCGTCAAGGTCGTCGTCGCCGACGGCGCCCACCCGATCCTCAGGGTGCCCGGGACGCCCGCGCTCGTCGTCGCCACCCGCGGCGGTGAGCCCCGGGCCGACGGCGGCTACCACGCCGTCCTGCTGCTCGACGGCGAGCGGATGCTCGCGCGGGAGAGCCTGCGCGTCGCCGACGACGCCCTGCGCACCTGGTCGAACGCGGCCGCTCTGGCCCGCCCCGGCGCGCCGGTGCTGCTGGTCGGCGTCGCCGGGCGGCTCGCGACGGCCCTCGCGACCTGGCGCCAGGACGAGTACCTCCGCGCCGAGCTGATCGAGCGGCGCGAGCTGCGCTTCCCGCCGGCCGTCCGCCTCGCGACCGTCAGCGGCGACGCGCACGCGGTGACGGAGGCGCTCGACGCGCTCGACGAGGCGGACCGGCACGAGGTGCTCGGCCCGGTCGGGCTCGAGGACGGCTCTGTCCGGGCGATCGTGCGCTTCGACTACGCTCGCGGGGCGGAGGTCGCCGCCCGCCTCCGGTCCGCCGTGATCCGCAACGCGACCCGCCGCCGCCGGCCGCCCACCACGCCGGGCCGCTTCCGGCCGGCGCCGAAGCTGCGCGTCCGGCTGGACGACCCCGACATCCTCTAGACCCGTCCCCCGGACCCGTTCTCCGCTCGACCCCCACGCTCAGGAGCTCCTCGTGCGCCTCGTCTTCGCCGGCACGCCGGCCGCCGCCGTCCCCACCCTGCGCGCCCTGGCCGCCTCCGAGCACGACATCGTCGCGGTGGTCACCCGGGCCGACGCGCCCGTCGGCCGGAAGCGCGTGCTCACGCCCTCGCCGGTCGCCGCGGTCGCCGAGGAGCTCGGCCTGCCGGTGCTCAAGGCGAACCGCCTCGACGAGGAGGTGACCGACCGGATCGCGGCCCTCGAGCCGGACCTCGGCGTGATCGTGGCCTACGGCGGCCTGGTCCGCGCGCGGCTGCTGGCGGTGCCGCGCCTCGGCTGGATCAACCTGCACTTCTCGCTGCTGCCGCGCTGGCGCGGGGCGGCGCCCGTCCAGCGCGCGCTGATGGCGGGGGAGGAGCGGATCGGCGCGGCCGTCTTCCAGCTGGTGGCCGAGCTCGACGCGGGCGACGTCTTCGCCGAGATCGAGGAGGAGGTCGCCGGGCGCTCGGCCGGCGAGCTGCTCGAGGTGCTCGCCGAGCGCGGGGCCGCCCTGACCGGCGAGGTCGTCGACGGGCTCGCCGCAGGCACCGCGGTCGCCGTGCCGCAGTCCGGCGAGGTCACGCTCGCCCCCAAGCTCGACGTGACCGACGGCCGGATCGACTGGTCTCTGCCGACCGCGCGGATCCTCGCACTCGTCCGCGGGGTCACTCCCGAGCCCGGCGCGTCGACGGCGGTCGGCGACGCGCGGCTGAAGGTGCTCGCCGTCGACGAGGCGCTCACGGACGCTCCCCTCGCGCCCGGCGCCGTGCTCCTCGATGCCGGGCGCGCCCTGGTCGGCACGGGCGACGGCGCGGTCGAGCTCGTCTCGGTGCAGCCCGCCGGCAAGACCGCGATGCCCGGCGCCGCCTGGGCCCGGGGCCTGCGCGAGAGCACGGTGCTCGCGTGAGCGGCCGCACCCGCGTCGCGCCGGCCCGGCAGGTCGCCTACGACGTCCTGCTCGCGGTCAGCGGCGGCGACGCCTACGCCAACCTCGTGCTGCCCGCCCGGATCCGCGCCGCCGAGCTGTCGCCGGCCGACGCGGGCCTGGCGACCGAGCTCTGCTACGGCACGCTCCGCCTCTCCGGCTACTACGACCGGGTGATCGCCCTCGCCGCCGGCCGCGCCGTCGAGACCCTCGACGCCCCCGTCCTCGACGCGCTCCGGCTCGGCGTGCACCAGCTGCTCGGCACCCGCGTCGCGGCGCACGCGGCGGTCAACGAGAGCGTCGCGCTGGTCGCGGGCGGCTCCTCCCGCGGCGCCGTCGCTTTCGCGAACGCGGTGCTGCGCTCGGTGACCCGCTCGAGCGCCGAGGAGTGGCAGCAGCGCGTCGCGGACGCGGCGACCTCGGGTGACGACCGGATCGCCGCGGCGACCTCGCACCCGGTCTGGATCGTCAAGGCCCTGCGCCGCGCCCTCGCCGCGGAGGGCGCCGCCGACGAGCTCGAGGCCCTGCTCGCCGCCGACAACGCCGCGCCGCGGGTGAACCTCGTCGCCCTGCCCGGTCTCGCGGAGGCCGCCGAGCTGCCCGACGCGGAGCCCGACCGCTACTCGCCGGTCGGCCTCGTCAGCACCGGAGGCGACCCCGAGGCGATCGCGCCCGTGCACGAGGGCCGGGTGCGCGTCCAGGACGAGGGCTCCCAGCTGGCCGCGCTCGCGCTGTCCCGCGCCGAGCCCGTCCGCGCGGGCGAGCGCTGGCTCGACCTCTGCGCCGGCCCCGGCGGGAAGGCGGCGCTGCTGGCCGCCGAGGCGCGCGCGGGCGGCGCGACGCTACTGGCCAACGAGGTCGTCCCCGCGCGGGCCGGGCTGGTCCGCCAGGCCCTCGCCGCGGTCGACCCGACCGTCGAGGTCCGCACCGGGGACGGCCGGGCGATCGGCGAGGAGCGGCCGGGCGCCTTCGACCGCGTCCTCCTCGACGCCCCGTGCACCGGACTCGGCGCCCTCCGCCGCCGTCCGGAGGCGCGCTGGCGGAAGACCGCAGCCGAAGTCGCCCCGCTCGCCGCCCTGCAGGGCGAGCTGCTCGACTCCGCCCTCGCCGCGCTCGCGCCCGGCGGACTGCTCGCCTACGTCACCTGCTCGCCGCACCTCGGCGAGACGAAGCGCGTGCTCGCCCTCGCCGCGGAGCGCCACCCCGGCGGCTTCGAGCTCGTCGACACCCCGGCGGTCCTCCGCGGCATCACCCGCGAGCCGCTGCCGCTGGCCGAGGGCGCGCTGCACGCGCAGCTCTGGCCGCACCGGCACGGGACGGACGCGATGTTCATCCAGCTCCTGCGCCGCAGCCCGGCCTGACGGCCCGGCCGCCGCGCCTAGGCTGGGGAGCATGCCCGCACGGATCAACCCCAGCATCCTGTCCGCCGACTTCGTCAACTTCGAGGCCGAGCTGCAGCGGATCGCCGGGGCCGATCTCGTGCACGTCGACGTGATGGACAACCACTTCGTGCCGAACCTCACCTTCGGCCTGCCGATGGTGCAGCGCCTGCAGGAGGTCTCGCCGCGCCCGCTCGACGTGCACCTGATGATCGACGACCCCGACCGCTGGGCGCCGGGCTACGCCGAGACGGGCGCCTACTCCGTCACCTTCCACGCCGAGGCCGCGCGCGACGCCGTCGCGCTGGCCCGCCGCCTCCGTGAGATCGGCGCGCGCGCCGGCATCGCGCTCAAGCCCGGCACCCCGGTCGACGACTACCTCGACCTGCTGCCCGAGTTCGACCAGGTGCTGGTGATGACGGTCGAGCCCGGCTTCGGCGGCCAGTCGTTCATGGCGGAGACGATGCCGAAGCTGCACGCGCTGCGCGAGGTCGTCGACCGCACCGGCCTCGACGTCTGGCTCCAGGTCGACGGCGGCATCGCCCCCGGCACGATCGAGATCGCCGCCGAGGCGGGCGCCGACACCTTCGTCGCCGGCTCCGCCGTCTTCGGCGCCGACGACCCCGAGGCCGCCATCGCCGCGCTCCGCGACACCGCGTCGTCCTTCCTGCACCGGCACTGACCCGTCGGCCCGTTCTGCAGGTGCCAGTCCCTTCTGCAGGTTCCGATCCGTTCTGCAGGTGATTCGAGCGCGGATCCCGGTCCGGCGTGCTCCAGAGCGCTGATCCGGGCAGATCACCTGCAGAACCCACCTGCACCTGCAGACGGCACCGCGTCCCGCGCGCTGCGCGCCGCTGGTCCGATCGGTAGGTGATTCGCCTGGAAGCACGCATCCTTGCGCGAGCTGCCGCCGGACGCAGGTCGGATCGCCTGCAGATCGGACCGTCGCCTGCAGATCGCACAGTCATACGCCGCCCTCGCCGTCCCGCCGCCGCGTATAGACTTCCCCAGTGAAAACTTTCGACGACCTCTTCGCTGAGCTGGGCGAGAAGGCCGCCGCGCGTCCCGAGGGTTCGGGCACGGTCCGCGAGCTCGACGCCGGTGTGCACTTCATCGGCAAGAAGATCGTCGAGGAGGCCGCCGAGGTGTGGATGGCCGCCGAGTACGAGGGCGACGAGCGCACGGCCGAGGAGATCTCGCAGCTGCTCTACCACCTGCAGGTGCTGATGCTCGCGAAGGGCCTGACGACGGCCGACGTCTACCGACATCTGTGAGCGTCCCCCCGAACGCCGGAGTGCGCCGCCGCCACGTCGCCGCGCGCCCCCACGCTCTCCGAGGCGCCGTCGCGCCTCCGCTCACCGAATCACCCTCGACCTCCAGAGGACGTCCCGTCGTGACCACGACCACCCCCACCACTCCTGACACCACCGGCACGACCGCCCCGCCCGCGCTCCTGCGCGTCGCCGTCCCGAACAAGGGCTCGCTCTCCGAGACCGCCGGCCAGATGCTGGCCGAGGCCGGCTACACCGGCCGCCGCGACCCCAAGGAGCTGCACGTCGTCGACGAGCGCAACGGCGTCGAGTTCTTCTACCTCCGCCCGCGCGACATCGCCACCTACGTCGGCTCCGGCGCGCTCGACGTCGGCGTCACCGGCCGCGACCTGCTGATCGACTCCGGCTCCGAGGCGCGCGAGATCGCCAGCCTCGGCTTCGCCGACTCGACCTTCCGCTTCGCCGGTCCGGCCGGCCGCTACACCGAGCTGCAGCAGATCGACGGCCTCCGCGTCGCGACCAGCTACCCCGGTCTCGTCGGCCGCTTCCTGCGCGAGCACGGCGTCGAGGTCACCCTCATCCGGCTGGACGGCGCGGTCGAGTCGGCCATCCAGCTCGGCGTCGCGGACGTGATCGCCGATGTCGTCGAGACCGGCACCACGCTGCGGAAGGCGGGCCTGGAGATCTTCGGCCCCGTCATCCTGAAGTCCACGGCCGTCCTCGTCTCCGGCGCGGGCGAGCCCGAGGGCATCCCGGTCCTGCTGCGCCGCCTGCAGGGCGTCCTCGTGGCTCGCGAGTACGTGCTGCTCGACTACGACTGCCCCGTCGCGCTGCTCGAGACCGCCACCGCGCTCGCGCCCGGCTTCGAGTCGCCGACCGTCTCGCCGCTGCACGACCCCGAGTGGGTCGCCGTGCGGGTCATGGTGCCGCGCGCCGACATGAACCAGGTGATGGACCGCCTCTACGACCTCGGCGCCCGCGCGATCCTGGTCACCTCGATCCACGCCGCACGCCTCTAGGAGGGGGAGCGATGAGTCTCGCCGTCCGCGTCATCCCGTGCCTCGACGTGGCCGCCGGCCGCGTCGTCAAGGGCGTCAACTTCCAGAACCTGCGCGACGCCGGCGACCCGGTCGAGCTCGCCCGGCTGTACTTCGAGCAGGGCGCCGACGAGCTGACCTTCCTCGACGTCACGGCCACCGTCGACGACCGCTCCACCACCTACGAGGTCGTCCGCGCGACCGCCGAGCAGGTCTTCATCCCGCTCACCGTCGGCGGGGGAGTGCGCTCCGTCGAGGACGTCTCGCGCCTGCTCGCGCACGGCGCCGACAAGGTGGGGGTCAACTCCGCTGCGATCGCCCGCCCCGAGCTGATCGGCGAGATCGCCGACGTCTTCGGCGCGCAGGTGCTGGTGCTCTCGCTCGATGTGAAGCGGAGCGACGCCACGCCCTCCGGCTTCGTCGTCACCACCCACGGCGGTCGCCGCGAGACGACGCTCGACGCCCTCGCCTGGGCGGCGGAGGCCGTCGAGCGCGGTGCCGGCGAGCTGCTGGTCAACTCCATCGACGCCGACGGCACCAAGCAGGGCTTCGACCTGCCGCTGATCACGGCGATGCGCGAGCTGAGCACCGTGCCGGTGATCGCCTCGGGCGGCGCCGGCGCCGTCGAGCACTTCGCCCCCGCCATCGAGGCGGGCGCCGACGCGGTGCTCGCCGCCTCCGTCTTCCACAATCGCGAGCTGACGATCGGCGACGTGAAGCGCGCCCTCGACGACTCCGGGATCGAGATCCGCCGATGAGCACCGAGTCGACGACCGACGGCACGACGACCCCCGACGACCTCACCGCGGTCCTCGACCGCGCCACCTTCGACGCGAGCGGCCTCCTGCCCGCCGTCATTCAGCAGCACGACACCGGCGAGGTGCTGATGCTCGGGTGGATGGACCGCGAGGCGCTGCGCCGCACGCTGACCGAGGGCCGGGTGACCTTCTGGTCGCGCTCCCGCCGGGAGTACTGGCGGAAGGGCGACACCTCCGGGCACGCCCAGTACGTCCGCGGGGCCGCGCTGGACTGCGACGCCGACACGCTTCTCGTGCAGGTCGAGCAGATCGGTGCCGCCTGCCACACCGGCGAGCACTCCTGCTTCGACGTCGATCCGCTCGCCCCGGTGACGGACCTCGGGCCGCAGGCGTGAGCGGCCGGCGCCTCAAGTACTCCGCGATCCTCGGGATCGTGCTGCTCGCCGCGCTCGAGCTCACCGCCTCCACCCAGCCCTGGGCAACGCTCGTGCTCACCCCGGGCGTCGGCGACGGCCGGGCGCTCTCCGTCGTCGGCACCGTCGCCGCGCCGGCCCTGTCGGCCCTGGCCCTCGCCGGGCTCGCTCTCGCGGCCGCGCTCGCCATCGCCGGGCCGGCCTTCCGGATCGTCCTCGGGCTGCTGCAGATCGTCCTCGGCGGCTCGGTCGTCCTGGCCGCCTCGACCGCGCTCGCCGATCCCGTGCGCGCCGGCTCGTCGCTGGTCACCGATGCGACCGCGATCGCGGGCCGGGAGTCGGTCGCCGCGCTCGTCGCCTCGTCCTCCGTCACCGCCTGGCCGGTCGTCGCGCTGGTGGCCGGCGTGCTGACCGCGGTCATCGGCGTGCTCGTGCTCGTCACGGTCCGGCGCTGGCCCGGCGCGAAGAAGAAGCGCGCCTCCCGGTTCGAGCCCGCCGACGGCTACGGCCACGGTGCGACGACCGTGCAGACCGACGACGGCGACATCGATCCCGTCGTCTCCTGGGACGAGCTGTCCCGCGGCGACGACCCGACGTCCGCCCGCTGAGCGGGCTTCAGCGGTGCCCGCCGGTCGGCGGGCCCTTCGGGCGCGAGCCGCTAGACTGCTCTGGTTCCCACGCACGTCCAGGAGGAGAGCCATGAGCACCGAGCACGACGACGACAACCACGGCCACTCGCCCGCAGCGTGGACGGCCGTCGTCATCATGCTGGTCGGCTTCACGGTCGGCACGATCGCCTTCTGGTTCGACCTGCCCCTCGTCGTCTGGCTGTCCGCCGGACTCGTCGTGGTCGGCCTCCTCGTCGGCGTGATCCTGGCCCGCCTGGGCTACGGCGTCGACGGCGCGAAGGCCAACCCGAAGGCGCGCGCGTAGAGTGCTCGGCGATCTGACCGCCGGCGCCCTGGCCGACGCGGCCCGGCGTCGCGAGACCGTCCCGCTCGCCGCCCTCGAGCGGCGTGCCGCCGAGCGCCCGCCCGCCCTCGACGCCCTCGCCGCGCTGGCTCCGGCCGAGCGCGTCAGGATCATCGCCGAGGTCAAGCGGTCCAGCCCGTCCCGCGGCGCCCTCGCCGAGATCCCCGACCCCGCGCTGCTCGCCGGGCAGTACGAGCTCGGGGGAGCGAGCGCGATCAGCGTCCTCACCGAGGAGCGCCGCTTCAAGGGCTCCCTCGCCGACCTCGAGGCCGTCCGCGCGAAGGTGTCGATCCCGGTCCTGCGCAAGGACTTCATCGCCGAGCCCTACCAGGTGCTCGAGGCGCGCGCCTCCGGAGCGGACCTCGTCCTGCTCATCGTCGCCGCGCTCGAGCAGCCCGTGCTGGCCGAGCTGCACGCCCTCGTCCTCGAGCTCGGGATGACCCCGCTGGTCGAGACCCACTCGGGCGACGAGCTCGAGCGGGCCGCCGACCTCGGCGCGCGCCTGATCGGGGTCAACGCCCGCGACCTCTCCACCTTCGAGCTCGACCGCGACCTCTTCGGCCGGCTCTCCGAGCGCTTCCCGGCCGACGCCGTCAAGGTCGCGGAGTCGGCGGTCCTCTCGGCCGACGACGTCGCGCACTACCGCCGCTCCGGCGCGGACGTCGTCCTCGTCGGCGAGGCCCTCGTCACCGGCGGCGACCCCGTCTCCACCCTCGCCGGCTTCCTGGCGCACTGACCACGATCCACCGATAGGCGGCACTGCCATGGCACTCCGAGACGAACTCGGTCCCTACTTCGGCGACTTCGGCGGACGCTACGTCCCCGAGTCGCTCGTGAAGGCGCTCGACGAGCTGAGCGCCGAGTACGAGCGCACCAAGGTCGACCCGGCGTTCCGCGCCGAGCTGACCGAGCTGCACCGCAGCTACACCGGCCGGCCCTCGATCATCACCGAGGTGCCGCGCTTCGCCGAGCACGCGGGCGGTGCGCGGATCATCCTCAAGCGCGAAGACCTCAACCACACCGGCTCGCACAAGATCAACAACGTGCTCGGCCAGGCGCTGCTGACCAAGCGCATCGGCAAGACCCGCGTGATCGCCGAGACCGGCGCCGGCCAGCACGGCGTGGCCACCGCCACCGCCGCCGCGCTCTTCGGCCTCGACTGCGTCGTCTACATGGGCGAGGTCGACACCGAGCGCCAGGCGCTCAACGTCGCCCGGATGCGCCTGCTCGGCGCCGAGGTCGTCTCGGTGACCACGGGCTCGCGCACCCTCAAGGACGCGATCAACGACGCGATGCGCGACTGGGTGACCAACGTCGAGACGACGAACTACGTCTTCGGCACCGTGGCCGGCCCGCACCCCTTCCCGGCGATGGTGCGCGACTTCCAGAAGATCATCGGCGAGGAGGCGCGCGAGCAGGTCCTCGCGCTCACCGGCGCCCTGCCCACCGCCGTCACCGCCTGCGTCGGCGGCGGCTCCAACGCGATGGGCATCTTCCACGCGTTCCTCGACGACCCCGAGGTCAGACTGGTCGGCTTCGAGGCCGGCGGCGACGGCATCGAGACCCCGCGCCACGCGGCGACCATCAGCAAGGGCCGCCCCGGCGTCCTGCACGGCGCCCGCAGCTTCCTGCTCCAGGACGAGGACGGCCAGACCATCGAGTCGCACTCGATCTCGGCCGGTCTCGACTACCCGGGCGTCGGCCCCGAGCACGCCTGGCTCTCGAGCATCGGCCGCGCCGACTACCGCGCGGTCACCGACTCCGCCGCGATGGACGCCCTGATGCTGCTCAGCCGCACCGAGGGCATCATCCCCGCGATCGAGTCGGCGCACGCCCTCGCCGGAACGCTCGAGCTCGGCCGCGAGCTCGGCCCCGACGCGACCATCCTGGTCAACCTCTCCGGCCGCGGCGACAAGGACATGACGACCGCCGCGCGCTACTTCGGACTCGTCGACCAGGGCGCGGTGCAGTCGTGAGCGGCGTCGGCCCGAGCGTCGCCGAGACCGTCCGCCGCCGCAACCAGGAGGCCGCGGGCGCCCTGATCGGCTACCTGCCCGCCGGCTTCCCGGACCTCGCGACGAGCATCGACGCCGCAGTGGCCCTCGCCGAGAACGGCGTGGACGCGATCGAGCTCGGCCTGCCCTACTCCGACCCGGTCATGGACGGCCCCGTCATCCAGGAGGCGACCCAGGCCGCCCTCGCCGGCGGCTTCCGCCTGCGCCACGGCTTCGACGCGGTCCGCGAGATCCGCGCCCGCGTGGACGTGCCGGTGCTGGTGATGACGTACTACAACCCCGTGCTGCAGTACGGCGTCGAGCGCTTCGCCACCGACCTCGCCGAGGCCGGCGGCTCCGGCCTGATCACGCCCGACCTCATCCCCGACGAGGGCGCGGAGTGGATGGCCGTCTCCGAGCGCCTCGGCCTCGACCGGGTCTTCCTCGCCGCCCCCTCCTCGAGCGACGAGCGCCTGCGAGCGACCGTCGAGGCGAGCCGCGGCTTCGTCTACGCGGTCTCGACGATGGGCATCACCGGAGCGCGCGCGGACGTCGACCGTGCCGCCCGCACGCTCGTCGAGCGCCTGCGCACCGCCGGCTCGGACAGCGCCTGCGTCGGCGTGGGCGTCTCGACCGGCGACCAGGTCGCCGAGATCCTCGCCTACGCCGACGGCGCGATCGTCGGCTCGGCCCTCGTGCGCGCGCTCGCCTCCGGGGGAGTCGCCGCGGTGGCGGAGACGGCTCGCGGTCTGGCAGAGGGCACGCGTCCGCGCGCCTGACGCCTCCCAGTACACTCGGGATGCCCGTCGGGGCGCGGCGCCGCCGCGACCGCGGGATCCCTCCTTCGAAAGGTCGACGTACCGGTGTCCGTACCGCTGAGCATCCCGAGTCCGCCCGAGGCGTGGAGTCAGTACGACTTCACGCTCTTCGATCGCGCGTTCTCGATCCACACCTATGCCGTCTGCATCCTGGTCGGCATCGTGGTCGCCACGATCATGACGAACGCCCGCCTCAAGCGCCGCGGCGCCGAGCCGTGGGTCGTCCTCGACATCATCATCTGGGCCGTGCCGCTCGGCATCATCGGCGCGCGGCTCTACCACGTGCTCACGCACCCCGGCGACTACTTCTACGCCGGCGCGGACCCGTGGGAGATCATCCGGATCTGGAACGGCGGCAACGCGATCTTCGGCGGCCTGATCGGCGGCGCCGTCGGAGCCTGGATCGGCTGCCGCTGGACCGGCGTCCGGTTCTGGACCTTCGCCGACGCGCTCGCGCCCGGCATGCTCGCCGCGCAGGCCATCGGCCGCCTCGGCAACTGGTTCAACCACGAGCTGTTCGGCCTCCCGACGACCCTGCCCTGGGGCCTCGAGATCGAGAGCAGCAACCCGGCCTTCCCGGTCGGCCTGCCCGCCGGCACGCTCTTCCACCCGACCTTCCTCTACGAGATCCTCTGGAACGTCGTCGGCATCGCGGTCATCCTGCTGCTCGAGCGCCGCCTCAAGCTGCAGTGGGGCACCGTCTTCGCCGCCTACCTGATCTGGTACGGCATCGGCCGCGTCTGGTTCGAGTCCATCCGGATCGACCCGAGCGAGTTCTTCTGGGGCATCCGCACCAACGTCTGGGCGGCGCTGGCCGCCGTCGTCGTCGGTCTGGTCCTCGTCGTGATCCAGCGGCGCGAGCACCCGGGTCGCGAGACCTCGGCCTATCGGCCCGGCCGCGAGTGGACGCCCGCCCCGGCTGCGGTAGAATTCGAGGACGTCGAGTCCGACTCCGACGCCACCACTCCTTCTTCCGGCACCGACGCCGAGAAGTCGACGGTCTCCCGCAGCTGACGCGGTCCGCGGCACCCCCGCGGCCCCGCATCCAGCTCACCTCTCCGTCCGTCCGCCCCACCGCGGCTCAGCCACAAGCGCTGCCGCGGGGGAGCGAGCGCACGACCCCGACGACGGCGCCAGACCTCCGCTCCGCGACCACCGAATGCACGGCCCTCCCGATCGGGGAGCCGCTCCTCCACCACCACACCGCGGGCCAGCGACGTCCCGATCCGCTACGACTCTCGTGAGGACGGTCCCCATGGCTCCCGTTCAGCCCTCGCCCCGCGTCCCCGCCGCGCCGTTCCTCGGCACCCCGCCCGCACAGGGGATGTACGACCCGGCGGCCGAGAAGGACGCCTGCGGTCTCGCCATGGTCGCCACCATGCGCGGGACGGCCGGGCACGACATCATCGACGCCGCGCTGAACGCGCTGCGCAACCTCGAGCACCGCGGCGCGGTCGGCTCCGACGCCGGCACCGGCGACGGCGCGGGGATCATCACCCAGATCCCCGACGACTTCCTGCGGGCCGTCGCGGCCGTCGAGCTGCCCCCCGTCGGGCAGTACGCGGTCGGCAACGCCTTCCTCCCGGTCGACGTCTTCGAGCGCGAGCGGGTCAAGTCGACCATCGCCGAGATGGCCCGCGAGGAGAACCTCACCGTCCTCGGCTGGCGCTCCATCCCCGTCCAGCCGGACGAGATCGGCACGCTCGCCCGCGCCGCCATGCCGGCGATCGAGCAGCTCTACGTCTCGAGCGAGCTCACCGACGCGGCCGGCGTGCCTCTGGCCGGGCTCCGCCTCGACCGCCTCACCTTCCGCCTGCGCAAGCGCGTCGAGCGCGAGCTCGAGGTGTACTTCATGTCGCTCTCGAGCCGCACGCTCGTCTACAAGGGCATGGTCACCACGCTCCAGCTCGAGCCGTTCTACCCCGACCTCTCGGACGAGCGCTTCACCTCGAAGCTCGCGCTGGTGCACTCCCGCTACTCGACCAACACCTTCCCGTCCTGGCCGCTCGCGCAGCCGTTCCGGATGATCGCGCACAACGGCGAGATCAACACGGTGCAGGGCAACCGCAACTGGATGCGCGCGCGCCAGTCGCAGCTGAAGAGCGCCGAGCTCGGCGACCTCTCGCCGCTGTTCCCGATCGTCTCGACCGGCCGCAGCGACTCCGCCTCGTTCGACGAGACGGTGGAGCTGCTCACGCTGGCCGGCCGCTCGCTGCCGCACGCGATCATGATGATGGTCCCGGAGGCGTGGGAGAACCAGGCCACCGCGATCGACCAGAAGCGCCGCGCCTTCTACGAGTACCACTCGATGCTCATGGAGCCGTGGGACGGCCCGGCCGCGATCGTCTTCACCGACGGCGACCTCGTCGGCGCCACGCTCGACCGCAACGGCCTGCGCCCCGGCCGCTACGTCGTCACCGACGACGGCCTCGTCGTGCTCGCCAGCGAGATCGGCGTCCTCGACATCGACCCCGCGAAGATCGTCCGCAAGGGCCGGCTGCAGCCGGGCCGGATGTTCCTGGTCGACACCGAGCAGGGCCGCATCGTCGAGGACGAGGAGATCAAGGCGCAGCTCGCCGACTCCGGGCCCTTCGACGAGTGGCTCGACAAGGGCCGCATCAACCTCAAGGACCTGCCGGAGCGCGAGCACATCGTGCACACTCCTGCGTCGGTCAACCGCCGCCAGCGCACCTTCGGCTACACCGAGGAGGAGGTGCGGCTGCTGCTGCTGCCGATGGCGAAGGCCGGCGCCGAGCCGCTCGGCGCGATGGGCTCCGACACGCCCGTCGCGGTGCTTTCCAAGCGCCCGCGACTGCTGTTCGACTACTTCACCCAGGCGTTCGCGCAGGTGACCAACCCGCCGCTCGACTCGATTCGCGAGGAGGTCGTCACCTCGCTGCGCCTCGGCCTCGGACCGGAGCGCAACCTGCTCTCGGCCGGCGCCGAGCACGCCCGCCAGGTCGTCCTCGACTTCCCGGTGATCGACAACGACGAGCTGGCCAAGATCCAGCACATCGCACCGCGCCCGCTCAGCCACATCACCACGACGATCCGCGGCCTGTACCGCGTCGACGCCGGCCCCCGCGCCATGCAGGACCGGCTCGACGCCATGTGTGCCGAGGCCGACGAGGCGATCGCCGCCGGCGCGCAGTTCCTCGTGCTCTCGGACCGCGACTCCACCAAGGACCTCGCGCCGATCCCCTCGCTGCTGATGCTCGCCGCCGTGCACCACCACCTGATCCGCACCGAGAACCGGATGCGCGTCGGGCTGGTCGTCGAGGCCGGCGACGTCCGCGAGGTGCACCACGTCGCGACGCTGATCGGCTATGGCGCCTCCGCGGTGAACCCGTACCTCGCGATGGAGACCTGCGAGCAGCTGGTGCGCAGCGGCATGATCTCGGACCTCTCGCCCGAGAAGGCCGTCAAGAACGTGATCAAGGCGCTCGGCAAGGGCGTCCTCAAGATCATGTCCAAGATGGGCATCTCGACCGTGTCCAGCTACGCCGGCGCGCAGACCTTCGAGGCCGTCGGCCTCAGCCAGGTCTTCGTCGACCAGTACTTCACCGGCACCGCCTCCAAGCTCGGCGGCATCGGGATCGAGGTCGTCGCCGAGGAGAACGCCGCGCGCCACCGCGCCGCGTACCCCGAGGACGGCGCGGTCGTCGCGCACGAGCGCCTCGCGGTCGGCGGCGAGTACCAGTGGCGCCGCGACGGCTCGCCGCACCTCTTCAACCCGGACACCGTCTTCCGGCTGCAGCACTCCACGCGCAACCGCCGCTACGACGTCTTCCGCGAGTACACGAAGATGGTCGACGACCAGGCGCTCTCGCTGATGACCCTCCGCGGCATGTTCACCCTCGACACGGAGGGCCGCACGCCCGTCCCGATCGACGAGGTCGAGTCGGTCGAGTCCATCGTCAAGCGCTTCTCCACCGGGGCGATGAGCTACGGCTCCATCTCACCGGAGGCGCACGAGACGCTCGCCATCGCGATGAACCGCCTCGGCGCCAAGTCGAACACCGGCGAGGGCGGCGAGGACACCGAGCGACTGCTCGACCCCGAGCGCCGCTCCGCGATCAAGCAGGTCGCCTCGGGACGCTTCGGCGTCACGAGCATGTACCTGACCCACGCCGATGACATCCAGATCAAGCTCGCCCAGGGCGCCAAGCCCGGCGAGGGCGGCCAGCTGCCGCCGACCAAGGTCTACCCGTGGATCGCGCGCACCCGGCACGCTACCGCGGGAGTCGGCCTGATCTCGCCGCCGCCGCACCACGACATCTACTCGATCGAGGACCTCAAGCAGCTGATCTTCGACCTCAAGCGGGCGAACCCGAAGGCGCGCATCCACGCGAAGCTCGTCAGCCAGTCGGGCATCGGCGCGGTCGCGGCCGGCACGGCCAAGGCCCTCGCCGACGTGATCCTCGTCTCGGGCCACGACGGCGGCACCGGCGCGAGCCCCGTCAACTCGCTCAAGCACGCCGGCACGCCGTGGGAGCTCGGCCTCGCCGAGACCCAGCAGACGCTGATGCTCAACGGCATGCGCGACCGCGTCGTGGTGCAGGTCGACGGCCAGATGAAGACCGGCCGCGACGTCGTCATCGGCGCCCTGCTCGGCGCCGAGGAGTTCGGCTTCGCCACCGCCCCGCTGATCGTCGAGGGCTGCATCATGATGCGCGTCTGCCACCTCGACACCTGCCCGGTGGGCGTCGCGACGCAGAACCCCGAGCTGCGCAAGCGCTTCAACGGCAAGCCCGAGTTCGTCGTCAACTTCTTCGAGTTCATCGCCCAGGAGGTGCGCGAGTACCTCGCCCAGCTCGGCTTCCGCTCGATCGACGAGATCGTCGGCCACCGCGAGCTGCTCGACGTCAACCGCGCCATCGAGCACTGGAAGGCGAGCGGGCTCGACCTGACGCCGATCCTGGTCGGCCCGGTCTTCCGCGCCGAGGAGCCGCGCCGCCACGGCCGCGCGCAGGAGCACGAGCTGGAGAAGCACTTCGACAACGAGCTGATCCGCCTCGCCGCGAACGTGCTCGACCACCGCGGCACTGTGGTGATCGACCGCGAGATCAAGAACACCGAGCGCGCGGTCGGCACGATGCTCGGCCACGAGGTGACCGTCCGCTACGGCGAGAACGGGCTGCCGGCCGACTCCATCACCGTGAACCTGCGCGGCTCGGCCGGGCAGTCGCTCGGCGCGTTCCTGCCCGCGGGCATCACGCTGCGCCTCGAGGGCGACTCGAACGACTACGTCGGCAAGGGCCTCTCCGGCGGTCAGATCGTGGTGCGGCCCGACCGCCGCAGCACCTTCGACGCGTCGGCGAACGTCATCGCCGGCAACGTCATCGGCTACGGCGCGACCCAGGGCACGATGTTCATCCGCGGAATGGTCGGCGAGCGCTTCCTGGTCCGCAACTCCGGCGCCACGGCGGTCGTCGAGGGGGTGGGCGACCACGCGCTCGAGTACATGACCGGCGGGCTCGCCGTCATCCTCGGCGCGACCGGCCGCAACCTCGGCGCGGGCATGTCCGGCGGCACCGCCTACATCCACGACCTGAGCCGCGAGCTCGTCAACCGCGACGCGATCGCCACCGGGGAGCTGACGCTCTCCGAGCTCGGCAGCGCCGACGTGGAGATCCTCCGCGACCTGCTCGAGCGGCACGTGGCCGAGACCGAGTCGACCCTCGCCCAGGGGATGCTCGACGATTTCGACGGAACCGTCTCGCGTTTCGTCAAGGTACTGCCCCGCGACTTCGCCGCGGTGCTCGCGACGCGAGCATCCGCTGTGGAGGAGGGGCTCGACCCCGACGGCGACGTCGTCTGGGGACGGATTCTGGAGGTGACCGGTGGCTGATCCCAAGGGATTCCTGAAGGTGCAGGACCGGGAGCTGCCCAAGCGGCGCCCGGTGTCCGTGCGGCTGATGGACTGGAAAGAGGTGTACGAGCAGGGCGACACCGCCGTGCTGCGCCGGCAGGCCGGCCGCTGCATGGACTGCGGCATCCCGTTCTGCCACAAGGGCTGCCCGCTCGGGAACCTGATCCCCGAGTGGAACGACCTGATGTGGCGCGGCGAGGGCCGCCAGGCGATCGAGCGCCTGCACGCGACCAACAACTTCCCGGAGTTCACCGGCCGCCTGTGCCCGGCGCCCTGCGAGTCGTCCTGCGTGCTCGGGATCAACCAGCCCGCGGTCACGATCAAGCAGATCGAGGTCTCGATCATCGATCAGGCCTTCGGCAACGACTGGGTGCAGCCGCACCCGCCGGAGCGCCTGACCGGCAAGACGGTCGCCGTCGTCGGCTCCGGCCCCGCCGGTCTCGCCGCCGCGCAGCAGCTCACCCGCGCCGGGCACACCGTCGCGGTCTACGAGCGCGACGACCGCATCGGCGGCCTCCTGCGCTACGGCATCCCCGACTTCAAGATGGAGAAGAAGCACCTCGAGCTGCGCCTGAACCAGATGAAGGCCGAGGGCACCCGTTTCCGCGCCGGCGTCGACATCGGCACGGACATCACCTGGGACGACCTGCGCGCGCGCTACGACGCCGTCGTGGTCGCCACCGGCGCGATGGTCCCGCGCGATCTGCCGATCCCCGGCCGCGACCTGGCCGGCGTGCACTTCGCGATGGAGTACCTGGTGCAGTCGAACCACGCCATCGCGGGCGACCGCGTGTTCGAGCAGATCTCGGCCGAGGGCAAGCACGTCGTCGTCCTCGGCGGCGGCGACACCGGAGCGGACTGCATCGGCACCGCGCACCGCCAGAAGGCGGCCTCGGTCACCAACCTCGCGATCGGCACGCAGCCGCCGTCGCAGCGTCCGGACAGCCAGCCCTGGCCGATGGACCCGACCGTCTTCGAGGTCGCCAGCGCCCACGAGGAGGGCGGGGAGCGCGTCTACCTCGCCTCCACCGTCGAGTTCCTCGCCAACGAGGTCGGCGAGGTCCGCGCCGTGCGCGTGGCCGAGACCGAGTACCTCGACGGACGCCGCGTGCCCAAGGCGGGCACCGAGCGCGAGATCCCGGCCGACCTGGTCCTCCTGGCCCTGGGCTTCACCGGCCCCGAGTCGGAGCACCTCGCCGGCCAGCTCGAGGTGCCGTTCACGGACCGCGGCAACGTGGTCCGCGGCGACCGCTTCGAGACCAGCGTCCCGGGCGTCTTCGTCGCCGGGGACGCCGGCCGCGGCCAGTCGCTGATCGTCTGGGCGATCGCCGAGGGCCGCTCCGTCGCGGCCGAGATCGACCGCTACCTCGAAGGCACCACCCAGCTGCCCGCGCCCGTCGGGCCCAACGACCGGGGCTTCACGCTCTAGTCCCACGGACGCGATAGTCTTCGCGCGCCAGCTTCACAGCTCACCCTCCCCGCTAACGACGCGCCCTCGGGCGCAGAACAACGGAGCACCCCCTCAATGAGACGAGCGAAAATCGTCGCCACCCTCGGCCCGGCAACGTCGTCGTACGAGACCATTCGTGCGATCATCGACGCCGGCGTGGACGTGGCCCGCATGAACCTCAGCCACGGCAGCTACGACGTGCACGAGGGCATCTACCGCCTCGTGCGGAAGGCCGCCGAGGACTCCGGTCGCGCCGTCGCGATCATGGTCGACCTGCAGGGCCCCAAGATCCGCCTCGGCAAGTTCGAGGGCGGTCCGTACCCCCTCGCCGAGGGCGACGTCTTCACCATCACCACCGAGGACGTCCTCGGCACCAAGGAGCTCTCGGGCACCACGTTCAAGGGCCTGCCCGACGACGTGAACCCCGGCGACATGCTCCTGATCGACGACGGCAAGGTCGCGGTCCGCGTCACCGCCGTCGAGGGCCCCCGAGTCATCACCGAGTGCGTCGTCCCCGGCAACATCTCGAACAACAAGGGCATCAACCTGCCCGGCGTCGCGGTCAACGTGCCCGCGCTGTCGCAGAAGGACGAGGACGACCTCCGCTGGGCCATCCGCCTCGGCGCGGACATCATCGCGCTCTCCTTCGTGCGCAACGCCAGCGACATCGTCCGCGTGCACGAGATCATGGCGGAGGAGGGCCGCAAGGCCCCCGTCATCGCCAAGATCGAGAAGCCGCAGGCCGTCGACAACCTGCAGGAGATCATCGACGTCTTCGACGGCATCATGGTCGCCCGCGGCGACCTCGGCGTCGAGCTGCCCCTCGAGGCCGTGCCGATCGTGCAGAAGCACGCCGTCGAGCTCGCCCGCCGCTGGGCCAAGCCCGTCATCGTCGCCACCCAGATGCTCGAGTCGATGATCGAGAGCCCGCGCCCCACCCGCGCCGAGGCCTCCGACGTCGCCAACGCCATCCTCGACGGAGCCGACGCGGTCATGCTCTCCGGCGAGACCAGCGTCGGCGCCTGGCCGGTCGTCACCGTCCAGACCATGGCCCGCATCGTCGAGTCCACCGAGGAGCACGGGCTCGAGCGGATCCCCCCGCTCGGCAGCAAGCCGCGCACCCAGGGCGGCTCCGTCACCCTCGCCGCCGCCGAGGTCGCCGAGTTCGTCGAGGCCAAGTTCCTCTGCGTCTTCACCGAGTCCGGCGACTCCGTCCGCCGCATGACCCGCCTGCGCCACGGCATCCCGATCATCGGCTTCACCCCCGAGCCCTCGGTCCGCCGCCGCATGGCGCTCAACTGGGGCGTCCAGTCCTACGTCACGCCCCGCGTGAACCACACGGACGCCATGTTCGCCCAGGTCGACGCCGTCCTCCTCCGCGAGAACCTCGCGAAGGCCGGCGACACCGTGGTCGTCGTCTCCGGATCGCCCCCCGGACGCGCCGGGACCACCAACGACATGCGCGTGCACGTCGTCGGCTCCTCCAGCTCCTCGGAGCCGGTGGAGAACTGGGACCACTGAGTTCCTGCAGAAGGGCCCGGTCGCTAGCGCGGCCGGGCCCTTCTGCGACGGACTCCTCGTTCCTCGTCGTCCGTCGGCGGTCGGCTTCTTGGGGGGTCGCGTCGGCAAGGGCCGGTCGCGTTCCGGGTACGACGATCCGCTGGCACGCGGATCGCCCGTGACCCTGCGGAGCGGCGGCCGGTCTGCAGGGGTGGCGACCCCTCCGGGGCGCCACGCTCCGGAGCGGGGGTGGGTGCTTCCGCTCCTGCTGGTCGAGCAGCCGCGCGTCCATGCTGGTCGAGTAGCCGCGCAGCGGCGTATCGAGACCCACGCCCGCCAGCGCGTCGGGTGCAAGGGCCGCGGCCCCTTCGGGGCGCGAGCCGCTCCAGACCACCCCGGCCGAGCATGCGCAGTGGCCCCACCAGAGGGCCGTGCCTTCCATGCTGGTCGAGTAGCCGCGTGGCGGCGTATCGAGACCCGGCGTTGGCAGCAGGGCGGGTCTGCAGACTCGTTCGGGCGCGGGTGGATCTCGATGCGCCCGCTCCGCGGGCTGCTCGAGCGGCATGCTCGCGCCCGACGATGCGGTGCGATCCTCGGGGGCGTCGCCGCCGGTCCGGGGGCGGCTGCGGGCCGCGCTAGCGTGGGGGCATGCGACTCGGCGTGCTCGACATCGGCTCCAACACGGTCCATCTGCTGCTCGTCGATGCGCACCCGGGGGCGCGGCCCGTGCCGTACCGGTCGCACAAGCGCAGCCTCGCGCTGGTCGCGTACCTCGACGCCGCCGGCGACATCACGGAGGAGGGGCAGCGCGAGCTGATCTCCTTCGTCGCCGAGGCGCACGAGGTCGCCCGCCGCCACCGCGCGGAGGACCTGCTCGCCTTCGCCACCTCCGCGATCCGCGAGGCCGGCAACGGCGCCGCGGTGCTCGAGCGCGTCCGCACCGAGACCGGCGTGCACCTCCAGGAGCTCGGCGGCGAGGCCGAGGCGTCCGCGACCTTCCTCGCCGTGCGCCGCTGGTTCGGCTGGGGCGCCGGCTCGATCCTCGACCTCGACATCGGCGGCGGCTCCTTCGAGCTGTCGATGGGCGTCGACGAGGTGCCCGAGCTCGCCGTCTCGGTGCCGCTCGGAGCCGGCCGCGTCACCCGCGACCTCCTCGACGGCGACCCCGCCTCCGCCACGAGCGTCAAGGCCGCCCGCCGGCACGCCCGCGAGGTGCTCGCCGAACCCGTCCGCGCCTTCCTCGCCCTCGGCACCCCCGACCTCGTGGCCGGCACCTCGAAGACCTTCCGCTCCCTGGCCCGGATCGCCGGCGCCGCTCCCAGCGCCGCGGGCCCGCTCGCCCGCCGCGAGCTGCACCTCGTCGACCTGCGGCTCTGGTCCTCCCGCCTCGCCGCGATCAGCGCGGCCGACCGCTCGGCGCTGCCCGGTGTCTCCACGCTCCGCGCCCCGCAGCTGCTGGCCGGCGCGCTCGTCGCCGAGGCGGCCATGGAGGCGCTGCACGTCGAGACGCTCGTGATCTGCCCGTGGGCGACCCGCGAAGGCCTGATCATCCGCCGCTTCGAGCTCCTCGACGCGCAGCTGCAGCGCGAGGAGCCTCAGCTGAGCGTGATGCTGTAGGAGAAGGCGCGCTGCTCGCCCGGGGCGAGCACGAACTGCCGCGGCTTGTCGACGATGTCGCCGTCCCAGCCCTCCGGCGTCGGCACGCTCCGCCACGGCTCGATGCAGACGAACGGCGCGCCGACCGGCTTCCAGACGCCGACGACGTCGAAGTCGCCGCTGTCGACCGCGATCGAGCGCGCGCCGTCGGCCTCGAGCGTCAGCGTGCGGCGGCGGGGCTCGTCGAAGATCAGCACGCCCTCCTCGAAGTGCGTGTCGTCCACCGTGAGCACGCCGTCCTCGAGCGGTGCCGGGTGGCGCTCGGCGACGAGCAGGTTCTCGGGAGCCCGGCGGAAGCCCTCCGGCTCGGGCTGCGCGAAGCGGATCCGGTGCTCACCGGTCGCGCCGGGCAGCGGCAGGGCGAACGCCGGGTGGTTGCCGACCGAGGCGCCGAGCGGCTCCGTGCCGCGGTTCTCGACGGTCTGCGTGATCCGCAGCGTCGATCCGGTCACCGCGTAGGCGATCAGCAGCGACCAGTCGAAGGGGAACACCGCGCGGGTCGCGTCGTCGCTGCGCAGCCGGAAGACGGCCTCGTCGCCACCGACGCCGGCCAGCTCGAAGACGCGGTCGCGCGCGAAGCCGTGCTGGCCCATCGGAAAGTCGCGGCCGTCGTGGTGCAGGGTGTCGCCCGGCAGCCGCCCGATGATCGGGAAGAGCACGGGAGCGTGCCGGCGCCACTCGGGGCCGGCCTGCCAGAGGTACTCGCGGTTCTCGGTGTCGCGGAGGGAGGTCATCTCGGCGCCCGCGGTCGTCAGCGCCACGCGCAGCTCGTCGCTGCCGATCGCGAGGACGGTGGGCTCGGGGGAGTCGTTGCTGCTCATCCTCCGATTCTGCCGCTGACCCGGGCCGGCGCGGGGACCGGCGCCGCACCGACGCGGGATCGGTGTCGGACCGGCGTGACAGCATGGGGCGATGCCTCCCGAGAAGTCCGCCGCCTCCTGGCGCGCCCGCGTGGGCGAGCTGAGTGGCGGCGAGCCCGGAGAGCCGACTCCGACCCTCACGCCGATCGGCCTGCAGTTCGAGCTGCGCCGCCTGGTCCGGCGCGCCGACGACCCGTGGCGCGCGCCGACGAGCGAGCGCGTCACCGCCGCGACCTACGACCCCGCCGAGCGCGACGACCACCGCCTCGCCACCCGCCCGGTCGTGCCCGGCCGCGGCGGCGCCTGGAACCGGACGACCCTCACCTGGAAGTCGCTCAACTTCCAGACCCACCGGCTCTCGCTGGATCCGGCGCATCAGCGCTGGTTCGCCGAGTTCGCCGCGCTGCACCGGGCCACCCGCACCGTGCACCTCGGCCAGGACCCGGACTGGATCCACCTCGACGACTACGAGAGCCCGCTGCTCTGGCGGCTGCTCGAGCAGGCGGAGGGCCTGCGCATCCCGCTGCTGACCACCGGCACGGGTGCTCTCGCGCGCTCCGCCTCCGCGCACGTCGCCCTGGTCGCCTCCGAGCTGGCCGGCGCCCTAGATCTCACACCCGTCCTCCGGCTCGACGCCGGCGAGCGCCCGCTCGAGGCCGCGAGGCCCATCGCCCGGCACGGCGTCTACCTGGTGGAGGCCGGCGACCCGACCGCGCTGCTGCTCGCGCCGACCCCGCAGCCGCTCGACGAGGAGGAGCTGCGGCTGCTCCGCCATCCCGAGCCGACGGGCATCCCGGCGGAGGACGTCGCCGAGTTCCTGGCGGAGCACCTGCCGACCCTGCGCGGCCGAGTCGCTGTGCGCGGCGCGGACGCCGGGATGGAGCTCGACGAGCCCGAGCCGCCCCGGCTGGTCTGCACCGTCTCGTTCGAGCCGCGCCGCGTCGTCCGCGTCGGCTTCCACTGGCGGCGCAGCGCCGACCGGGCGCGCGAGCTCGACGGGGGCGGCGACCACGCGCTCGAGGACTCGATCCTCCGCCGCGCCCGGACCGTCCTGGCGGCCGCGCAGTCGGACGTCGTCCCCGACGTCGACCGGCCGGCGGTCCTGCGCGGCGCGGCGGCGGCGGTCTTCGTCGTCGAGCAGCTGCCGCTCCTCGAGGGCGTCGGCGGCGTGCGTGTCGAGCGCGAGGGGAAGCAGCCCGACTACCGGCTGCTCAACGGACCGCTCACGCTCACTCTCACCGCGGCCGACACCGAGAGCGCCGACTGGTTCGACCTCGGCGTCGTCGTCACGATCGGCGACGCGAGCGTCCCCTTCGGCCCGCTGTTCCGCGCGCTCGCGAACGGCGGCGACCGGATCCGGCTCGTCGACCACTCCTACCTCTCGCTCGCGCATCCCGGCCTCGATCGGCTCCGCGAGCTGCTGCAGCGCGCCGACGAGCTGGAGGAGTGGGAGACCGGCCCGCGGATCGGCCGGCACCAGACCGCGCTCTGGGAGGAGCTGGACGAGCTCGCCGACGCGAGTACCGCCTCCGACGCCTGGAAGGACGTGCTCGAGAACGCGCTGGCCGCGGGTGCGCCGGTCGACGTCGAGCCGCCGGCCGGCCTCACCGGCGAGCTGCGCTCGTACCAGCGCGAGGGCTACTCCTGGCTCGTGCACCGCCGCCGCCATGGGCTCGGCGGGATCCTCGCCGACGACATGGGGCTGGGCAAGACGCTGCAGACCCTCGCGATGATGCTGCAGGCGGTGGAGGAGGCGCGCGCCGCCGGAGTCCGCGCCGCGCCCTTCCTCGTGGTCGCGCCGACCTCGGTGCTGCCCGGCTGGCTCTCGGAGGCGGCGCGCTTCGCCCCCTCCCTCCGGATCGCGGCGGTGACCAGCACCCGGGACGGGCGCGGCGACACCCTCGCCGCCCTGCCGGCCGATCTCGACGTCGTGGTCACCAGCTACGCGGTGCTCCGCCTGGCCGGCGAGCAGTGGGCCGAGCGGGAGTGGTCGGCCCTCGTCCTCGACGAGGCGCAGTTCGTGAAGAACCCGTCCTCGCAGGCGCACCGGGCCGCCCGCGGCGTCGGGGCGCCGATCACCCTCGCCCTCACCGGCACGCCGCTCGAGAACTCGCTCGACGAGCTGTGGGCGGTCCTCGCGCTGACCGCGCCCGGTCTCCTGCCGTCGCTGCGGCGCTTCCGCGAGGAGTTCACCCGCCCGATCCTGCACGCGGACGAGCCGGTCGGCATCGTCTCGCCGGACCTGTCGGCGGGGCGCACGGTCTCGCACTCCGAGGGTGCGCGGCGGCGCCTCGAGAGGCTGCGCCGCCGGATCCGCCCGTTCCTGCTGCGCCGGACGAAGGAGGCGGTGGCGCCCGAGCTGCCCGAGAAGCAGGAGCAGACCCTCGAGGTCACCCTCGCCCCGAGTCACCGCGTGCTCTACGACGGCTACCTGCAGCGCGAGCGGCGGAAGCTCCTCGGGCTCGTCGACGACCTCGACCGCCAGCGCTTCACCGTGTTCCGCTCGCTCACGCTGCTCCGGCTGCTCGCCCTCGACGCCTCGCTGGTCGATCCCGCGTACCGGCACGTGCCCTCGGCCAAGCTCGACGCGCTGATCGAGCAGCTCGACGACGTGCTGGCCGAGGGGCGCCGGGCGCTCGTCTTCAGCACCTTCACCTCGTACCTCGAGCGGGCGGCCGAGCGGCTGCGGCGGCGGGGGATCCCGTTCGTGCAGCTCGACGGCTCCACCCGCGACCGGGGTGCGGTGATCGAGGAGTTCCGCTCCGGAGCCGCGCCGGTGTTCCTGATCAGCCTGAAGGCGGGCGGCACCGGGCTCACGCTGACCGAGGCCGACCACGTCTTCATCCTCGACCCCTGGTGGAACCCCGCCGCCGAGGCCCAGGCGGTGGACCGCGCACACCGGATCGGCCAGGAGCGCCGGGTCAACGTCTACCGGCTGGTGGCGAAGGACACGATCGAGGAGAAGATCGTCCGGCTGAAGGAGCGGAAGGCTCGGTTGAGCACCGCCGTGCTCGACGAGGGCGAGCTGTTCGCGCAGGCGCTCACCGCCGACGACCTGCGGGAGCTGCTGGGGGAGTGAGGCGGGCCGGCACCTCCTGGCGTGATCCGAGGACCTCGGACGAGCCCGGCGGCCCGGGTGCCTCATGCCCTGTAGCACCCCTGGCGGAGTGAGGGAAGAGACGGTCGCACCCAGGATCCGAGCGCAGACTCGATGGATGAGTCGACGCCGTCCCCGCCCCCGCCCCGACTGGGTCGCCGCCCTCGAGACGGGCGACGACGCGGGACTGTTCGGCCCCGGCAGCGCCGTCTGGGCGGTCAACGGCGCGATGCCGACGATGGTCGCCGGCGTCCGCGCCCTGCTGATGCAGACGCTGCACGCGGGCGCGATGGCCGGCGTGCACGACCACTCCCGCTACCGCGAGGACCCGATGGGCCGCCTCGACAACACCGTGCGCTGGGTGCTCACCACCAGCTTCGGCGACACCGCCACCGCCTCCGGAGCCGCCCGCTGGGTGACCGGAGTGCACGAGCGGATCGTCGGCACCTACCAGGACGCCGCCGACGTCGAGCGGCACTACTCGGCCCAGGATCCGCGGCTGCTGCTCTGGGTGCACGACGCCTTCACCGACGCCTTCCTCGGCGCGCACGAGCTGTGGGGCGGCCCGATCCCGGGCGGCGCCGACGCCTACGTCCGCGAGTGGGCCGCATCGGGCCGCCTGCTCGGGGTCGAGAACCCGCCCGAGAGCGTCGCCGAGCTGCGCGAGCAGCTGGCCGGGTTCGCAGGCGAGCTGCGTCCGGACGAGCGGGTGCACGAGGCGGTCGAGTTCCTCCGGACGGTGAAGCTCCCCGGGGAGGCCGGCGTGATCTACCCCCTGCTCTTCGCCGGTGCCACCGCCTCCCTGTCGCCCGAGGTGCGCCGCCTCCTCGGCCTCCGCCGCCCGTGGTGGCCCGCGATCACCGCGACCCGCCTGCTGATGCGCTCCCTCGAGCTCTACCTCGGCCGCGTCTCGCCCAGTGAGCGCGCCGCGCGCACCCGCCTCGGCCGCCTCGCCGCGACGCGCACCGCCGCGAGCTGACCCGGGCTCGGACTCCGCCGTTCTGCCGCGGCCCATTCCGCGCACCTCCGGCTCGCGGAATCGCTCCCGGCATGCCGGATCCGCTCGTTCCCGCGTGCCGAAGCCGGTTTCGCGAGCCGGAGGTGGCGCGCGGAGCAGCCGACTGCCCGATCGGCTCGCAGAATCACGTCCGGCACGTCGGATCGGCGCGTTCCCGCGCGCCGAAGCCGGTTTCGCGAGCCGGAGGTGGTGCGGCGAGTGGCCGCGTACCCGTTCGGCTCGCGGAATCACGTCGGGCACGTCGGACCAGCTCGTCCCCGCGTGCCGAAGTCGGTTCCGAGTGCCACAGGTGATGGCGCGAGCAGCCGCGCACGCCTCCGGCTCGCTGAAACGCGTCGGGCACGACGGATCCACCGGATCCCGCGGGCCGAACCACTTCTCGCGAGCCGGAGCCGACCGGCCCACCAGTTCGCCGGGTTTTCCGAACACCTGTCCGGGAAGTGGTAGACTGCCGGAGATGTCTTCCGCTCGAGCCGCCTCTCCGCACGGAGTGGAGGCACCCGTCACCCCGGGGCCCGCGTCGGCCGATCCGCGCACGCGCCGCACCCGCCGCCGGGTCTTCGACGCGGTCGAGCGGCTCGTCATGCAGACCGACGGCGGCCGTGCCGAGGGCATCGCGGTCAGCGACATCGTCCGCGAGGCCGGCATCAGCCGCAGCTCGTTCTACTCGCACTTCGAGGACGCGGCGGCCGTCGCCTCCGCCCTCCTCCGCGAGGACCTCGTCGTCGCGGACGTCGCCGCTCCCGACCCCGCGGACCGCACCGGCGCCCGCGCGCTCCGACGCGGCTACGTCCGTCTCGTCGACCGGCTGGTCGACCGGCACGCCTTCCACGCCCGGCTCCGCGCCCGCGCCTCGGCCCGGGTCGCCTCGGACGACGCCGTCCTCGACACCGTGCTCGCCCTCCACCGCGAGGTGCTCGCTCGCGTCGACGCCCCCGCCGGCGTCGACCCCGAGCTGACGGCGACCTTCGCGGCCGGCGGCGTGCTCGCCGTGGTCGGCGCCTGGCTCGCGGGCGGCCTCGACGGCACCGACGAGGAGCTCGTCGAGCAGCTCGTCGCGCTCCTCCCGCCCTGGCTGGCTGACGCGCCGCTGCGGGCCCCGGACTCCTCCTCCCTCCCACCACGCCCCACGATGAAAGGCACGACATGATGACATTCGAGGTCGGCGAGACCCTGGTCTACCCGCACCACGGAGCGGTGACGATCACCGGGCTCGAGAAGCGCTCGGTCAAGGGCGTCGAGAAGACGTTCATGACGATGAACGTGCACACCAGCGAGCTCACGATCACCCTGCCCGTCGAGAACGCCGAGCTCGTGGGGGTCCGCGAGATCATCGACGACGCCGGCGTGCAGGCCGTCTACGACGTGCTTCGCAGCGACGTGGCCGAGGAGGCCAGCAACTGGTCGCGCCGGTTCAAGGCCAACCAGGAGAAGATGGCGAGCGGCAGCGTCTACCGCGTCAGCGAGGTCGTCCGCGACCTCTGGCGCCGCGAGCAGGCCGGCGGAGTCTCGGCCGGCGAGAAGCGCATGCTGCTGAAGGCCCGCCAGATCCTGGTCTCGGAGCTCTCGCTCGCGCTGAAGGCCACCGACGAGGAGGCCTCCGCGAAGCTCGACGAGGTCCTCGCCTCGGCGATCTGATCCGCCCCGACGGCGCGTCCACCCTCCGGGGCGGGCGCGCCGTCGGCGTCTCCGGACCCCGGCTCGCTACCGCCGTCAGCCGTCCTAGGCTGGTGGAGGCGGCCGGACGCGGTCGCGCGCAGGGGAGCGGACGGGAGCGCGGTCGATGACGGCATCGGACGAGGCGACGAGCGCTGCCGCCGCGCTGCAGGAGCTGCTCGCGCAGACCGTCGTCGAGCTCGAGCTCCGCGGTGTGCCCGATCAGGCCCTCGCCGAGCTCCGCCGGCCGCGCGCGATCCTCGGCTTCCGCCGCGCGCCCGTGATGGCCCCGGTCACCCGGGCCTGGCGACTCGGCGTCCTGCTGCTCGGGCACGACGGCGACGTCTTCGCGACCGGCTCGGTCACCCGCTCCGTCGCGCCGCTGCACGCCAACAACCAGTCGGAGTCGCAGGAGGCGCGCCGGGAGATCCGGAAGGCCGCCTTCGACGGACCCTTCCAGGAGGGCGAGATCGTCAACCACGGCTGGCGCCGCCTGGCGATCGACGCCGAGAGCCTCGCCGCCGGTCAGGAGCCGCTGTCGCTCCGCGGCGACCGGGTGGTGGTCCGCTGGGCACCCGGCCTCGGCGAGCAGGGCCTCATGCCGCTCGAGCGCTACCTCGCCGACCGGCTCGACCTGCTCGAGGGGGCGTAGGAGCCGACCGCTCCGGCCGGCTCCGCCGCATCACTCCGACGCGTCACTCCTCTTCGGCGACCGGGTGGAACCAGGGCGGGTAGACCGCGACGCGGGGAGTGGCCCCGCTGTTCTCGAACATCGCCTTGACCTTGTTCTTCATGGTGACCGACGGCACGCCGACGACGGCGATCTCCTCGATCGGGAAGCGGTCCGGCACGAGCGCCTCGGCGCTGCGCAGCGCGGGCTCGTCGACGAGGAGCCGCGCGAAGGTGCGCACGAGGGCGTCGCCCTCGGTGAAGCGGGTGAGCACGTGCGACGCGTCGCCGTCGCTCAGCACGGGCGCGGAGGACAGCGAGCCGACCAGGACGACGAACTGCGACGCGGTGGTGGTGTGCGCGCGGGGGGACCAGTGCGGGAGCACGCGGTCGCCGCGGAGGTCGGCCCAGAGCGCGGCGTCGGGGGAGAGGAAGAACGGGACGTAGCCGGCGACGCTGACGCCGTCCTTGACCTGGACCGCGCGGCGGTGCTCGCGGGTCGTCTCGGCGCTGACGTCGACCGCGGGGCGGCCCTCGAGGTTCTGGTCGGCCAGGACGGCGCCGGCGGCGACGATCGCCTCGAGGTTGTCGAGGTGGGTCACGTGGTAGATGCGCTGCGCGGTGATGTCCACCTGGGGGAGCGGCTTCTCGCGGGCGGTGCCGCGGGCGGCGGCGCGCGCGGTGGCCGCACGGGACGTCCCGGGCACGCGCACCGGAGCCCGGGTGCGGCCCTGCGGCTCGGGGAGCTTGGCGGGGGAGCAGACGTCGCAGAGAGCGATGTCCAGACCGTGGATGCATTCTTCGGGCACGCGTGTAATCCTTCTGCGCGCGGTCTCGGGATTCCGGCGCAAGGTCGACGTTACGCGACCGCGGCGACCCCGTGCCGTCCCGGCGGTGATCCGCGGACCTCCGACGTGCCCGGCCGCGCATCGCCTGGGAGCGGGAGAGGCGCCGCCGCCCGCCCGCGTAGCGTGGGCCGGATGAAGCGCACACCCCCCGCCGAGGGACAGGAATCCGTCTGGGACTACCCGCGACCGCCCAGGGTCGAGCCGACCGCCGAGCACGTCGTGGTCCGGCTCGGCGGCGTCGTCGTCGCTGACACCCGGGAGGCGTTCCGCGTCCTCGAGACCAGCCACCCGCCCGTCTACTACCTGCCGCGCAGCGCGTTCGCGGAGGGCGCGCTCGAGCCCGCCCCCGGTCGCAGCATCTGCGAGTTCAAGGGCGCGGCCTCCTACCTGACGGTCCGCGGCGGCGGAGCGGTCGCCGAGGCGGCCGGCTGGATCTACCCGGAGCCGATGCCGGGCTTCGAGCAGCTCGTCGACACGGTCGCGCTCTACCCGGGGCGGATGGACTCCTGCACCGTCGACGGCGAGACCGTGCAGCCGCAGCCGGGTGACTTCTACGGCGGCTGGATCACCTCCCGCGTGGTCGGACCGTTCAAGGGCGCGCCCGGGACGATGTTCTGGTGACGCTCCGGCGGCTCGGGCGTAACGCCGGGTAACGGCCGGACGCGCCGCCCTCCTCCTCTGCCACGGTGGTGCCCACTGCCGGAGGGCGGGCACGAGGGAGGCGGATCATGGCACGGCACGGGCACGCGAGCGAGGACGGCTGGGGCTTCTCGACCCGGCAGCTGCACGCCGGAGCGGTCGAGGACGCGCTGCACGCGCGGCGCACCCCGATCTACCTCACGGCCGGCTTCAGCTTCGACTCCTTCGACGAGGCGCGCGACCGCTTCGCCGGCGCGGACGGCTACACCTACACGCGGGTCGGCAACCCGACCACCGACGCCGTCGAGCGCCGCCTCGCCGCCCTCGAGGGCGGCGTCGACGCGCTCGTGGTCGGCAGCGGCCAGGCGGCCGTCTCGGTCGCCCTGCTCGCGCTCGCCTCCGCGGGCGATCACGTGGTCGCCGCCGCGAGCCTCTACGAGGGCACCCGCAACCTCCTGCTGGAGAACCTCGCCCGCCTCGGCGTCGGCGCCACGTTCGTCGAGGACGCCGACGATCCGCTCGCCTGGGCCGCCGCGATCACTCCGCGCACCCGCGCCGTCCTGATCGAGTCGATCCCGAATCCGCGCAACGACGTGGTGGACGTCCGGCTCGTCGCCGAGGTCGCGCACCGCGCCGGCGTCCCCGTGGTCGTCGACAACACCTTCGCCACCCCGTACCTCCTCCGCCCGCTCGAGCACGGAGCCGACATCGTCGTGCACTCGGCGAGCAAGTTCCTGGCCGGGCACGGCGCCGTCATCGCCGGGGTGATCGTGGACGGCGGCCGCTTCGAGTGGCGAAGGCCGCACTATCCGCACCTCGCCGCCGCGATCGAGCGCGGCGGCGATCCCGAGCGCGCCTTCGCCGACTACGCCCGCCACGTCGTCGCCGGCCGGATGGGGCCGACCGTCTCGCCGCTCACCGCCTTCCTGCTCGAGCAGGGCCTCGAGACGCTGTCGCTGCGCGTCCGCCACCAGTCGCGCAGCGCCCTCGCCGTCGCGCGCTGGCTGGAGGAGCGGCCCGAGGTCGCGAGCGTCGACTACAGCGGACTCGCCTCCAGCCCCTCGCACGCGCTCGCCCGCCGCCTGCTGCCGCGCGGGCAGGGCTCGGTCTTCTCCTTCACGCTGCACGGCGGCGAGGAGGCGGCGCGCCGCTTCTCGGACGCGCTCGGCCTCTTCACCCGGATGACCCACCTCGGTGACGTCCGCTCGCTCGTGCTGCACCCGGCCTCGACCACGCACGTCGGCCGCACCGCCGAGCAGCTCGAGGCCGCGGGGATCGGCCCCGGTCTGCTGCGGCTCTCCATCGGCATCGAGGACGTCGAGGACCTCCTCGCCGACCTCGAGCTCGGGCTGCGCGCCGCGGCCGTCCGGCCGCTGGTGCTGGCGGAGGCGTCGTGAGCCGGCCGCAGCACTTCGCCTGGTTCCTCTCCCGGGGCTTCGGGCCGCAGGCCTGGGGGCAGCCCGGCTGGGAGTGGGACCACTCCTGGACGACGGCGGAGGTCTACCGGCGCAGCGCCCGCGAGCTCGAGCAGGCCGGCTTCGACCTCGTCATCATCGAGGACGCGCTGTCGCTCGGGAACGCGAGCACCCTCGATCTCCGGATCCGCCGGGCCTACGGCGGACCCAAGCACGACCCGCTGCTGCTGGCGCCGTCGCTCTTCGAGGCGACGCAGCACCTCGGCGTCGCGCCGACCGTGAACCCGATGGCCTACAGCCCGTATCAGGCGGCGCGCCAGTTCGCCACGCTGCAGCACCTCAGCGGCGGCCGGCTCGGGCTCAACGTCGTCACCGACGTCGGCAGCAGCCGGCACTTCGGCCTCGAGCCGCTCCCGCACGACGGCGCCTACGACCGCGCGCACGAGTGGCTCGACTCCCTGCGCGAGCTCTGGCGCAGCTGGGACGACGGCGCGCTGATCCAGGACGAGGCGACCGGCCGTTTCGCCGACGGCGACCGGCTGCGCGCCATGCAGCACCGCGGGACGCACTACTCCTTCGACGGCCCGCTGAACGCGCTGCCGTTCGGCACCGGGTCCTCCTCGGCCGCCGCCGGCCCGGGCGAGCCGGTCATCGTCTCGCCCGGCGGCTCGCCGCGCGGCATCGACTTCGCCGGCGCGCAGTCCGAGATCCAGCTGGCCCTCGCCTCGCTCGACACCGCGACGGTCCGCGCCTACCGCGAGCGGGCCCGCGCCGCGGCCGCCGCGCACGGCCGGAACCCCGACGACCTCACCATCCTCTTCGTCTTCAAGCCGATCATCGTCTCGAGCCGGGAGGAGGCGCAGCGCCTCGTCGACGCCTCCGCGCACCCCGACGACGCGGCGCTGCTCACCGCCGCGGCCGCCTGGTCGAGCGACCTCGAGACGGACCTGACCGCGCTCGACCTCGACCGCCCGGTCGACCCGGCGGTCTTCGGCGAGCACGTCTCGCGCGGCAGCATCGCCGGCCTCTACGGCGGTGCCGACGAGGACGCTCCGCTGCGCGCCCTGCTCACCGCGAAGGCCCGGCTCGGCCTGATCGCCGGCCGCAGCGGAGTGGTGGGCACCGCGGAGGAGGTCGCCGACTTCGTCCAGGAGCTCGGCGACGACGCGGACAACGACGGCGTCGCGTTCTCCGGCGACTTCCACCCGGTGACGCTGCACCGGATGCTCGACGAGCTGGTGCCGATCCTGCGCCGCCGCGGGATCCTGCGGCGGGAGTACCCCGGGGGCGGCCTGCGCGGGAGCCTCGCGGAGTTCTGAGCGCCTCGGCGCGGTCGGTCTCTCGCTAGGAGTCCGCCGCCGGCTCGGCGATCAGGAGCGCACGGGCCGCCTCGAGGCCGGACACCTCGAGCGCCCACTCCGGGCGGCGGAAGGTGTCGGGCGTGACGCGGAACCGGATCTCCTCGACCGCCACTCCGTCGGCGCCGACCGTGCGCTGGGTGCCGTTGGGCTCGTAGCCGAGCCCGGTCGACACCCGGATCGACGCCGTGTTCCAGGCCAGCGCGCTGCTCTCCGCCACCTCCGCACCGAGGTGGTCGAAGGCGAGCAGCAGGGCCGCCGCCCGCATCTCCCGGCCGAGACCGCGCCCCTGCGCCGCGCGCGTGAGCCACGAGCCGGAGGAGACGGTGCGCCGCGCCGCGAACTCGTCGGCGAGCAGGTCCTGGCAGCCGATCACCGCGCCGTCCTCGACGATCGCGAAGGCCACGCGCCAGGAGTCCGGCCGCGTCGCCGCACGGAGCGACCACTGGTAGCGGGCGAGATCGGCGGGCAGCTGCTCGGCGGGCGCCTCGGCCCAGGCCGCGGGGAACGGCGATCGGCCGGGTTCGTGGATCCCGGCGACGGCGGCCGCGGCGAGGGCCGGCAGATCGGCGTCGCGGACCGGGTGCAGCTCGAGGCGCGGCGTGCGCAGCACGAGGGAGAAGAGCGGCCAGGCCGCCGAGGAATCGTCCATCCGACGACGCTAGCGAAGTGGCGACGCGCGCGGGGCGCCTGCGGTACCGGTGGTGGGACTCGAACCCACAAGCCCTCTCGGACAGAGCATTTTGAGTGCCCCGCGTCTGCCATTCCGCCACACCGGCTCATCACGAGCCTGTCGAGAATACCGTAGGCTCTTCGGCGTGACAGACCAGGAAACTCCGCAGACCGCACCCCGTCGGGTCGTCGTCGCAGAGGACGAATCGCTCATCCGCATGGACATCGTGGAGATCCTCCGCGACAACGGCTTCGAGGTCGTCGGTGAGGCGGGCGACGGCGAGACGGCCGTGGCCCTCGCCACCGAGCTGCGCCCCGATCTGGTGATCATGGACGTGAAGATGCCCCAGCTCGACGGCATCTCCGCCGCCGAGCGCCTCTCGAAGGCGCACATCGCCCCCGTCGTCCTGCTGACCGCCTTCAGCCAGAAGGAGCTGGTCGAGCGCGCGAGCGAGGCCGGCGCGCTGGCCTACGTGGTCAAGCCGTTCACGCCGAACGACCTGCTGCCGGCGATCGAGATCGCCCTCTCCCGCTACGCCCAGATCCTCACCCTCGAGGCCGAGGTCGCAGACATGGTCGAGCGCTTCGAGACCCGCAAGCTCGTCGACCGGGCCAAGGGCCTGCTCAACGAGAAGATGGGCCTCTCCGAGCCCGAGGCGTTCCGCTGGATCCAGAAGGCGTCGATGGACCGCCGCCTCACCATGCACGACGTCGCCCAGGCGATCATCGAGCAGCTCAGCCCCAAGAAGTAGGGCGGCGGCGGCCCGAGGGCCGCGCCGTCACGGCCAGAGGCGGGTGCGCTCCCACGGGGAGCCGCCCGCCTCCGTCGTTCCCGCCCCGGGTGCGCTGTACAGCAGGCGGGTGTGGTCCTGCTCCGCCCTGGTCGAGCCCTGCCAGAACTCGATCCGCTCGGGCACGACGCGGTAGACGGCCCAGTCGCGGTCGAGCGTCGCGGGGGAGCAGGCGACGGCGACGCCGGTCTGCAGCGTCACCAGGTCGAAGTCCTCGGCGCGTTTCATCGGCTCGCTCTGCCGGCCGACCAGCAGTGCCGTGCGCGCCGCCTCGGAGCGCCGCTGGAAGTCCTTCTTCGACTCCTCGACGGACGCGCGCTCGACGCGGCCCTCCACCCGGACCTGCCGGCCCTGCACCGGCCAGAAGAAGGTCAGCGCGGCGTGCGGATTCGCCGCCATCGCCCGCCCCTTGGGGCTGGAGGCGTGGGTCGAGAACGCCCAGCCGGCGTCGTCGATGTCGCGCAGCACGAGCACCCGCGCCGAGACGGTCCCGTCGGCGTCGGCGGTCGACAGCGTCGCGCCGTGGGGGAGGAGCTGGCCGGCGTCCTTCGCCGCCTCCAGCCACTGCCCGAACAGCTCGACCGGATCGGCCGGAGCCGCCTCCGCATCGAAGTCGGGCAACTCGGAGGGCATGGACGGCAGGGAGCGCAGCAGATCGCGGAAGGTCACGCCCCGAGCCTAGGTCGCCCGCCCCGCCACGGCGGGGGCTTGCGGACCTGCCGCGGCGCGCTCCGCGGCGCGCTCCGCGGGCGACGTCGAGCAGTCGGTCCGTCTCGTGTCGGACGAAGGCCGGCTTCCCGCATCTCCACCGAGAGCGCGCTCGTCCTCGTCGCCTCTCGCGGTCCTCGTCGCGCGAGGACCGGCGCGGAGCGACAGCTGTCTCTCCGCGTGCCTGACCTTGCTACAAAGTACGCAGGTCGGGTGCGGCGCACGGTCGGTGATCGATGCGACAGTGCCGACGGCCGATCCGCCACTCCCTCCGCGCGGTAGTGGCATCACGCCCTTCGAGCCCTGCAAGGAATGAGCAGATGGATCCGACTTCGACTCGCTCCTCGTCGCCGTGGGGCCTGCCCCGATCGAGAGCGGGGATCCTCGTTCTCGCCGTGGCGCTCGCTGTTCTCCTCGTCGTCGACGCTCCGCCTTCCGGATCCTGGGGAGGCGCAGTGGAGGTGCCCTTCCCTCTCCTGCTCGTTCTCCTGGCTCTCGTTCCGCGGATGATTCCGCTCGTCGAGGGGTCGCGCCTCCTCGAGCGCTCCGCCCAGCGACCGACGCGCGCAGTGTTCGCCGCAGAGCTCGGCATTGCACTGATCGGCTGGACGATGTCGGCCGCCGTCGGGTCGCCCGTGCCGTCCTTCGTCGCCGCCGGGCTCGTGCTCGTGCTCGGGACGGCCTTCGCGCTCACGGCCTCGCGAGCGCTGAGCTGAACCTCGTCCGCGGGCCTCGAGCCCGAGTCGCCCGTCGTGCTTGCGCGGCCGGGGTCCGCCGCGCGGGCACACCCTTGCGGAGCCCGTCGTCCGCCGGCCCGCGGGCGGCCCGCGCCATTCAGCTCACGTCCGGCGACAGGGCGGTACCGCCGAGGCGGGCCGCCGCTAGAACGGACGAGGCGCGGGTGCAGGACCCGTCCGCAGAGGAGGGAGTCGATCGTTGCGCCCTGCGAACCGATCACGGCAGCCGACCCGGCGCGCGTCCCGGTCCAGGCTCGGACTGCTGCTCGTCACGGCGACCGTCGTGCTCGAGCTCATGCTGGGCGCCTGCCTGCCGGAGCTGGGGCGGACACCGCCGCTGGTGGTCCTCCCGGTCGTCGTCTCCCTCCTCGCGCTCCTGCCCCGAGCCTTCCCGGCCGTCGAGGACTCGTGGCTGCTGGAGCGCACGGCGGCGCGACCGATGGTCGTCGCGTGCTCGGCGGAGGTGACGGTCGGTCTCGCGGGGGCGCTCCTGGCGGTCGCCGTGGGCTCGCCGAAGCCCCTCGTCGCGGCGGCGGGCACGGTCCTCGTGCTCGGCTCCGTCGTCGTCGCCGTCGTCCCCGGTGCGGACTGAGCGGAGCGGTCAGCGCGCGTCGCGGAGGATGTTCGTGATGCGGACCGTGCTGAGGCGGCGGCCCTGCTCGTCGCGGACGACGATCTCATGGGTGGTGAGGGTGGAGCCGAGGTGGATGGCGTCGCAGGTGGCGATCACGTGGCCGTGGGTGATCGAGCGGCTGTGGCTCGCGTTCAGCTCGATGCCCATCGCGAGGCGTCCCGCGCCGGCGTGCACGTTCGCGGCGATCGAGCCCATCGACTCGGCGAGGACGACGTGCGCGCCGCCGTGCAGGATGCCGACCGGCTGGCGGTTGCCCTCGACGGGCATCGACGCGACCGAGTGCTCCGGGGTGAGCTCGTGCCAGACGATGCCCATCCGCTCGGCGAGCTCGCCCATGCCGCGCCCGATGTGCGCCTCGAGATCGAGGACGGGCGGGCGGACCCAGGGGGCGGCGGTCGCGGCGGCGGGGGCGTATTCGGTCACGGTGCTCCTCGTGCTGGGCCTCCCGGAGGCCCTCCGCCGACGGGCGGGACCGGGCCCGAACCGGTGTCGGAGGCGCTGTGTAGTCTTGCCCTGTGTCAGATCCGGAACAGCCTACCCTCCTGCTCATCGACGGTCATTCGCTCGCGTTCCGGGCGTTCTACGCCCTCCCGGTCGACAGCTTCCAGACCCGCGACGGGCAGCACACGAACGCCATCCACGGCTTCCTGTCGATGCTGATCCTGCTGCTGAAGAACGAGAAGCCGACGCACCTCGGCGTCGCCTTCGACATCTCCCGCTACTCGTTCCGCACCCGCGAGTACCCGGAGTACAAGGGCACCCGCGGCGAGACCCCGCCCGAGTTCAAGGGCCAGGTCCCCCTCCTCGAGGAGGCCCTGCACGCGATGAACATCCGCACCGTCTCGAAGGAGGACTTCGAGGCCGACGACATCCTCGCCACGCTCGCCCGCCAGGGCGCAGAGGCGGGCTTCCGAGTGCTGGTCGTCTCGGGAGACCGCGACACCATTCAGCTGGTGACGCCCGACGTCACCCTGCTCTACCCGTCGACCCAGGGCGTCTCGCAGCTCACCCGCTACGACCGCGACAAGGTCTTCGAGAAGTACGGCGTCGAACCGCACCAGTACCCCGAGATCGCGGCGCTCGTCGGCGAGACCAGCGACAACCTGCCCGGCGTCGACAAGGTCGGCCCGAAGACGGCCGCCAAGTGGGTCAACCAGTACGGCACCGTCGCGGACATCATCGCCCACGCGGACGAGATCAAGGGCGTCGTCGGCGAGAAGCTGCGCGAGCAGAAGGAGAACGCGCTCCGCAACCGCCGGCTCAACCGCCTGATCACCGACGTCGAGCTGCCGCTCGGTCCGGCCGACCTCGACCGCCGTCCGATCGACCCGGACGCGGTCCGCGAGATCTTCAGCCGGCTCGAGTTCAGGACGCTCCAGGAGCGCGTGCTCACGATCGCCGCCGACGAGGGCGTCGAGGGTGCGGCGGAGGCACTGGCGGGCGACACCGTCGTCACCGCGGCCCCGGCCGTGCGGAACCTGGTCGACGAGGAGCTCGCGCACTGGCTCGCCCGCGTCTCCGCGAACGGCACCGTGCCCGTCGCCGTGCAGGTGCAGCTCGGCGAGGGCGGCCTCGAGGGCATCGGCCTGTCGGTCGAGGCGGAGTCGGCCTTCGTGCCCTGGGCCGCCGGCCGGCCCGACTACACAGCGCTCGAGGAGTGGCTCGCGAGCGACGCCCCCAAGTACTTCGCCGACGCCAAGCCGCAGGTCAAGGCGCTGCGCCGGGCCGGGCTCCCGGTGGCCGGACTCGCCTTCGACACCCGCATCGCGGCGTGGCTCCTGCAGCCCACCGGTCACGCGGCGACGCTGCCGGCCCAGGTCCAGCAGTACCTCGACGAGGCGATGATCCAGGGCGACCCGAACCAGCTCGTCCCGACCGCCCCGCCGATCGGTCCCGCGACCGAGGCCTGGTACGCGCACCGCCTGGTCGGCGTGCAGACCGAGCTGCTCGGCGAGGGCATGCTCTCGGTGCTCGTCGACATCGAGCTGCCGATCGTGCAGGTGCTCGCGACGATGGAGCTCACCGGCGTCGCGATCGACGCCGAGGTCCTCGCGCGCCTGCGCGGCGAGCTCACCGCCACCTCGGTGGAACTCGCGAACCGCGCCTTCGCCGAGATCGGGCACGAGATGAACCTCGGCTCGCCCAAGCAGCTGCAGCAGGTCCTCTTCGAGGAGCTGGCGATGCCGCGCACCCGCGCGACGAAGACCGGCTACACGACCGACGCGTCCGCCCTGGCGGACCTGCAGGAGTCGCACCCGCACCCGTTCCTCGGTCTCCTGCTCGAGCACCGCGACGCGACCAAGCTCAAGCAGATCATCGAGACGCTGGAGAAGTCGGTCACCGCCGACGGCCGGATCCACACCAGCTACGACCAGACCGGCACCGCGACCGGGCGGATCTCGTCGAACGACCCGAACCTGCAGAACATCCCGGTCCGCAGCGAGGTCGGGCGCCGCATCCGCACCGCGTTCGTGCACGGCGAGCAGGCGAGCACCCTGATCACCGCCGACTACTCGCAGATCGAGATGCGGATCATGGCGCACCTCTCCGGCGACGCCGGCCTGATCGAGGCCTTCCACAGCGGCGAGGACCTGCACCGCTTCGTCGGCGCGCGGATCTTCGGCGTCGAGCCGTCTGACGTCACCTCGGCGATGCGCAACAAGGTCAAGGCGATGTCCTACGGGCTCGCCTACGGACTGAGCGCCTTCGGCCTCTCCAAGCAGCTGCGCATCTCCAGCAACGAGGCCAAGCAGCTGATGACCGACTACTTCGTCCGCTTCGGCGCGGTCCGCGACTACCTCCGCACGGTCGTCGAGCAGGCGCGGGAGACCGGCTACACCGAGACGATCTTCGGTCGCCGCCGCCCCTTCCCCGACCTCCAGAGCGGCAACCGCGTCCTCCGCGACAACGCGGAGCGCGCCGCGCTGAACTCGCCGATCCAGGGCTCGGCCGCCGACATCATGAAGATCGCGATGATCGGGGTCCAGGCCGACATCGGCGAGAAGGGCCTGGAGTCGCGGATGCTGCTCCAGGTGCACGACGAGCTGATCTTCGACGTGGCCCCCGGCGAGGAGGACGTGCTCGAGGAGGTCGTCCGCGCGCGGATGGCCGGCGCGGTCGATCTCTCCGTCCCGCTCGAGGTGCAGGTCGGCCACGGTTCCGACTGGGACGTCGCGGCGCACTGACGTCGCGCGGCGCCCGCCGGCCCGGGCCGTTCCGGACCGCTGGCTAGGCTCGAAGGCATGACCTCCGACATCTCCCGCGAGCCCACCGTCGTCGACCTCGTCGCCGAGCGCTGGGTCGACACCCTCGTCGAGCTCGAGCCCACCCTCGGCACCTCGATCGGCCGCGCCGAGGCGAACCGCCGACTCGGCGACCTGTCGCCGGAGGGCGTGGAGCGGGCGCGGGCGGCGACGGCCGCCGCGCTGGCCGAGCTCGAGTCCGCCGAGCCGGTCGACGCGGTCGACGCGGTGACGGTCGCCGATCTGGGGGCGGACCTGCGGCTGTCGCTCGAGGCGCACGCGGCGCAGCTGCCGCTCCGCGATCTGAACGTGATCGCCTCGCCCGCTCAGGAGCTGCGCGACGTCTTCGACCTGATGCCGACCGACTCCGTGAGCGACTGGGAGGACGTGGCGGAGCGGCTCCTCGCGGTCCCGGCCGCCCTCGCCGGCTACGCGGAGACCCTCCGCGCTGGCATCGGCGCCGGGGTGACGCCGGCGCGCCGCCAGGTCGGCCTCGTCGCCGAGCAGGCCGAGACGATCGCCGGTCCGCGGGGGTTCTTCGCGGCCCTGGCCGCCGATGCGGCTCCGGCCACCGGATCACTGCCCGCATCCCTCTCGCTGCGGCTCGAGGAGGGCGCCCATCGCGCCTCTGCGGCCTACGGCGGCCTGGCGCGGTTCCTCCGCACCGAGCTCGCCCCGGCCGCGACGGAGCAGGACGCGGTGGGCCGCGAGCACTACGCGCTGCAGTCGCGCCGCTTCCTCGGCGCTGTGGTCGACCTCGACGAGACCTACGAGTGGGGGATCGACGAGCTCGCGCGGATGACCGCCGAGCAGGAGGCGATCGCCCGCGAGATCCTGCCCGGCGCGAGTGTCGCCGAGGCGATCGCGCACCTCGACACCGACCCCGCCCGCACCCTGCACGGCGTCGACGCGCTGCAGCGCTGGATGCAGGAGACCAGCGACCGGGCCGTGAGCGAGCTCGCGGGCACCGCCTTCGACATCCCGGACGAGCTCCGCCGCCTCGAGTGCCGCATCGCGCCGACCCAGGAGGGCGGCATCTACTACACCGGCCCGAGCGACGACTTCTCCCGCCCCGGCCGGATGTGGTGGTCCGTCCCGCCGGGCGTCACCGAGTTCGCCACCTGGCGCGAGCTGACGACCGTCTACCACGAGGGCGTCCCCGGTCACCACCTGCAGGTGGGTCAGGCCGTCTACAACCGCGCGAGCCTCAACACCTGGCGCCGCCAGCTCGCCGGCAGCTCCGGGCACGCCGAGGGCTGGGCCCTCTACGCCGAGCGGCTGATGGAGCGCTTCGGCTACCTGGACGACCCGGCCGACCGCCTCGGGATGCTCGACGGGCAGCGGATGCGCGCCGCCCGCGTCGTCATCGACATCGGCGTGCACCTGCAGAAGCGGATGCCCGGCTCCTCGGACGTCTGGACGGCCGGGTCCGCCCTCGCCTTCCTGCGCGCGAACGTCACCATGGACGACGCCTTCGTCCGCTTCGAGGTCAACCGCTACCTCGGCTGGCCCGGCCAGGCGCCCTCCTACAAGATCGGCCAGCGGATCTGGGAGGAGCTGCGGGACGAGGCGAGCGCGCGCGACGGGGCGGACTTCTCGCTCGCATCGTTCCACCGCCGCGCCCTCGATCTCGGCGGTGTCGGGCTCGATACCCTCCGCGCGAGCCTCGGCGCCGGGGCCTGACCTCCGTCGGGCGGCTGCCGACCGACGGAACCCGCCAGGACACGCGGAACGGGGCCCCTCGAGATTGCTCTCACCCCGGTCGGTTCGATAGTCTGGAACGTCACATTCGTGGCGCCGCCGTGCCCACGGTGCGCTGGAGATCCGGGATCACGGTCCGGGCTCTCGAGCTCCTCCCGGTCACGGCATCCCCATCACCTCCGCAGTGGTCACCACCGCGACACGCCCTCGGGCGTGTCGGTGCCCGCCGCCCGATACCCATCCATCCTGGAGCATCCCTTAATGACAACCGCAACGACCGAAAAGGCAACCAAGCAGGTCGCGATCAACGACATCGGGTCTGCTGAAGACTTTCTTGCCGCGGTCGAAAAGACTCTGAAGTTCTTCAACGACGGAGACCTCATCGAAGGCACCGTCGTGAAGATCGACCGCGACGAGGTCCTCCTCGACGTCGGTTACAAGACCGAGGGCGTCATCCCCTCGCGTGAGCTCTCCATCAAGCACGACGTCGACCCCTCCGAGGTCGTCAACGTGGGCGACAGCGTCGAAGCCCTCGTCCTGCAGAAGGAGGACAAGGAGGGTCGCCTGATCCTCTCCAAGAAGCGCGCGCAGTACGAGCGTGCGTGGGGCGACGTCGAGAAGATCAAGGAGTCCGACGGTGTCGTCACCGGTTCGGTCATCGAGGTTGTCAAGGGCGGGCTCATCGTCGACATCGGCCTCCGCGGCTTCCTCCCGGCCTCGCTCATCGAGCTGCGCCGCGTCCGCGACCTCACGCCGTACCTCGGCCAGGAGATCGAGGCGAAGATCCTCGAGCTCGACAAGAACCGCAACAACGTGGTCCTGTCGCGTCGCGCGCTCCTCGAGCAGACGCAGTCCGAGAGCCGCACCACGTTCCTGAACAACCTGCACAAGGGTCAGGTCCGCAAGGGCGTCGTGTCCTCGATCGTCAACTTCGGTGCGTTCGTCGACCTCGGCGGCGTCGACGGTCTCGTCCACGTCTCCGAGCTCTCCTGGAAGCACATCGAGCACGCCTCCGAGGTCGTCGAGGTGGGCCAGGAGGTCACCGTCGAGATCCTCGAGGTCGACCTCGACCGCGAGCGCGTGTCGCTCTCGCTCAAGGCGACGCAGGAGGACCCGTGGCAGGTCTTCGCCCGCACCCACGCGATCGGTCAGGTCGCCCCGGGCAAGGTCACGAAGCTGGTCCCGTTCGGTGCCTTCGTCCGCGTCGCGGACGGCATCGAGGGCCTCGTCCACATCTCCGAGCTCTCGGGCAAGCACGTCGAGCTCGCCGAGCAGGTCGTGTCGGTCGGTGAAGAGGTCTTCGTCAAGGTCATCGACATCGACCTCGACCGTCGTCGCATCTCGCTCTCGCTCAAGCAGGCGAACGAGAACGTCGACCCCGAGGGCACCGAGTTCGACCCGGCGCTCTACGGCATGGCCACCGAGTACGACGACCAGGGGAACTACAAGTACCCCGACGGCTTCGACCCGGAGACCAACGAGTGGCGCGAGGGCTTCGAGTCCCAGCGCGAGGCCTGGGAGCAGGAGTACGCCGCTGCTCAGGCTCGCTGGGAGGCCCACAAGGCCCAGGTCGCCAAGTCGCAGGAGGAGGCCGCCACGGTCTCCGAGGGCGTCTCGGTCGGCGGCGGCTTCACCAACACCGAGTCGGCTGCCGGCGGCGGAACCCTCGCCGACGACGAGTCGCTCGCCGCTCTGCGCGAGAAGCTGTCCTCGAACAACTGATTGCAGCATCACCACCACGACGAACGGCCGGTCCCCTCGGGGGCCGGCCGTTCGGCGTTGCAGCGGGAGCGGACGGCGCGGGTCTCGATATGCCGCTGCGCGGCTACTCGACCAGCATGCGTGGAGCCGCCCACTGCATCCCTGGTGACCGACAAGCCCGCACTGCCCTCTCATGCTGATCGAGTAGCCCGCGGAGCGGGCGTATCGAGATCCACCCCCGTCCGGTCCACTGCGCCGCTCGTTAGGCTTGCCGGGTGCATCTCGCAGCCCTCACCGGAGGCATCGCCTCGGGCAAGTCCACCGTCGCCCGCCGTCTCGCCGAGCTCGGAGCCGTCGTCGTCGACGCCGACCGGCTCGCCCGCGAGGTGGTCGAGCCGGGGGAGCCCGCGCTGGCCGCGATCGTCGAGCGGTTCGGCCCGGAGACCCTGCGCGCCGACGGCTCGCTCGACCGGGCGGCGCTCGGCGCGATCGTCTTCTCCGACTCCGCCGCCCGCGAGGACCTCAACGCGATCACCCACCCGGCGGTGTCGCTCCGCTCGCAGGAGCTGTTCGCCGCGGCGGCCGCCGCCGACCCCGCGGCGATCGTCGTCTACGACGTCCCGCTTCTGGCCGAGTCGCGCGGGGCGGGGGAGTTCGACGAGGTGATCGTCGTCCACGCCCCGCAGGAGACGCGCGTCGAGCGCCTCATCGACCTGCGCGGCATGACCGAGGCCGACGCCCGCGCTCGCGTCGGCGCGCAGGCGAGCGACGAGGACCGCCTGGCCCTCGCGGACGCCGTGATCGACGCCTCCGGAACTCTGGAGGAGACCCTGAGCCAGGTCGACGCGCTCTGGGAGCGGCTGCGCCGCCCCTCAGCCTGAGTGCATCCGGCGGCGGGAGACCGTCAGGCCCTGCTCCTACAGTGGGAGGGCCGCAGCACGGGGGACGGCCCCAGCACGATCGCCGAGTCGAGGGGTACGACGCATGAGCGCTTCCGGAGCACGCCCGCCCGCCTCCGACTCCCGGCGCCTCCTGCTCGCCTCCGGGGCGGGCGTCCTGCTCGGTGCGGGCGCGGGAGCGGCCGCGGGTGCGCTCACCGGCCGGACCGGACCGGCGCCGGTCCAGGTGATCAGCCGTCCCGCCGGCACGTCCCGCATCGTCGACGTGCACGACCACCTCGACGAGTCGCTCCCCGCGGGAGCCGCGCGCGACACCGCTGCCTGGCAGGCGGCGCTGGCGGCTGCCGCCGTGCCGGAGGACGGGGTCGACCCGGCCGAGCACCACGCCGTCGTCACCGCGCCCGGTGGGAGCTTCGTCGTCGACGAGACGCTCTCCTGGGACGCCCGGGTGAGCATCGAGGGTCGCTGCGAGATCCGCTACGTCGGCACGGGCCCTGCGCTGCAGACCGTCGGCCCCGTGCTGCAGTCCTCCGCCGCGGGCTACACCCGCCAGCACCAGACCGTGCTGAGCGATCTGCACCTGATCGGCAACGGCTCGAACACCGGCATCGCCGTGAGCGCACCGTCCCACCTGCGCGAACCCGGACCGAAGCCCGCCTACCTCTCGTTCGCGAACGTCGTCGCGCGCAGCTTCGACACGGCGGTCGAGCTCGGGTCGCACGCCTATCTGCTCGAGTTCCGCTCGTGCTCGTTCCAGGGGAACCGCGTGGGAGTCGTGGCGGTCGAGGACGCCGTCGATTCGGGCGAGCGCATCGCGTTCCAGGGCTGCGACCTCACCAGCAACACCGAGAGCGCGCTCCAGATCCACGGCGACCAGGAGTTCTTCGTCGACCAGTGCTCGTTCGACACCTTCTCGACGAACCAGGGCCGCGCGGTCACGATCTCGCGTGGACAGGCCCACTTCTCGCACTGCCACTTCGAGATGCAGGTCCCCGACAACCACGGCTGGTTCGAGCTGGACGGCTGGGGCGCCCTGCTCTCGCTCACCGACTGCCGCTTCCTCGTCCGGGCTCGGAAGGAGGTCGACGGTGACGCCGAGCGCGGACTGATCCAGTTCTCCGGGGCAGGGGGCCAGCGGGCCGTCGTCCGGGGCGGGCAGTTCCAGGGCGGCAATTCGCGGCTGCCCTTCCTGGCGCGCGGTGACGGCGTCTTGACGATCTCGGACACCTCCGCGCTGCCCTCGACCGCGCTGCGGTTCCACGCGGCCGAGCGGATCCGCGGCGTGCTCGACCCGCACGGCTCGCGCTCGGTGCTCGCCGACGACTGGACGGCGGAGGGCGGGGCGTCCGTCGCGGCGGGGGACTCGCCGATCGCGGGGCTCCGCGCGCTCGCAGTCGAGGACGGGTCGGGCTCCGGCGCGGTCCACCTCTTCGTGCCGATCGCCGCGGGAGCGCGGGTGCTCGCGTCGCTGGACGCGCTCTACGAGGGCTCCGGATCCGTCGCGATCGATCTCGGCTTCTCGACGGCGCGACGGGCCGACGGCCTGGGGCGGGACTGGTACTCGGTGACCGACGTCTCGGCCCGCGACTCCTTCGCCGGAGTCCGGCTCGACGACGCCTACTCCCTCCCCGCGCCGGAGTGGGCGGTCTGCGCGGTGCTCCGCGTGCGCACCGACGGCATGGCCGCGGGCGACCGCCTCCACCTGCGCGACCTGCGCGTCTCCCGCCTCTGATCGGGCGCCCTCCTGCTGGTCGGCCTGCAGACCGGGCTTCCGGGCCCGGTGGATCTACTTGGAAAGGGATGGTGACCTTTCACGCGGTTCTGGGGGTGAGGGTGACGTCGTAGCCGAGGGTCG